>JAZUGJ010000178.1:0-10463 GCA_045641145.1 Paludibacteraceae bacterium
AAAGGGTAAAAACGACCGCTCCGAGTAAAAAGAAAACTCGAGGCGGGTGTTTTTGTGTCCCCTTGACAAGTGTCGAATAACGGTCGGTCAACGGTCTGCCAACCCTCTACTCAAAAAGACCTTATCATCACCTTATTATCACCTCCTATATTAGCGAAAGGAACGCTTGGGTCATCTTGTCCCAGCCGTATTTGACTTTTTCTTTTTGCAGATAGGCGGTGAAAGCCGTTTGGCGGTTGTGGGCAAAGTAGTCTTCCATACACTCGGCAATCTCCTGACTGTCCGGTGCGACGGCGTACCCCATCTTGCCGTGATGCACTATCTCGCCTAATCCACCGACATTCGTAACCAAAATAGGTTTTTCAAAGTGGAAAGCCACCTGCGTCACGCCACTCTGCGTGGCTGATTTATAGGGTTGTACAATCAGGTCGGCTGCTCCGAAGTACTTGCGCAAGTCGGCATCGGGGATAAACTCATTGCGAATAATAACACGGTCGTCCAAGCCGTTATCTTGTATTTGTCGGCGGTATTTATCCTCGTTCTCGTAGAACTCGCCGGCGATGAGCAGTTGCACATCGGGTTGTGTATCCTTGATTCTTTCAAGGGCGTCCAAGAGCAGGTCCAACCCTTTGTAGGCACGTACCAAACCGAAGAAAAGCAAATATTTCTTGTCGGGGTCCAAATGCAGCGCAGCACACGCCTCTTCCTTGCTCATTCGTTCTCCGTAATGGTCATAGATGGGATGGGGGCTGATAGCAACCTGCGGTTGCTGTTTAGAGTTTAGAGTGTAGAGTTTAGAGTTTAGACCTTTGATATCTTTGGCGACGGCATCGCTGAGGGTGACAAAGGCGTCCTGTGCCTTAACGAAACAAGGGGCAAACAACTTGTCCAAAACACTTTTCTCGTGAGGGAACATGTTATGCACGAGCGCGACGCAGCGGGTCACCCCGTTCCGTTTGGCAATACGGCAAACGGTGCTGTATGCCGGGGCAAAAAATGCCATCCAGTAGCAACAAATCAACATGTCCGGGCGCGACTGACGCAGCATGCGACCCAGCCGAATCCAACTGAACGGATTACACGAATGGAGCAACCGACGAATAGAGATATCCGTTGGTTCCACTTCGGACGAGTACTGTGTTTTGCCCGGGAACAGAAAAGACGGATATTGCAGCGTGAAAGTAATCACCTCCACCTCATGTCCTTCCTGCTTGAACTGGCGTGCTAACCGTTCATTAAAGGTTGCCAAACCTCCCCGATAGGGATATGCCGTGCCTACAATCGTTATTTTCATCGCTATTCCGTAAATGCTTGCCAGCCCTGGGCTTTGAGTTCGAGTTCCTCACCGTTACGACCAATGAGCATTGTTCCCAGTTCCGGTTTGGTGATATGACCGACAATATAAATATCATCCACCGCTATCAGTTTCTCATAATCTTTCAGGTCACAAGTGAACAGCAGTTCGTAATCCTCGCCGCCATTGAGGGCACAGGTAACGATACTGAGGTTCATCTCCTCCGCCACTTCGGCGGCCTTGAAGTCGATGGGCAGTTTATCCTCGTAGATAGCACAGCCCACGCCGGACTGGTGGCATATGTGTTTGATTTCCGAAGACAGACCGTCGGATATATCCATCATGGCAGTCGGTTTGATGCCCGCCTTGCGCAGCGCTTCAACGATGTCGCGCCGCGGTTCGGGTTTGAGTTGGCGTTCCAAGAGGTATTCACGCCCCTCAAAAGCGGCTATGTTGTCACCCGTCTGTTGTCCTTTGGCAGCGATGCGCTCGCGTTCCAAGAGTTGGAGTCCCATATACGCAGTACCGAGATTGCCGGACACACAGATAAGGTCGTTCACTTTGGCACCGTTGCGATAAACGATATCCCTCTCCGCAGCCACACCGAGACAGGTGATGGAAATGGTCAATCCATTGACCGAAGCACAGGTGTCGCCACCTACCAAATCGACTTTGTATTTATCGCACGCTAAGCGCATACCGGCATACAACTCCTCCAAATCCTCCACCGAGAAACGCGCGGAAACACCGAGAGAGACAGTGATTTGAGTGGGGGTTCCGTTCATGGCGTATATGTCGGACAGATTGACAGCAACGGCCTTGTAACCAAGGTGTTTGAGGGGGACATATTCAAGATTGAAATGAATACCCTCCAAGAGCAGGTCGGTAGTAACAAGGGTGCGTTTAGCACCAAACGACAAGACTGCCGCATCGTCGCCCACGCCTTTTTTTGTAGAGGGCTGATAGACTGGAATTTTATCGGTCAAATGCTTAATCAAGCCAAATTCACCAAGGGAAGAGATTTCTGTTCGTGCCATAGTGTACATTTTGTGTATTCAAACATCCATTTTTTGCAGATGCAAAAATACAAAAAAAAATTGAGATATGCAAACCACATTTCCATTTTGTGAACAAAAAATATTTTTTGTTCGATAAATTTGGCGGTTTGAAAAAAAAATAGTACCTTTGCACGGAGAAATGTATTGTCTTTTCGAAAACCATTTTAAGAGCAAAATATGAAGGGAATTATTCTTGCAGGCGGATCGGCAACGAGGTTGTACCCCCTGAGCAAAGCCATTTCGAAACAAATCATGCCGGTGTATGACAAGCCGATGATTTATTATCCGCTATCCAGTTTGATGCTGGCCGGTATTCGTGAGGTATTGATTATCTCTACCCCGCGCGACCTGCCTATGTTTGAGGAACTGTTAGGCGACGGCAGCCGAATCGGTATGAAATTGAGTTATAAAGTACAACTGGTACCCAATGGTTTGGCACAGGCCTTTGTGTTGGGTGCCGAGTTCCTAAACGGCGAACCGGGTTGCCTCATTTTAGGCGACAATATGTTTTATGGTCAGGGTTTCCGCCAGATGTTGCAAGACGCCGTTGCCCAAAGCGAAAACGACAAGGGTGCGTGCATCTTCGGCTATGAGGTAACCGACCCTCGCGCCTACGGAGTGGTAGAGTTTGACGAAAACGGCAAAGTGTTGTCGTTAGAAGAGAAACCCGAACACCCCAAAAGCAATTACGCCGTGCCCGGATTATATTTCTACGACAAAACCGTGTGCGAAAAGGCAGCCAACCTGCAACCCTCTGCCCGAGGCGAATATGAGATAACCGATTTAAATAAATTATACCTGAGCGAAGGGACACTACGTGTCAAACTGTTCGGACGCGGTTTTGCATGGCTTGACACCGGTAACTGCGACAGTCTGTTGGAAGCAGGTAATTTTATCGCCACCATCCAAAACAGGCAGGGTTTCTATGTAGCGTGCATCGAGGAAATAGCATGGCGCAACGGTTGGATAGACAAGAACCAACTGCGCGCACTCGGCAAAGAGATGAAAACGGCTTACGGCCGGTATTTGGAACACCTCGCGAAATAAGTTGATAAGGTGAGAGTAAAATTGAGAGTAGTTGAACATTATTTAGTTTTAGATGTTTAGACGCCTATTGGTTATAGCAGGAATAATGTGGACGGCATGTGCAGGGTTTGCCGGTTCGCATTACATAGTTCGGCACTATTCGGTGGAGGACGGACTGAGTCAAAACACGGTTAGTTGCATTATGCAGGACGCACAGGGATATATGTGGTTCGGCACATGGGACGGACTCAATCGTTTTGACGGCTATAAATTTGTGTCCTACAAATCCGACCCCAATGACGAAACAGCAGATCACAACAACCGCGTGGAAGCCATTTGGGAAGATTCAGGGACGCTCTATGTCCGCAATTACGATAACATTTGCTACACCATACAAGACGCCCAACTCAGCCAAATTACAGGTGCAGTTCCCATGCCGGAAAAAACAGAAGATTCTTTATTTGTTGACAAGCACGGCATTATTTGGAAAACAGACAACCAAACGGGTATTTCCCGCTACAGAGACGGTCAATGGCGCAGATTCTGCCCACCGTTAGACCCCCGCTACGCAGGCCTACTGCGGCGCAATACGCTGATGCTGGAAGACCAAGAAGGTAATCTGTGGGTCAATCCGACCGGAGGCGGTTTCTCCCGTTATAACTACGAAAAAGACGAATTGGAATGGCCTTTTCCGAAAGTTACTAACATGATTCATACTGCCTACATCGACCGACAGGGGTTGATGTGGCTATCAACATACGACAAAGGGGTAGATTGTATCAGTGTATTTGCCCAACCGTTTGAAGTGGTTGATTTGCGTACCCCGAGTGACCCGATAGGCGAAGTTCGCGCCATGATGGATAAAAACGGCGAATTGCAAGTTTTCCAACGGGACGATCAAATGGTATATTGCGTGGCACAAACGCATTACGGGACCCTGCTCGGCACAAAAGGGAGAGGAGTAATCGGATTGCCTATACAACTTAATTGCCCCGATGTGTACAGCATTATTGAGGTAGGAGAGACATTGTATATCGGAACATACGGAGGCGGTATATTCAAAATAGAAAAGAATAAAACATCGGTTATCGGTGCCAATTTGAAAGTACGCGATTTGCTGTGGGCAGATTCTGTTCTGATAGCCGCCACCACATCAGGATTGTTGATAGACAAAACACTGCTGCCGTATTATGATGTGCGCTGCTTATTGAAAGACAAGAAAGGGCATATCTGGTTCGGCACATTCGGAGGCGGACTGCACCAATTGGTAAAAACCGAAAACGGCTACCAACCGGAACGCCAACCCGCCAATTCGGATATCGTTCTTGCTATAGCAGAAGATACGGAAGGAAATATATGGTACACCGGCGAAAACGAGATTACCTGTTTCCAACCCGAAGAGCAAACCTACCAGCGTTATGATGTACTACTCGGAGAAAGCGGCGCCTATTTCAATGAGAGCAAAGCACTCCGTATCGGGAATGATTTGGTATTCGGCTATAATCACGGATATTGCCGTTTTAACCCAGCAGAGATACACCAGTCCTCATTCGTTCCGCCGTTGGTCATTACTCACATAGAACAAAATGAACGCACTTCGGCGGTATTTTCTTTTGCCGCGTTAGATTATGCCGCTCCAGACAAGATACAATATAGTTGGAAACTGAGTGGCGTAGATAAAGATTGGACGAAAGGGTCTTTTGACCGAAAAGTATCCTATACCAATCTCCGCCCCGGCAAATATATTTTCTGTGTGCGTTCCACCAATAATGAAGGCGTTTGGGTGAACAACGACACCCAGATTGCCATCACTGTACAGCGAGCATTCTGGCAAACAGGTTGGATGGTACTCATTATTTTACTTGTTTTGACCGTTATCGTATGGCTGATATGGCGTTTTCTGAAAGCCAACAACGCATTGCGACAGGAGGTGGAAATTGAGCAAAAAGTAACGGATATCAAACTGCGTTTCTTCACCAATATCAGTCATGAACTGCGAACACCATTGACGCTGATTTCAGGTCCGGTGGACAATGTACTGACAAACGAAAAATTGCCGGCGTCCGTACGGGAACAGTTGGAAATAGTATCCGGAAACGCCCGCCGTATGTTACGCATGGTCAATATGCTATTGGACTTCCGGAAGATGCAACAGAACCAGTTGAAACTAAAAATACGCCCCATTCATTTCTGGACCTTGGTGGAAGAGACTTGCAGTAATTTCAACAAAGAAGCGCAGGATAAACACATCACTTTCCAAAAAGAACTGCTTACTCGCGACGATTTGGTTTGGGTGGATAGAGATAAGATGGATACCGTGCTATTCAACCTGTTGAGTAATGCCTTTAAGTACACCCCATCAGGCGGGCAAATTCGGGTTCAATTGGCAGACAAAGAAGGATTTTTGCTGCTCTCTGTGCAAGACACAGGTACAGGTATTCCGAAAGACAAACGCAGTGTACTATTTGAACGGTTCCAAAGCCATAATGAATTGAATAACAATGCCGACACCAAACCCGGTTCCGGCATCGGTTTGAACTTGACCAAGGAACTGATGGATATGCACCAGGGATATATAGAGGTGGAGAGCGAAGTGGGGAAAGGTTCAACCTTTACGGTGCTGATCCGCAAACGTAACGAACATTTCGGCACCGATGTGGATATCGTGGTGGACGATACGGTTCCTGCTTCCGCCAAAGTGGAGCGGTCCCCGCATAAATGGTCGGTACAAGAGTCCTTGCCACAACTGCTCATTGTAGATGACAACGAAGATATGCGTATTTTTATCAGCAATATCTTTGCCGACACCATGCATATTCATACAGCAGAAGACGGATTGGCAGCACTGGAACAAATAAAAACGAGTGTGCCGGACATTATCATTACCGACCTGATGATGCCCAATATGGACGGTATGGAGCTGCTCCGCAAGTTGCGTCAAAATGAAGAAACGGCATCCCTGCCCGTCATCATGCTGACCGCCAAAACGAACATCGAAAGCCAACTGGAAGGTTTGGAGCATGGTGCCGACGACTATATTACCAAACCATTCTCACCTGCCTTTATCAAAGCAAGGGCCATCAACCTGCTTCAACAGCGTGAGAAACTGAAAGCCAATTATCGCACACAATTAATCGCCATGGATACCCACAAACAGGAGAAGACCCCGGATGATGTCTTCCTGGCTCGTCTGATGGCGTTCATGGACCAACAGATGGACAACAACAACCTATCTGTAGAAGACTTGGTGGGATATATGAACATGGGACGCACCGTATTCTTCAACCGTTTGAAAGGATTGACGGGACTCAGTCCTGTAGAATTTATCCGCGAAGTACGCATCAAACGCGCCGTGCAGTTGTTGGATATGAATGCTTATAATGTAACAGAAATAACATACATGGTCGGTATGAGCGATAGCCGTTATTTCTCCAAGTGCTTCAAACAAGTAATGGGTGTAACGCCATCTGAATACAAACGACAAAAAAGCACGAAAAAGGGAAAGCATGAATAAGTTATTTATCATATTTTTGTTCTTCGCCGTTGTGCTGACGGGTTGTGTCCGCACCCAGCCGCAGCGACCGACTTATCACGGACATGCACCGGCGGAAGATACGACTCTCATTCAATCGGTCACCTTTAATCAGCAAATGGCAGAGAAAGCAGATGCCCAACTAATCGGTTATGCTGACGGTTACACACTGACAGAAGACAGTTATTGGGTACGCGGGCTAAAACCGACCGATACACCGTTAACAGACGGAGAAACGGTAAAGATGCATGCCCTATTCTACCGTTTAGACAGCACTTTGCTTACCGACCACACGGCAGATGCCACTTTAGGACGAATAGACGAGATTCCCGCCATCATGTCGGTCATTCCGCAAATGAATCGCGGAGATTCGATAAGTCTATTGGTACCATGGTATCTCGCTTTCGGCAGTACAGGAAACGGAGTTGTCCCCCCCTATGAAAACATACGCATAGAACTGACTATCAAATAGTATCCACATGAAAAAATATCTATTCGGACTTATATGTGCCTTACCCGTGTTTTTGACGGGCTGCCAATCCACTACTACCTACTCCAAATTGCTGCAGCAGGAGAAGAAACTTATAAGCGACTACATCGAGCGCGAGGGCATTCGCGTAGTGGATGAGATTCCCGAAGTGTGGGGAGAAAAAGATTATTATGCCGTTCCTAACTACGACAATTTGTATATTCATATCATTGAGCAGGACAAAACCGCACCGGAAGTGAAAGGCGGCAATACTATCCTTCTGCGCTATAAGAAGTACAATCTGACCGCCTATTCAGATACAACCCGCTATTGGACTACGGACGATGGAGGTTATCCCATCTCCTTCCAATTTGGCAATATCTCCGATTCATACTATTGCGCCGGCTGGACTGCCGCTATTGCGGTGATGAAGCACAGCGGGGGACATTGCCACATTATTTGTCCGAGCAAATTAGGTTTTTCCGAGGATAACAGCAGTGTGACTCCTCGCGGCTATGAATTGAAATTTATGATAAAACCTTTCTAATATGAGTTTAGTTAAAAGTATATCCGGCATTCGTGGCACAATAGGAGGCCGCGTAGGAGAAGGTCTAAATCCTGTAGATATTGTCCGTTTCACAGCGGCATACGCCACTCAACGGCGCAAAATGCTGCTAGACAACAACACTATTGTAGTAGGTCGCGATGCACGCATTTCCGGCCCGATGGTCAACCTGTTAGTCAGCGGCACACTGATAGGCATGGGTTATGATGTAGTCAATATCGGTATGGCATCTACGCCCACCACCGAAATGGCAGTTACAGGAGAACATGCCGCCGGCGGTATTATCCTAACTGCCAGTCATAACCCCAAACAATGGAACGCTCTCAAGCTGCTGAACGAAAAGGGTGAGTTCTTGAACGATGCAGAAGGGAAAGAAGTGCTTGCCATTGCAGAAAAAGAAGACTTTGACTTTGCCGAAGTGGATAAATTAGGGCACATGAAGGAAAAGGACTACCTTCCCTATCATGTACAGAAAGTACTGGACCTGCAACTCGTCAACCGCGAAGCAATTGCCAAACACGATTTCACAGTTGCTATTGACTGTGTCAATTCAGTAGGCGGATTAGCCATTCCTGCCATATTGGAGGCATTAGGCGTAAAAAACATTATCCGCCTCAACTGCGAACCGACCGGTCATTTCGCCCATAATCCAGAGCCGCTTCCTCAACACCTGACGGAAATAAGCGATTTGCTCAAATCGGGCAAAGCGGATGTGGGTTTTGTAGTGGATCCCGATGTGGACCGTTTGGCAATTATATGCGAAAACGGCGATATGTTCGGCGAAGAATATACATTGGTCAGCGTAGCGGACTATGTGCTTGGGCACACAGCGGGCAACACCTGCTCCAATATGTCTTCCACCCGTGCATTGAGCGATGTTACTCGCCTGCATGGTGGCACCTATACGGCTTCGGCAGTGGGAGAAGTCAATGTGGTTACTGAAATGAAACGGGTCAATGCCGTTATTGGCGGTGAAGGCAACGGCGGTGTTATTTATCCCGCTGCCCATTACGGACGCGACGCGTTGGTTGGTATTGCCCTATTCCTCAGTTCGTTGTGTGAGAAGAACATGAAAGTGAGCGACCTGCGCAAAACTTTCCCCAATTACTGCATATCCAAAAACCGCATTGATTTGACACCTTCCACCGATGTTGATGCCATCCTTGCCACCATCAAGGACTTATACAAAAACGAGCGCATCAATGATAAAGACGGTGTCAAAATTGATTTCAACGAAGGTTGGGTACACTTGCGCAAAAGCAATACGGAACCTATCATCCGCGTGTATAGCGAGGCGGAAAACATGGATTTAGCAGACCAATTGGCAGGACGTATTATTGAGCGTGTCAAAGGACTGATGAAATAAAACAACATGAATATCCTGCTTACAAACGATGACGGCTGGGGAGCGGCAGGGCTGAATACCCTACTCCCGCACTTGACACCTTTCGGACATGTTACCGTAGTGGTGCCTGACGGTCCGCGAAGCGGCATGAGCAATGCCATCACTGCTGAAGCACCCATCACTTTGCATCACCTGCAACATACAGATGCGGTAGATGTTTATACCACATCCGGCACACCAAGCGACTGTGTCAAATTGGCATTGCATGTCATTTGGGAAGATGGCAGTCGCCCCGATTTGATTGTTAGTGGCATCAATCATGGCTCGAATGCCGCCATTAACCTTATCTATTCGGGGACAATGGGTGCCTGTTTCATTGCAGCGGAGCATAACATCCCCTCTATAGGGTTTTCGATTGACGATATGTCCGCGCAGCCAGATTTCTCCCACATGGAGTCGTATATCGAACAGATGATTCGGCACTTGATAGACGACGGACTGTTGCATACCAACCGATGCTACAATATCAACGCACCGAAAGGAGTTATTCAAGGCATCAAATGGACGCGTCAGTGCCGCTCTCATTGGACCAAAGAGATGAATCCCATTACCTTAGATAACGGTGAAACGGCATACCGTTTGGGCGGATATATGGTCAATGACGAGCCGGAGGCAACCGATACCGACCGCTATGCGTTGGACAACGGCTACCTGTCTGTACAACCCTGTACCATTGATATGACTGACTATGCAGCACTTTGATAAATACTGGATTGGAATTGTATTGGGGTTGTTGCTCCCCATGGCGTTTATCCTCATCTACTTGGACCACTATAACCTGTGGTTTTTGCTATCGTTAGGCAAAGACGCTTTTTCCACATTCTCCAAATTGTGTTTATTGAGCGTATTCCCCAATCTGGCATTGATATTTGTGTTCTATACAACTGATACTTGGAATTTGAGCAAAGGTGTCCTTATCGGGGCATTCCCCTATATGTTGGCAGCCATTGCATTGACAATATGAAGTACTTTATCTTGGCAGGAGAAGCGTCCGGAGACTTACACGGCTCTAACTTGATGAAAGCCATCCGCAACGAAGATGCCGCCGCCGATTTTGTCGGTTTGGGCGGAGACAAGATGCGTGCGGAAGGTTGCCGCTTGCTGCAAGACTACC
>JAZUGJ010000179.1:0-6746 GCA_045641145.1 Paludibacteraceae bacterium
TACCAATCATATCCATTTTCCTTTAACCATTCTTGACAATGTATATTACCCAAAATAGCTGCCTGTCGCTTTAATTCTATCGCCTTATTTTGATAAGTATGATCCCAATAAGGTTGGTGCTGATTTAAATCCCAATAAATATTTGATAAATTATTCATTGTTGCAGCAATCCTCTCCTCGGGTACATTATCCATCAACAATATTTGTTCATAATATTTGATAGCTTCACTTAATCTCCCTTGCTTCTGAGCCAAGTATGCTAAACGAAAATATCCTTGGTAAGGTTCTATCTCAACTAATTTTTTAGCCCATTTCTCAGCCAATTCATACTCTGCACCTTGGGTATAATAAAATGAAATTGTATTTATTAAGCTTGCATCATTAGGGTATTCTGTTAATGCAGATTGTGCTTTTTTTAAGGCAAGATTGGAATTCCTACCGCTAACAATAGAGTACCAACAAAAGTTTTCTAATGTGTATTTATACGAAATGCTATCATTATCATCTAAATAAAATGTTTCTCTATGTTTGTTTAAATCCACAGCTTGATTAAAATATAAAGCAGCGCTCCAATTGTTGTCTTCCATTTTACCCTTAACCGCATAAGGTTTCCAACTCCTTTTTCTGCAAGCAACGGCTTTATCACAATATTCTAATGCCAATTCAGGCATATCATTTTGATAGGCATCCCATGCTTTAATACAATAATCTTCTACTTTCTTTTCATTTCCGAAGAATGCAACAATCTTATCCCAAATAGTAATTTTAGGAGTTAGTGGAGGAATTGGCGCAAAGGTTTCACCTTGAGTGTTTTGATGAATTTGTGGGTGTTCAACAATCCCTGTAAAAAATAAACTATCACCATCAATTTCGAATTTTCCTAACTTTTGCAAAGCAGATTGACCCAATAAAAGTGGTGCTTCAATATTTGATGAAACAAGAGCATCTACATTTCGAAGAACAATGCCACCAATTTCGATGGTTTTAAGTGTGAGTTTCGTATTGGTTGTTATACTACCATCAGCCACGACCGATTTTGTTTTGCCTCCTATATCTTCATTATCAATATACCCATTTTTGTACAAGAATAGTGCCTCTGTTAAAGATATACACACATTGCTTGCTCCTGTATCAAAAACGAAATTCATTTTTACCCCATTAACTATACACGGAATAGTATATACCCCTCCCTCTTTGGTCATTTGAATTCCAACTCTTTTTGGATGAGAAATAGAGTCTTTATTCACCTCGATACT
Source organism: Paludibacteraceae bacterium (assembly GCA_045641145.1). Lineage (GTDB taxonomy): Bacteria > Bacteroidota > Bacteroidia > Bacteroidales > Paludibacteraceae > Colicola. The sequence goes on from JAZUGJ010000179.1 coordinate 1,257, forward strand.
ATCAACATTTTGAGATATTTCTGTTGTTGATTGTTTTGGGTTGCTACAACTAAACAAGAAAGTTGCAAAAGCAAATAAAAATATTGTTAATACCTTTTTCATATTGATATAATGTTTAATTCTTATCTATTCGTTTACTACACTCTAATCTTTTCCTCTCATTTGATTCTTCCATCGCAGCAAAGGATTTATAAGCAGCTACGCCATCCCATAAGATATAAAGTGTATCTTGCTTTTTATCAATTCGTATGTATTCAATAGTTTTATCCCCTTTTGCAAACATCGTAGCGTGCCACGATACATCATCTATGTATTCCCAACCACCACACTCTAACTGTCTCCATATCTCAGCCCTATCTTCATCTATAACACCAACCTCATACATTGCGCTGTCTTCATCAATATAACTATAACGAAATTCGGCACAATCAGCTAACGATGGAATATGATTATTACCACTTGACAGTTTTTCTTTCAAAGACCAAGAGGGATCTTCTACTTTTCTTGAAATCACATATCCCCCAAATAATAACATTGGAAGTATGACCAAATAAGCAATAGCGCTAATGAGCGCAATCCTATACATTTTCTTGCACAAGCAAACAATGCTTAAAGCAAATGTAAAAATCAGTACACCGAACCAAAGATAGGCAACAATGTTCTCTATTATATCATTTACATTCCAAATTAAAAGACACGGCACACAAATAGTTAGAAGCACCAGTGTAGCAGAAGCAATCCATGTAATTTGGTCAAGTCTAAACTTTGTATGTGTATCAAAATTACGCATTTTATTGAAATTCATCACCCATCTACCATTTTTGCGACCACCTATATCTCTTTCTGAAGGTCGTCATACACATATCCGACACTTTGATAGTAGTAGCCGGTGGCTGTGTTCTGAAGATTGCGGAAGGTAGCAGAATTATACACCACATCCAACGCCTGTTCCATAGAATAACCGCGTTCTTCAATGAGAATTTGTGCCAACGAGGCAGTCATATCCTCTTTCATACATTGTATTTGACCATCCGTTAACATACAAATGTTAGTTTTTTTAATGCCCTTTCACTACCAAAGAAATATTGGAAGGTAATACCTGCCGGATATTGCAATTCCTTCATCAATTCATCCAAAGTAATATCTCCCATTTCAAACCTACGCATCTGACGAACCACACTATCATCCGCAATTGGACCATAAATAATATCATAGTCGTGGCAAGGTTGTGGAAGTTTGCGATCACGGTTGCGAATCACAAACTCTGCCCACTCTTTGGTATATGCCTCAAAGCGTTTAACTTTAAGTGAGCCATTCGTCATTGCAGACTCGTCAAAATCAAAAGTAGATACTATGGGCTCCTTATCTTCCATATTGCATTCAACCACTCGTGCGCCCATCTCCATCGCCTGCTCAAAAGTGTCAGACAAATAGAAACCTTGCCCAAAATCTTTAAATGGTTTACCCATTTTTATATCAGGCTGATTAACGAGAATATTTGATCCGTGATAAAGTTTCATCGCAATGCTCCTCCATGGTTAGCACACACTTGTATCAAATCATCTACATTATCCGCAAAAGATAAAGTATGCAGTACATTATAATGCTTAAAGAAAAATTCTAACCCCTTATACTCACGAATATAATTATATGCCTTATCCTGAGAGATGCCAAAACGAGTAGCAAACTCTGCTACGAGTGCCACTAAAAATTCCAATATGTTTTTATCTAATTTTGACATACAAAAGAAATCTTTGCAACTTTCGGCTGCAAAGTTACGGATTTTTTTTGATATATGCAAATTCGGAGGCAATTAGTTGTAATTTTCAATCACCCATCTATTTTTTGATGGAAATATGACCTCTGTCATTATCTTTTCGCATCCTTCAGTTAAATCCCGATAGGTAGTTTCAAAGTCCCCAGTGTACCACGGGTCGGCTACATCACGATTAAGGAGTAAGCGCACTTTATCGGTTATCTTTGGCAGATTGCGGAGGTTATAACGCTCCATACAAATAATATGGTCAAAGCGTTCATAATCGGCTAAAGTAATCTGCCGTGCTGCGTGGTGCGTAAAAGGTATGCCGTGTGCCGTCAGACAACGTTGGGCAGGAGGATAGATGTCGTTACCAATCTCTTCGGCGGAGGTGGCGCAAGAACTAATATAGAAATCGTCCGCCCTGCCAACTTCATCGACCATGTGCTTGAGCAGCATCTCTGCCATCACTGACCGACATATATTTCCATGACACACAAAGAGAATTTTAGTCATTAGGGTTTTTTATTATATCTCTTGCTTCGAGGTTAGACTTGGGATAGCCCTCTGTGGCAACGCGATACATGGCATTGACCATCTCGGTCATCGTACATATCTGCCCCAACAGACGCAACAAAGGATAAAGTATCAAGACGGCTTTTTGCGCTTTGACTTGGTGGTTGGTTTGCCCTTTATAAGGACGCATAAACATAGGTCTCCAGCCATAGGCGTGAGCAAATCCCATAGTCTGTGTCTCCCGTTCGGTGGAAGACTTAATCTGTTGCCACAGCAAGCGCCCTTTGTCACTCGTGCCTGCTCCGGACAAGTAGATAAAGGTCATCTTCTCCTTGTCGGGTAAAATAGAGGCAAAATGAACAGGAATATCATGACTGATAACACGATATGTGTCTATCGGTGTTCCCACCGATGTGATACCTGCGATAAAGAAACAAACATCATATCCGCACAATTTAGAATCGCCCGCTTTAAGCGCAAGCAAATCAGGTACGATATATTCCTCCAATTTAGGGTGCGTGTGTCCGCAGGGTCTGCGCCCCACCGAAAGAACCTTCTCAATCCGCTCATCATCGAGCATGGCAAGTAAAACACCCTCACCCACGTATCCTGTAGCTCCTGTCAGAATGACTTTCATAGTTGTACTTTTTTATTATGCGTGTTTTATTACCCAACGATTAAGCGCGTCCCACCAGCGGGCAGGAAGGAGAGCATGCAAACCAATCATCAGATTGGCACCTATGCCCGGCTGATAGCGCAAGCGAGGACGGCGAGCGTTGACTGCCTTACAAATGGCTTGGCGCACTCTATCGGGACCGGATAGCAGATTAGATGTATATAATTGGCGCATAAGCGTAGCTTCCTTGTTTGCAACATCTTCATATACCGTTCCTTGAGACGAATCGGACAAGTGGTCAGCGGCTATCAGTCCCCAATCCGTTTTGATGGCACTCGGTTCGATGATAACCACATCTATTCCGTAAGGTTTGACCTCCATCCGTAAGGCATCCGATAGCGCTTCCACCGCGAACTTAGACACATTATACCACCCACAATTAGCAAGTGTTATTTTGCCTGCAATAGAAGCGATATTGATGATGCGCCCACTATGTTGGGCACGCATGGTTGGAAGAACGAGTTGGATAAGTCGCGCCAAACCAAACACATTAACTTCGAGTTGACGGTGTGCTTCTTCCTGCGTAACGTTTTCTACTGCTCCAAGCGAGCCATAGCCGGCATTATTGATAAGCACATCTATACGCCCCTGTTCGGAAAGCAAGGTGGAAACGGCAGTTTGCATGGAAGCAGCGTCCGTCACATCCATTGGGAGAATATGTACACCCACGACGCCCAAGGGTTGCATACGCTCTACTCGCCGTGCAGCAGCATAAACGATATGCCCTTGCTCGGCAAGACTCTTGGCAGTCTCATAACCGATTCCGCTACTGCCACCGGTAATCAAGATAACTTGTTGCTTCATATAATCAGTAGAGTTATAAATCGCGCAGATAGACTTCGCCGAGAGAGGTATGCGTTTGTTTGGCTTCCAGATAGCGGTGCCAGAAAGTGTCCATTGCAGGCGAGGTGTGGACAAGAAAACGCTCCAGACCTTGACAATCAATGCGGTCGTTAACCATGCCTAAGGTGATGACATGTGTATCCAACGCGGGCTGATAAGTGCGCTCCTCCACCCCATCCATGTGCACTTCGCACAGAATACCCACTTCTGTCAATCGGGACAAGAGGCGGCTGACCAAACGGGTCGGCAGATGCTCCTGCTTTGCCAGTTCATGTGCCGTGAGCGAGGGCTGTCCTTCCTCAAAGCGAACAACGATAACATGCAGCAGATACAGCATGACATAATCCTTATAGCGGCGGGACATGGTGTTTAGTTCCGTCTCATAGTCGAAATCTTCCTGATTCTGAATACTAAACGACATCTCCGCGCCTATAAGCAGCATTAAGCAAGACCACTGCAACCAAGTCAGCAACAACGGAATAGAAGCAAAGGCACCGTAAACGACACTGGTGCGTGACAAGAAAACAATGATATAGACGGACAACATCTGCAGGAGTTGAAACAGCGTACCAATAACAATACCCGGAATAACGGCACTGACAAAGCGTACTTTGGTGTTAGGGATAGCCATATATAGCCACGTAAAAATAGCCCATGCCACCACAAAACTCAAGAATTTGACAAGCCAAGTCTGCATATTCATCAGCCACTCCACTTGTGCCAGACCGGAAGCCGCCGTATTAAGGAAAATACTCAGACCGGAAGTCACGACCATCAGTACGGGAATCAGGAAAAGGATAAAGATATAATTGGTCAGTTGCCGCCCCAGAGAACGCGACTGGCGCACATTCCATATATTATTGAACAGTTGCTCCACCGTGCGGAAAAACGAATAGACCGCCCAAAGCAGGATAAGCAAGCCAACACCGATAAACGCTCCGCCGTGGGCAGTGTCCAAATAGCGTTCCACAAAGCCCATCACGGTAGGCACCATATTCATCTGACCAAGAAAAGACTCGTTCAGATGCTGCTCTATGATGCCTTCGAAGCCAAAGCCCTTAGCGACCGCCAGCACCATTGCCAAAATAGGAACGATAGCGAACATCAGCGAATAAGTCAGTCCGCTGGCGCGGAGGTTGAGGTCCTTATTCACAAATCCGCGTACAGACAGGATAACGGTTTTTAACACGGCATACACCAAGCGCTTGGCACGGGAAGCGATATCACTGCCCGCAGTATGCCATAAATCTTTTTGGATAAACTCTTTCAGGTTGCCCATATTGGTAATAATCAAACAGTCAAAGAAAAATACAGCAGGTCTATAAGCCGGGTTCTGTACGCCAAAGGCGCGCTTGCCATTAATCTGGACAGACGCATTGCTGCGTTGCTCTCACGCTTCCTACCCTCCCGCTCGGCCGAGCCGACCTCAAACGCGGGTTTACATGGAATTGCACCGCACAGTATGCCCGTTTCACCATTCTCGTCTCTGTAGCAGTGACCAAACATTACTGCCTGACGGCCGTTAACCGCTGTGCTGCCCTATGGTGCCCGGACTTTCCTCTTCGCCACGCGAAGCGACAAGCCGACCTACTGTATCAAGGCGCAAAGGTACAACTTTTTTGGTAAATATGCAAATAAATCAAACAAAAAAAGCACCCTTGCCTCACAGTTCGTTCACCCTTCGTTCACCCTTCGTTCA
>JAZUGJ010000180.1:0-3899 GCA_045641145.1 Paludibacteraceae bacterium
GCCACATCAAGCTCGTCGCATACTGAAAACATCCGTCGCTCAACACCTCCACACCATGCTCTATCGTGACATCTGTAAGTGAGATGCAATCAGAGAATGCAAAATCACCTACCTTCTTCAAGGTTCCTGGAATCCACAAGGATTCAAGGTAGCGACATCCGCTAAAAGCCGCCCACCCCACATTGACGAGATTGCTGCAAAGTTCAAGATGATAAATGTCATCACGCCAAGAGAACGCAAACTCCCCAATCGAAACAACCTCCTTGCCGTTTAGGGTTTGGGGTATCCGCATTGTATTCGGAATCGTTCCGTCAATGACCCCCAAAATCTCTATGCGAGAATTGTCACCTTCGTATGGCGCGTAGTACCACCAACAGCCATCGTAGAAAGCGGTGTCATCTTTCATTGCCCATTTGACCCGCGCATCAATGTTATCATCAATCGGCGTGTCATAAGTCAGCTCTTTGCTCAATGTAGAATCGGTACACCAATAGTAGAAGTCAAAGCCCAACCGCTCGGCGTAGGGCAGATAGTCAAGTGTCGAACCCTTTTCGACTATGGCAACATCAAGGTCACAGCTACCACCATCCGCATAAAATGTGACGGCGCGATACTTGCCTTTCGGCACTTCACCGCCTGCCAAGGCCGCGACCTCATCAGCCGTCAGCACCCTGCGGTAGATGCAGAGGTCATCAATGTTTCCATCCGTCCATGCCTTGTGATAATGTCCGCTTTCACTATAAAACGCCTCGCCGATTTGAATGTCGCCAAACTCCTTTCGCCCTAAATAGCACCCCTTTTTTGAGGCCAAGAGCTTTCCATCAAGATAAACGGTCATCGTGTCATCGCCAATGCTGACGGCCCAATGATGCCATTCACCAAACGGAAAGCAAATGCCCAATGGTACATCCGCAGTGCCGTCACTCGTAAGGGAGAGTTTCAAACCATTGCCCGTGAAACTGCTGAACTGACAAACATGCCCACGCCCAGCCGAAAGAACAGCAATGCCCTCCCGCTCCTCATGATGTGCATCTGTGTCTTTGAGCCAAAAGGAATAAGACAACTCTGTTGGCTCAAAAGACGAACCATAGGGAACGGACACATTCACAGAATCACCTCCAAAAAATGGAAGCGAGCCGTTCGGCTTTCCGTCGTATCCTTCAACGCCTTCATAGATTCCGTCCAGTTCCCCATGATTGGCATTGTCGCTTAAGTCCTTGCCGTGTCCGTCGAGCGGATAGTAGGCATAGAGACCGTCTGTTAGTGTGTCTGTCGCAAAGGCGTGACAGCCGATTACGGCTGTCAGCACCAGCATTAGTTTTTTCATTTGTTTTGTTTCCTTTGCCGCCAAAAGTTAGGTGCAGTCCCCCACGGCGGCAATGGCGGCGCATCATTGTTTAGCGCCGCATTTGGAATGCTCTACATCATTCTGTCTGTAGGCGTTGCCGCATATTATAGCAAGCCCACCTTTGTTAAAGGTGGGTTGTGCATAGCGCAAGAGCTGCGCGAATATCTGTTTGAGATTAGAAGTTCAAGCGGCGAACAATATCCGAAAATGCCTCTGCCGGTCTCTGCCCACCCAAGTGCATCTTGCAAGCGCCCGTAGCATATCGCACGACGATGACATAGCGCGGCACATCTGACGGAACGAATCCTGCAAATGTGGCGTTGAATTTATCCGCAACATACGCACCGCCGACCTTACGCATCGCCGTTCCTGTTTTGCCAGCAGTCCGCACCCCATCAGCCGCCGCTCGTTTCGCCGTTCCCTCTTTTGAGGTGACGCGCTCCAATTCCTTACAGACCGAATCCGCGACTTCGGCTTTGACTATCTGCCGCTTCTCGCCCCAAGGTTCGCGTCCGTGATTCGCGAGAACAGCATACGCCCTTGCGATTTGCTCGACCGATGCTGACACGCCATGACCGACCGCCCAACGACACGCACAGTCACCCGCAAACTGCGTCAAGCCAAATTGCCGCAACCCCTCCGCAAGCGCGGCTTTGCCAACCTCCGCACCAACTTTGGCAATAATGATATTTGACGATTTGACAAGCGCATCACCGACCGACATTTGCGCATCCCATTTATGGCCTCCATCGTTGGGAAGATTCGGATATTTCACGCGGTCGCAATCCGACGAAAAGAGGGTGTCAATCTTTGCAATGCCGTTTTCAAGTGCGATGCAAGCCACCAACGGCATCACCACGCCGCCGACCTCAAACGCATCCTTTGCAGAGGCTCGACCGACCGAAACCGAATGGCTGATTTCGGCGTTTGATAGGTCAAGAACTACAGCGCATCCGCTTTCATCACTTGGGACAGAATGAGATTGCAGAATGGCGCGAACCGAGTTTTCGGAAACGCCATGCGAACCGAGAGACGCACAACCCATGACAGCCGCCGCCATGCCGAACACAGAAAGAACAACCTTGCTATTCATGCCTACTTTCCTCCTTGTGAAATCACTCGTCGAACCAAGTTTTATACCTCTCACCCTCTATCCGATAATAGAGTTTTCGTCCATATCCTTCGACACTGATATACCCTCTTTCTCCATTGGTGAAGTTCGTTCCAATCTGCCACGAACCAAACTCCTTATCATCATTTGGCTTGATGAGGAACTTCGGCGTTCGTTCGCGTAATTTCTCGCGGTAAACTTCGACCATCACGCTCTTGTCTGCCGCCATGTTCGCGATGGTCATCACATAACCGTCACCCTTTCCCAATAGGCTTTCACGGAATGATGCGCTGATAGGCGGTGACACGACAACCTTTTCTGCGTTTGACAGAAACTGCCAAACCTTGTCCCTATGCGTAAACACAAAGCAGAGCGCAACGATTGCGACAACCATCTTGACGAGACCCCAAAAGGGCTTCGCCAAACAATCCCAATCAAAGCCATCCGACTTGCGCCTACCCATGTCTCGTTAATCGTTGAATTGCACCATCATGTAATCGACACACGCCTCTTTATACGATTCGTAGGCATCCTTGAAAGCATTAGCATATCTCATCGCAACCTGATTTTTCGCCTTCATACCTTCCATTGCACCACCAATGCCATTGACCGCCAAGTTTGAATTGTCCGTTGCCAATCCCATGAACAATCCCATCATAACCTTTGCCGCTTCTGCATCATCATCTTGGGCATTGCTTGCCTTGACACGCACCACAGCCACAGTCGCATCGCGCAATTCAGCCGCTTTCTTCTGAACCAACGACCACTTCTCCTTCCCCTTTGCATTTGGCTTCGGCGATGATTTATACCGCAACGATGATGCCAAGCCTCGCGCCGCATTTTCCAATCCATCCAAGTCTTTCGCTTTCATTGCCTCGCTCATCCTCTTCAAATATGCACCGCCTGGCAACAAATCATCGCGTATGTTGGCAACGTTAAAATTCATTCCCTCTGCAAGCCCCTTCATAACCAATGCGCCATCATAAGAAAGACGAAATTCCTCATTCGTCTCAAAGGTATCAAAAACCAATGACAGTCCATCCTTAACCGACATAGTCTTTTCGCTCTTTTTCGCGGCAACACCTTTATCATCTCTCGCCACACCCTCATCTTTCTTCTTCACCCTTGAATGCCCACCGACAGATTCAAGATAGGCAACGACTTCGCTCTGCCCCTTACTCTTTGCCGCCGCCAACGCTCCGCTTGCATCGGCATGACGCACTCCGACAAAGTATTTCACAAGCCACATATCCCCATTCTGCGCGGCAGTAATCAGACAGTCGCCAATCGGCAACTTGCACTCCTCGATAAAATAACGAACGGCATCATACGCCTTGTTATTGCAAGCCGTCTGCATATTGTTCCAATAACCATTCAAGGCATAATCAGGCGTTGCGCCAAACCCCCTTAAGAGCCGCAACATTTCAACATGATTCAAAG
>JAZUGJ010000181.1:0-11220 GCA_045641145.1 Paludibacteraceae bacterium
GTTGGAAACAGAAGTAATCAGCATTTGACAATTCGCACAATCGAAAGTAAGTTGGAGCAGCGTTCCATTCTGCAGACGCAGGAAACGCGGCTCCTTCTCTTTTGGAAAAGGATTGGTCTTGCGGCAATGTCCCATCTCAAACAGGATACAGTAGCGGCAAGTCATTAACGGTTCGTCAAGAGGGTGCGTCTCCATAAATTCAGAGTGCCGATAGGAATAAAATACGGCAAGGTTTTGAGGGTTATTTGGCGGGCGATGTATATTGTGTCGCCCAGTTTAGTCAGTTGTTCTTGAATGGTCCGCAAAGCCCGGTCGGGGTTATTGGCGGGCTGTTTATCGCACGGAAAAACGGCAGACAGGGGTTGTGCATCGGGTAAAAGAGGCGTATAGGTGAGCTGAAAACCGTTATCGGTCTCGGTAAAATCAATATCTACGGGAACACGCCGCTCGGCACGCAAGGAACGCTGAAACTCCACATCGTAGTTGCGATAGAGAGGTGTGGAAGCGGGGATACGGATATCCTTATTGGGAATAATACGCCCGTTGCGAATCGCATTGACTGCAAAGCCCTGATCGGCAAAGCATAGTCCGTCACCCGCGTGTAGAACGGTGCGGTCAGTGACCAATTCGCCGGTTGATTTGGGCGTTTGCCAATTCGCCATAGGCCGCGTGCGACCATTGAGAAAATAGTCGGTGCCACCCCGGTGGAAAGTCTTTTCAGGATTGGGCGTAAAGCCATAACGGCAGACGGCAGGCGAGGCACAAGACAAACCCAGACGCTCAGCCAATTGGCGGTAATAAGCCACGATATTGGTCACATAGTCGGCGTCTTTGAGCCGCCCCTCTATTTTGAAGGTCGTAATACCCGCTTCAACCAAATCTTTCATATATTGACTGCGGTCCATGTCCTGCAAGGAAAGCAAATAGCGCTGATGAACGGGCTTGCCGTCATCGTCCAAGACCTCACGCATAGAACTATCCAAGAGGTCATAACGCTGGCGACACATCTGGGCACAGCAGCCCCGATTGGCAGAGCGGTTCATAAGCACCTCGCTCAGATAACACCTGCCACTGTACGACACGCATAGTGCGCCATGGATAAACGCCTCTAATTCGATTGTATCGCCCACCGCATCGTGAATAGCGCGTATTTCTTCGAGTGACAGTTCACGCGCCAGAACGACCCGTTTAAATCCCATATCACGCAAGCGGAGCACCTGTTCGGGCGTACGGTTATCGCACTGGGTGGAAGCATGAAGACGGATAGGCGGAAGGGGCTCCTGCAAAAGGTGCAAGTCCTGAATAATCAGGGCATCAACACCTATTTCATATAACGCGTGCGCGAGAGCGACCGCCTCACGGCGTTCCTCATCAGACAAGAGCGTATTGAGTGTAACAAGCACCCGGACACCATAGCGATGCGCCTCCAAAACAAGGGTCGCCAAGTCGGACAGACTATTGCCCGCCGCCTGACGTGCGCCAAACTTTGGAGCACCTATATAGACGGCATCTGCGCCCGCCTGAATAGCAGCACGCGCCACAGCAATGTTCTTGGCGGGGGCTAATATGGTAACCGGCAGAGAGGGCACAAAGATTAAGACCGGAGTTGGGTGCTAAGTTTATACATAACGATGCCTGCGGTAACGCTGACATTCAGCGAATGTTTTGTGCCGTACTGGCGTATCTCGATACAGCCATCGGCGGCATCAACCACCTGCTGCTGCACGCCAAAGACCTCGTGACCAAGGACGACCGCCGTCTTACCGGAGACATGAACGGTGTCAAAGTCAAGCGAGTTATGCGCCTGCTCGACCGCATAGACCGTGTATCCGTCTTTTTTGAGCGATTCGACCGCCTCAAGCGTATCGGCAAAATAACGAAACGGGACTGTTTCTTCTGCCCCTAACGCCGTTTTATGTATCTCGGTATTAGGCGGGCAGCAGCATATTCCACACAGATAGACCGCCTGCAATCGGAACGCATCGGCAGTACGAAAAACGGCACCCACATTATGCTGACTGCGGACATTGTCCAAGACCACTACAAGGGGCACTTTATCCGCAGCGCGGAACTCATCGGCACTCATACGGTGCATTTCAGGTATAGTCAGTTTGGTGCTGTTCATAAGCCATCAGGAAGAGTCATGGTTAAGGTACGGGCTTGATGGTCAATAGCAGTAATCAAGTCCTCGTGCAACGGAATAAGACGACCGTCGGACAAAATTGCCAAGACATTGGCAGTAGAGTCATCGACCTCAACAATAGGCGTGCCGTTAAGCGAATAACCGACAATATCCTGCCAACAGAGGACGGCAGACGGGTCTTCGGACACGATGTCACGACGGAGCATATAGCAATCGCTTCCTATGAGCCGTTGGGCTTGTTCTTCAGTATCGATGCCTTGCAAAGTCAGCAGCAAATCATCGCCCTTGCACCGCCAATCTGTGACACGGAAAGGCACGGGGATACGGTCCAGAAGCAAGATGATAAAATCGGCATCCGAATCGTCCCAAAACGAATTGACGGTGCGGCATTGCACCTCGCCACGCTTGCCGTGTGTGCGCACCAGAGAGCCGATAAGCAGTATATCTTTAGAGTCAATCATCAGTTACGAATACGCAAGATACCATTGGAAAAAGTTGCATTATACGGACGCAGAGGTTGGTCCGCCTTACCCATCGTAGGGAAAGCATAAGTCGTGAGGTCAAAATGCTCACCGCAGACAGGGCAAACGGCATATAATCCGTCCACAAAAACAGGTTGCTTAGGTTGCAAGCAATGGGGGCAGGTCATGTCGGCAGCACAGTACTTGCCCTCCAAATTGACCCACACGATAACACCGCCGTAGCCGAGGTAATCCGAGTCCCAGCGTTTCTCGGTAAAAGTCATGACTTGAAAACCGCCTTCCACCACAAAATGGGGATACAGGCGATAAATATCCAAGTCCAACTGGACCGGATAAGACGGCACATTACTATTGGCATCGTTGCGGCAAGAAGTCAGCGCCCATGCCAAAACCGCCACCAAGAAAACAGAACGGAAGATGTCAAGTCGGCGCACCATCAATAGACATTTTGCAGTTCGACATCAAAGATAAGCGTAGAATGAGGGGGGATATAGCCCTTCTCACCTTCAGTGCCCATACCTTCATCACCATAACCCAAATCGGCAGGGATATAGAAGATATAGTGTGCAGGGGCAGTCATGAGTTTGAGTCCTTCGGAAAAACCCATGATAAGCGAACTGACCGCCATTGCCGAATTGGTGCGTTTATCAAACACATTGCGTGTAATCAGCGAACCCTGATAAGTAACGACGACCGACTTGAGATTATCCGGACGGGGATTGGTAGGAATACCCTCACGGATTACTTTATACTGCAAGCCGGAGGGAGTCGTCTTGACACCTTCCTTAGTGGCATTATTGAGCAGCCATGCTTCATTCTCGATTTTCCAATCCACCCAAGTGTCCTGCTTGCATGCCGGCAACAGTAAAAGGACCGCCAACAGCACAGGAAGGTATAAGTGTATATGTTTCATAGCGATATTATTTAGCCAGCCACGGAGCCGGATCCAACAAGGTACGGTCCATATATATCTGGAAGAACAGTTCTGTTTTGTTATCATTTTCAGTATCCGTCAAGATATGTCCAATAGTCTGCTTAGGTGAAATTTTGTCCCCCTGTTTGACGGATATATCCTTGAGATTACTATATACGGTGCGGTAATTACCATGCTGCACGATAACGGCGTATGTATTGCCCAACACCAATACGCCACTCACTTCACCCTCGTAAACCGCCCGCGCCGAAGCACCGGCAACCGTCTGAAGGTAGATACCCTTGTTATTGACGGTAACATGTTCATAAACAGGGTGCTGGTGCGTACCGAAGTAGCCCGAAATAAAGCCCTTTTCAACAGGCCAAGGCAGCAGACCTTTGTTCTTTTCAAACCCACCGGCAATCAGTTGCTGCTCCTTCGTGAGTGTGGACTTGCTCTGCGTCTGTTGCCGAATCATGTTATCAATCTTACGGTTGATTTCGTCCACTCGTTGCTGCTGTTTCTTGAGTTTGGCACTGAGGTCTTTTTCTTGTTTTTTGAGGTCGTTGAGCATCTGTTTCTGCTTGCGCTCGTTGCGGGTCAGTTTTTCCTGTTCCCGTTGTTGCGCTTGCAAGGCGGTATTGCGGTCCTGACGACGGTCGGAAAGGAGGTCATTTTGGATATCTATATCCGTTTGCAAACCCGTGATGCGCCGTGCCTCCGACTTACGATATTGCTGAAACTCGTGCATATAACGGATACGGCGGAGCAGTTGTTGGAAGCTATGCGCCGAGAGAAGGAATAACAACGGCGAAGACTGCATATTGGCAACATGCGTTTCCCGCACCAAACGGGCATAGTCCGCTTTGGCAATATCCAAATCGCTCTGCAACTCATTGCGACGGTTGGTGAGCGTGGCTATATCTCGGTCCAACACATTGATTTCCGTATTGATAGACGAGATTATTTTCTTACGGTTTTTGATATCCTGATTGAGCAGATTGAGTTTGTTTTGAGTGGCTTTCTCGTTCTTCTTGGTTTGAGACAGCATTTTGTCCGTCTCCTGAATCTGCTGTTGCAATTTCTGCTGCTCCTGCTGTAAATCCTTGACTGTTTGGGCAGTCAGCAGCAAAGGCAGCACCATTATAGCGATAAAGAAAAGGCGTTTCATTTGAATATAGCGTTGTAGTGTTGTTGTATTTCGTCAGGTATCTCTTTATCCCCCACATACAGCACGGCTTGGCGGATATAGAGTTTGGCAAGGTCTATCTGTCCAGTCAGGTACATAATCCACGCATACGTGTCCAGATAGGTCGGGTTTTGCGGGTCGGCTTGAATGGCTTTCAGACTCATCTGCTCGGCCTGCAACAAGTCGCCTTTACGGCATGCCAAAAGGTAAGCGTAGTTATTCAACACCAAGGCGTTATACGGATCCAGCGACAAGACCCGATCGTACAGCGCGATGATTTTCTTTTGGGGTTGGTTAGTCAGTTCATACAATTGGACAAGATACATCTGAAACTGCAAATTAGCAGGGTCATTCTCCAAGTACTTTTCCAAAGCATAAATGGCTTTCTTTGGTTGCTGCATAAGCGAATAGATGCGGTAACGGTTCATCGCACTATAGGGAGTGTAGCCACTGCCTTCCACCTTATCAAACTCGTCCTGTGCAGACAGGGCTTGCTTATATTTCCCCACCCCGATATAGCCGTCACGAAGACGGTCCCATAGTTCGATATCCTGTTTGACCGTCTTGGTGGTCTGTTCCATAACTTTGACGGCAGCCAACCGATTGGCTTCTCCACCGGCATTATAAAGTGTTACGGCATAATCGTCCCAACATTCCTCCATGGCTTTGAGCCATGCCTTGCGGTAATAGACAAGGGCCTGGTCCGTCAACTTGCAACCTTTATAAATATGTCCCAGATGAAGATTGACCATCGGGTCGTCGGGATTGAGGTCATGGCAGAAATCAAATAGGGCATACGCATCCGCATACTGCTCGGTTTGCCATAAGTGTTCGGCTTGATAAAAATAATACAAGAACCGCTGACGCTGCTCCTCCGTCATGGCAGAAGCCAACAACGGAACACCCAATAATATTATGAGTACTAACTTTTTCACCTTACTCCACTATGTCCGAAACCACCTTCTCCGCGTTCCGTAGAAGTCAGCACCTCAACTTCGGTGACAAGAGGTTGTTCATGACGGGCAATAACCATCTGGCAAATGCGTTCCGCCGGTTCGATTGTCTGTGGCTCGGCACTCAAGTTGACAAGGATAACCCCTATCTCGCCACGGTAATCGGCATCGATAGTGCCAGGTGTATTGAGCACTGTCAGTCCACGCTTTAATGCCAAACCGCTGCGAGGGCGTATCTGCGCCTCGTAACCTTGCGGCAGTTCGATATACAATCCGGTAGGGAACAGGTGCCGTTCCATAGGTTGCAAAGTTATCGGTTCAGCGATATTGCAGCGTATATCCATTCCTGCCGCTTGAGCACTCTCATAGCGTGGAAGGGGATTGGAACTCTTGTTAATTATCTTGATTGTCATACAATTAGAGGTGCTTTTCTACCAACACTTTCAATCCATCTTCAACAATACGGATATGCAGTTCCTGCGGCATATTCAACGGCTCACCATCGGCGTGCATCGGTCCTTCCACAGAACGGGTTACGGTAACTTCTTTAGCTTGGACGGTAGTCATGAATAGGTCATAATCAATGGACTTAGTGAATAACCCCAACGCCAATCCAGGTGCTGCAATCAGCGGGAACTGACTCAAAATGGCGATATCCATTTTTCCGTCCTGTATGCTTGCCTTGGGAGCGATAAAAGCATCGTTACCCCATTGGTTAGCATTGGCAAAAGTAATCAGAAATGCCTGCGGATTAAGGTCTATATCCTCACCTTTGATGGTATAGGTATCCGGGTGGTATGTAAAGAGGTCCTTGAGAATTTTCTGCATATATGTTTTCATACCTCGCGAACCTGCACTAGCAAACCGCTCGGCAATCATGGCATCGAAGCCCACACCGCAAGTACAGAAGAACGGTTTGTCATTCACCATGCCGTAATCGACCGTCAACACTTCACTACGATTGATTTGTTCCATGGCGCGAGAGAAACGCAAGGACATACCAATATGACGAGCGAAACCGTTACCTGAGCCACATGGGATAATACCCAACGCCGTATTTGTATCGCGCAGCCCACTTGCCACTTCGTTCACCGTACCATCACCGCCGACAGCCACCACCGCATCAAAACCCATACAGGCGAATTGGCGCGCCAGTTCAGTGGCATGACCAGCATACTCGGTAAGCACTATATTTTCAAGCCAGCGACTATGGTCCAACTCCTTCTCAATCATTTTGGGGAGTTTGCGTTTATTGACCGTACCGGCAATAGGATTGATAATAAAAGCAATATTTTTCATATCTAACGATTTATTTGCACACGCTTTGCAGGTGCAAAGGTATAAAAAATATTCGAATTATACAAATTTTTTGTATAAAAAGTCAAGAATGTAGATTCAAATAGCAAGTGCAAAGTTAGTTAAAAATGTTGGAAGAAACAAGTTTTAGGAGTAGAAAAGTGCAATTTTTCTCTTGGTCTCCTGTTAATTTTGTACTGAATCTGTAAAATGTCATCATCATTTAATGTATTTAGGTTAGTTCTTTTAGGTATATATTGCCTTATAAGTTTGTTGGTATTTTCGATACAACCCTTCTGCCAAGAACTAAAAGGATCTGCAAAATAGACTGTTGCTCCAAGAGCTTTACTAATCGCTCTATGTTCGCAGAACTCGCTGCCATTGTCTGTTGTAATAGTCTTAATTAAATGCCTATATGGGAATAGTAACCATTTAACCTCTTTTGCCAATTCTTTCGGGTTTTTGCCATACTTTAACCTTTTCATTACCATATAATTAGTACTCCGTTCAACCAAAGTCACTATCGCGCCCTTATTATCAGGACCAACTATCGTATCCATCTCCCAATCTCCAAAACGCTTGCCATTTGCCTCTTTGGGACGGTCATGGATGCTGATTCGGTGTTTGATTTGATGGCATATGCCCACCGCTCGCTTGCGATGTTTACCTTGGTGACGAAGATGCTTATATAATGTACCTCCATCGGATTTGTCCGCACGTATCCATTTATATATCGTCTCGTGGGATACTTGGATACCCTCTAAACTGAGATAACCTGAGATTTGTTGGGGAGACCATTGTTCCTCTGTTAGATACTTTAGACACCTCTCTTTTATTTCCCTGTGGATAGAATGATTGTGAGACACACGCCACTTACGGCGTTCACATGCCATCTCATGAGCCAACTTCGGATGATAACCACGTTTACCTTCGTTTCTTTTTATCTCACGACTAATCGTTGATACTGAGACACTTAGCGTTCTCGCTATCTGAGAAAGCGAAATTTTATTTGCATGTAACGAAAAAATTGCGTATCTTTGCGCTGAATTTAAGTGTTTGTACATAGCAACTGCAAAATTACTTATTTTCCGTGGACTGTGCAAATCACAGCCCACGTTTTTTATTTTACATTGCTATTTTATCTACTTTTTTACCCTTTCAATGTTGCACTTCCAACTTGAATTTTGGGAATGGAAATCAGGAGATATCCGAATAATGCCCTGTTTCAATGCGGAGGGTATCCAAGTGGCGTTTGTAGATGCGATTGAAATCGTCCGACAAATCGGGGTCGGCATCCAAGATGTCGCTCGCCGCGTGGCGTGCCTGCTCCAAAATCTGCCCGTCGGTTGCCAAACTGGCGATGTGCAATTCAAAGGGCATCCCCGACTGCAGTGTGCCGTCCATATCACCCGGACCGCGCATCTGCAAATCAGCTTCGGCGATGCGGAAACCGTCATTGGTCGCCACCATGATATCCATGCGCCGGCGCACCTCTTTGGTCAGTTCCAAACGGGTAATGAGCAAGCAATAGCTTTGATCGGCGCCGCGCCCCACCCGACCACGCAGTTGATGCAATTGGCTGAGTCCGAAACGTTCAGCATTCTCAATGACCATAACGCTGGCATTAGGCACATTAACACCCACTTCAATTACTGTCGTTGCCACCAATATCTGCGTCTCACCACGCGCAAAACGCTGCATCTGCTCATCTTTATCCTTAGCGCGCATCTGACCATGCACAATAGAGATACGATAATCGGGGAAGGTGTCACACAGGGTGTTATAGCCGTTCTGCAGGTCCTGTAAGTCCAATTTCTCACTTTCCTTGATAAGCGGATAAACGACATAAACCTGCCGTCCGAGCAACACCTGTTGGGCAATAAATTCATTCACACTGCGGCGGCGTTGCACCGTATAATGGAGCGTATGAACAGGTTTGCGTCCAGGGGGCAGCTCGTCAATGATACTGGTACTCAAATCACCGTGTACCGTCATTGCCAACGTGCGAGGTATAGGCGTAGCGGTCATCACCAGCACGTGAGGAGCAAGTTCACTCTTGTTCCACAAACGGCTGCGTTGTTTGACCCCGAAACGATGTTGCTCGTCAATAATAACCAGACCAAGGTTGGCGAACTGTACCTCATCCTCCAAAAGGGCATGTGTACCAATCAAGATATCTATATTGCCGGTACGAAGAGCATCATGCAAAGGTTCGCGCTGTTTCTTGGTCGTAGAACCGGTAAGCAGAGCAATACGCACTTCGGGCATGTCACGCAACATGGCGGAGAGAGTTTCCAAATGCTGATTGGCAAGAATCTCGGTAGGTGCCATGATACAGGTCTGGTAACCATTATCGGCAGCCAAAAGGGCACAGAGGAGCGCCACCAATGTTTTACCAGAGCCAACATCACCTTGCAGCAGGCGATTCATCTGGCGGCCACTTTTGAGGTCAGCATGAATCTCCCTCACGACACGCTTTTGCGCATTAGTTAGGGCAAACGGCAGACATTCCTTATAGAAGCGATTAAAACGCCTGCCAACAAGCGGCATTGAATAACCCACATGTTGTTCGCGTTTTTTCTTTTGACGCAAAATATGGAGTTGGATATAAAACAATTCCTCGAACTTCATTCGCTCCCGAGCTTTCTGCATCGTAGCAGTATCCTTGGGAAAATGGATATTACGGAGAGCATCCGTCAGTCCCATCAAATGGTAACGAGTCAACACGTCCGTGCCTAGTGTGTCAGGCACTGCACCGGGCTGTAAATCGGGCATAAGAGAGGCGATAATCTGACGCATACCTTTGGCGTTCAGCCCCGCCCGTTTCATCTTCTCGGATGTCTCATAAATCGGCTCCAGCCCCTGCGTCATTTCTGGTGTAACCTTACTCATGAGGGTCAGCTCTGGGTGAACGAAATTCCACTCGTGATTAAAGCGTGAGGGCTTACCGAATAACAGGTAGGGGATGTTGAGTTCAAGTTTAAGATACTTAATTCCCTGAAACCAAACGAGTTCACAAGTATGCTTTCCATCATTAAATGTCGCCACGATACGCTGCGCCTTGCCGACGCCAACAGGATGGTACTCGCTAATCCATCCTTTGATTTGAACAAGCGTGTCCTCGTCCTCTATTTGCGCAATGGTGTAGAACTTGCTACGATCCACATAGCGAAAGGGAAACTGGCGCAACATATCCAACGCCGTATGAACTTTCAGTTCACTACGAAGAATGTCGGCACGACGGGTACCGACATTCTTGCAATACATTATATCTCGCGCAGATAAATCCACATTAAACGAGTTGAGCGGGTTTAACAGGTTTAGCGAGTTTAGCAAACTAACCTATTGCAAACGGAAAACGATAGGCAAAGTGAACTTAACACGCACAGCTTTACCGCGTTGCATACCGGGTTTCCACTTCGGCATAGACTTAATCACGCGGATGGCTTCCTTATCCAAAGAGGGGTCAACGGAGCGTACCACATTGATATCCACGATAGATCCGTCCTTATTCACCACAAATTGGCAGATGACACGACCTTGAATACCGTTCTCCTGCGCAATGACCGGATACTTGATATTGTTACTGATGAACTTCATCAATTCGGCATCGCCACCGGGGAACTCAGGTTTATTCTCTACGATAACAAAGACTACATTATCTTCCTCTTCCTCCTCCTTGATTTCAACGGGAGCCTGGATAATTATCTCTTCTTTATTCTCCTCCGTATTGATTTGAATCTCTTCGGTTTCCACATCGTCTTCCACGACATTCAAGACTTCAACTTCCTGCACCATTGGTGGTGGAGGAGGGGGAGGAGTTTCCTGGCTGGTTTGCTGAATGTCAATTTCCTCCTCAAAGGCAAATTCCGTGTCAGCAACCTCATACTTAGTAACTTCCCTTTCCGTCCATTCGAGGGCGACATAGCACACGCTCAGCACAAAAACGAAGCCAAGAAGCACATAAGTAAACTTCTTGTCCTCCAGACTGGCGTTAGGATTCTTTTTGAGTTGCATATTGTAATAGATTTTAGATTATACTCCAAACTTGGGAGTGCAAAGTTACTTATTTTTTTCCAAATAAGCAAATATTTATGTGATTTTTCCGCTTTTTTCTTTTTATTTTCTTCTATTATCTCTCCAATTGATAAATTTTTGATACCAATTAGCTAATGTCCATAAGTGCCAATGTACTAAATAGACCATTATTCGCACACCTCGGGTGAGAGAAGGAAGTCGGATCG
>JAZUGJ010000182.1:0-6906 GCA_045641145.1 Paludibacteraceae bacterium
GAGTTGAATCCAACGGTGTAACATGAGCGGTCGTGTGAGTCTCGTCATCGAGGAAGCAGTACACACTGTCTGTGATACACACCATCCGTTTGAGAATCGTATCGTTGTAAATACGATTGACATGCACCATGGTGGACAAAGTATCCAATTCCGGTTGATACATGTCGGGGCACAATATGGCTTGCGTTGTCGTAATAGCATCTACGCGATACAATGTAAACGGATCTCTGTCTTTCGGAAGTAAATTTTTCTGCGGATCAAGAATAAACTGATAGTCCATTTTCTGAAGGGCATCCGAAGGCAAATTAACCACAGAATCAAATATAGCAGGTTCTATCCGTGCCCCGTCGTCCAAACATTTATATACTTTCCACTCCAACGACTCAACAAAATCTTTATGTGCCAACTGTGCAGCAAAATTCAATATGGTCGAGTCGCACACATAGGCAGTATCCAAACGCGCTGAGTCAGGATTCGCCCAATCGTCAAACTGCCGCTGATACCATCCCTGCGGCAAACGCTCTAAATCGTAAGAATGCTTAGACATAACATCTTCCGTATTCTCAATCAACAGCGAATCCCTATACGGATTGACCATATAACCCAGCGTGTATTGGTATGCGCGGGCTTTTTCCGTCACGCCATACACTGTACCGACAAACCCACCTCCACTACTAGATAGCACATGCTTACCATGAGTAGTAAGTTCAATATTGGCAAACGCTTTACTTTCATCCACACCCAAAATTGTAAACTCCGAAGAAGGCACAGCCGTGCCATCCAATGTAATGTTTCCTATATCGTCCGCACTGACAATAACTTGCACATAATGGTGCTGCATATCACCTTCCGTCTGATTGGTCATTTCAAAACTGAAGAAGGTCATTTCATTCACTCGCATGTCCCACGAGGGTAGCATGGCATTCGTCGGGTTACCCCAGTTGCGATATTGTGTTTTCCCCTTAGCATCCTTATATGATTCTTGGTTCGCCGCACCACAGGACAGATATGTGTATATAATTACCGATTTGTCTGCCACAACAGATATGTCCCGCATATCGGTCGTTATTTCATCAGGTCCATCCACATACGATTCACCCGAATTCAGGACCTCGCTATATTGATATATCGCATCATCTTCTGCCGAATAACGGGTGGTTGTTACCGTCGTGTTGTCAAATATGGCAGTAACATAAAACTTATTTAATTTAGTATTCCCCGCAATCGCAGCATAATACTCCCGACCAGCAGACATAACAGGCAGTACCTGTTCAAAAGTGTGGTCTGCAGAATAAGCACCTTCCATAGGTATTTTAGTTGCTTCGTTACCAGTGAACACTGCCACCGGTTTATCCGCACACACCGTACTTCCCGACAAATCAACATTCTGGTTTTCTGCTGAGAACGGCTTACTTTGTACCATATACACTTGTCCCTTATTCAATGCTATGGTAATGGGGTTACCAGCAACTACACCATTGAATGTCTGCACCGATGGGACAATCGTTATTTGTGTATTATCTTCTGTCGCTACTACAGCAAACTCGGTGGACATACCATCCTCCGGATAGGTCTGCACTATATATTCCCTGCCTAACACATTGTCAGGCACCAGCAACGCCACATCGCGTGTTGAAGCACCGCCTTGACCTGCCTCGGAAAAAGCATAACAGGAAAACGGCACCGATGTATCTTCTGAGTATATATGCAAACCCTTCTCTTGAATAGACTCACTTTGGTCCAAATAGACAGCAGCCGGAGCAATCGCACTCAATGTTCCCACTCCGCCACCAGCAGGTATTGTAATCGTTCCCAAAATCGCACCCGACGAGCCCAATGCTACCGTAACCGTAACTTCTTCTTCAGCGGCAACCATTATAGTCAATTTCAAAGTCGGATCGGAGATCTCCTTCTCATTGTTCTTAATGAACGTTGCCCAAAACTCCACACCCATGGTTGTATTGGCAGTGTAAGTTTCAGCATTTATGCCCAACGCCGACAACCCAAACCATACTGCCATTACCAATCTTTTTAAACAGATATTTTTCATCTTTTTCATATTATGTTCACTGTTTTCTGTCCTCGCGCAAGCGCGGAACGCGCACACACGACTAATTTTGGGCGCAAAGATACTAAATTTTGGGCATATATGCAAATAAATACGCATTTATTTTGTTTTTTTATTCTTTTCCTTTTGCGGTTCCTGTTTTCTTTGTACTTTTGCGTGCGTTTTATGCGCTTTTGAGTACAAAACGAGACTTATTACATTTAGACATGGACAGCAAATATAATCCTACAGACATTGAAGCCAAGTGGTATCAATATTGGCTTGACAACAAACTTTTCCACAGTGAACCCGATGGTCGCGAACCCTTTACCGTTGTTATTCCGCCCCCCAATGTGACCGGCGTGCTGCACATGGGGCATGTATTGAATGAAACCATCCAAGATGTACTGGTGCGTCGCGCTCGCCTAGAAGGTAAGAACGCCTGCTGGGTACCCGGGACAGACCATGCCTCTATCGCCACCGAAGCCAAAGTAATCAAGCGTCTCAAAGAACAGGGAATTAACAAGAGCGATTTGACCCGTGAGGAGTTTCTAAAACATGCTTGGGATTGGACCGATGAACACGGCGGAATTATCCTTAAACAACTGCGTAAATTGGGCTGTTCCTGCGATTGGGACCGTACTGCTTTTACGATGGACGAAACCCGCTCCAAAGCCGTCATTTCCGTATTCTGCGACTTATATCGCAAGGGACTGATTTATCGCGGGTTACGAATGGTCAACTGGGATCCTGAACGTCAAACAGCGCTCAGTGACGAAGAGGTTATTTACCACGATGAACATAGTAAATTTTACTACCTGCGTTACAAGGTGGCAGAACCCGGCGTAACCAATCCCGAAACGGGTGCCGACTATGCCATCGTTGCCACCACCCGACCCGAAACCATCTTCGGCGATGTGGCGGTATGTATCAATCCCAAAGAGGAGAAAAACCAGTGGCTGAAAGGCAAGCATGTGATTGTTCCTATTGTGGGACGTGAGATACCGATTATTGAGGACCGATATGTAGAAATCGGCTTTGGTACGGGCTGTTTGAAGGTTACGCCCGCTCACGATGTGAACGACTACGCGCTAGGACAAAAATACAACCTCAAAACAATTGATGTTTTCACGGCAGATGCCCATCTAACCATGGACGATATTGAGCCGGAGTTGAAAGCCAATGTTCTTCAATATAACGGTCAGGATAGATTCGACTGTCGGTCGACCGTCGGCAAAGACCTGGAAAAATTGGGTCTGTTAGAGAAGATTGAGGACTACGACAACAAAGTGGGCTATTCGGAACGCACGAATGTACCTATTGAGCCGCGTCTCAGTTTGCAGTGGTTTATCCGCATGCAGCATTTTGCTGACATTGCCCTGCCACCTGTTATGAACGACGACATTGTTTTCTATCCCGCCAAATATAAGAACACTTACCGCAATTGGCTCGAGAATATCAAAGACTGGTGTATCAGCCGCCAGTTATGGTGGGGGCACCGCATTCCTGCCTACTACGATGCCGACCTTTTGGCACAGACCGGTTTAGAAGATTATCCCAACGACAAGATTATCGTCAGCGAGACCCAACCAGAAGGCAATTATGTGCAGGACGAAGGAGCACTGGACACTTGGTTCAGTTCGTGGTTGTGGCCTATTTCATTATTCCTTGAAGGTGGTGATGAAATAAGTAATGCACAAAGGACAAAGGACAATGCAGAATTGCAGTATTACTACCCCACTGCCGACCTCGTTACCGGTCCGGATATCATCTTCTTCTGGGTAGCACGCATGATTATGGCGGGCTACGAATATATGGGCAAAATGCCATTCAAACATGTCTATTTCACCGGTATTGTGCGCGACAAACTCGGACGCAAAATGTCCAAATCACTCGGCAACAGTCCCGATCCATTGGATTTGATTGAACGCTACGGAGCGGACGGTGTTCGAATGGGTATTCTGCTTTCCGCCCCCGCCGGAAACGACATTTTGTATGATGACTCGCTATGTGAGCAAGGTCGCAATTTCTGCAACAAGATTTGGAACTGCTTTAGAATGGTGAAGGGACTGGAAGTACAAGACCTGCCTCAACCCGAGACATCCAAAGAAGCCGTACGATGGTTCAGCAACCGACTCCACCAAGCCGCAGCAGAAGTAGATGATTTGATGAAGAAATACCGCTTGAGTGAGGCGTTGATGGCCATATATAAACTCTACACAGACGATTTCTCAGGTTGGTATCTTGAGATGATTAAACCCGCCTATCAGCAACCCATTGACCGCAGCACCTATGCCGCCACATTGGATTATTTTGATGCCCTATTACGGCTTCTGCACCCCTTCATGCCGTTCATTACGGAGGAATTGTGGCACAACCTTGCCGAGCGCAAAAACGGCGAAAGCATCATGAAATGTTCTGTAGAGAAAGGAGGATGGGATTGGGAGAAAGAAATTCTCGCACAGATGGAATTCACCAAGGAAGTGGTCGCAGGCGTGCGCAACGTGCGGGCGTCGAAAAATATCCCGAACAAAGACAAGATGACGCTTATCGCCCCCTGCACCGTTTCACCGTTGGTGAATAAGTTGGCTAACTGCGAGGTACAAACAGGTGGCGAGAAACCCGCCGTAGCGGCATCTTTTATAGTCGGTACGACAGAGTTTATCATACCGTTGGACAACTGCGTCAATAAAGAAGAGGAGATTGCCAAATTGCAAGCCGATTTGGCACACCAAGAGGGCTTCTTAAAAGGTGTGATGGTCAAACTGAGCAACGAGCGTTTTGTACAGAATGCCAAGCCGGAAGTAGTTGAATTGGAACGCAAGAAAAAAGCCGATGCCGAACAGCGTATTGCCGCGCTGAAAGAGGCACTCAACGGACTACAAAAGTAAACTATTTGCACTACGGCATAAAAGAAAAAATCACGGAATTTACTCCGTGATTTTTCTGTATTTACCTTCTATCAGCAGCATACCGGGAAGTATCTCACCACCAGCGACTTTCTTAAACGTCGTATAGGAGAGTTCGCTACCGGCATCTTTTTCCAACACAGCATTGTAGCGGTTGTCCCAAATCTTGCCTTTGACCGGTTTGACAGTCGCCACATAGCGGTAGGTCGTCTTTTTTGTCTCAGGGTTGAAAATACGCTGTACAACTTGGAACTGCGACTGCTCCGTTATGCCCTCTTTAAATCCTATCTTGGCGGCGTAGCCATCTATGCGTCCATTGTTTTCCAAGACGCCGTAAACAGGTGTTTTGACTTTAAAATCCTCGTATTGTTTGCCCAATGCGACGATATTCTTATCCATAGAGCGGGCACAAATAGTTTTGACCAGTTCGGTGCGCTCGTACTGTCCCTTGAGCGTACTTTTCTTGTCGTATTCGTATTCATGTGCCACATAGCGCACGCGGTAAGAGGTCGAGTCCGCCAAGAAGTGCTGTATCTTGGAAACATCGGGTTGTGCCGTATAGTGATAGCGGTAGAATATATCCGCGATGGAGTCGTTCCACACCAGTTGGTATAAGTAACTGTGTGTCTTGACATTAAAGCCCGTAAAACTATCGGCTATTTTGGCGGTAGCATTTGCCAATTGCCGTCCCGAACTGCCACCGAACAAGCCATCAAAGATACCACCGATAACCGCCATGCTTGCTTTGGCGGCCGCCGCTTCTTCCTCGGCGGTAACATAAGTAATGTCATTAACCAGCACAAAGGTCTGTCCTATCAGTTCTTCGCCGGCATCTGCCAACATGCTGACACCTCGTGTGGTCTGCATTGCTAACTCGACATCCACATCGGAAGCGTTGTACTGGCCCCTATCCTGAATAAGCAAAGTATTGAATGTCGCCGTTTCGGGCGTGTCACCTTGTAAGTTAAACCACTTTGCCACAATAGATTTACCTACCTGCTTCTGATTGAGCATTTTCTCTAAATAGCGCGCGTTTTGTTGCACCTCCTGAGAGGACAAGACATGACCGTATTTGGCTTTAAATAAGCCGCTTTTATTCTTTTGCAGACCCTCTATTTGGCTATTGTTAATTACCTGCCAAGTGAGGTTGTGGTCATCGTATTTATCCGGCATAGGAAGGGCAAGAAACGCCTCGTGGATATTGGGTCCGAACTCATCTTCGGGGTGAAAAACGAGTAACATAGCAAGCGCGTTACGCCGATAATCAGCCGACGATCCGACCGATTGAGCAATAACAGGTACGAACAAAGCAAGCAAACAAGTTGCTATCCAAAATCTTTTCATCTTTTGTGAACAAAGAAGGGTTAACGAATAAAGCCGTAGTTGGTTGTCGGTTGCTGGTGCTGACCATAAGCGACACCTATCTGACGGGCGGCTTCGATGCGTTGTTTCTCCAAATCGACACCGTCCTGGTATTGCTTCATTTCAAATTTCCAGTCATCCAACACTTTGGCTTTTACTTCCTTATAGACATCCATCGCCTCGCCGTAGCAAGCCGCATCGGGATATATCTGTGCCAGATACTCGCCGGCTTTCTTGGCGCCTTCGGCATTCTGTTCAGCCGCCCATGCCATACGGGCCATTTGCAAGTTTTGAACGCAAGCATAATCCTGATAAGCGTGGAAAATATCCAAGCCGGTCTGCAATGCCTCGTCATAGTATTTGCACTGTGCAGGAACGACCATCACGATAGATAACGCCTTTTCGTATTCGTGTGTTTCGGACAACATTCGAGCCAGTTTCATCAAGCGGGGTGCTTCGCTATCGTAATAAGCGATTACTTTCTCCTTACCGGTCTTGACAAACTCCGCCATTGCGGGGGCAGAGATATTGATATTTTTGATGGCGTCCATATAGGCGCGTGTTTCCGATATTCCCAATCCCTTAACG
>JAZUGJ010000183.1:0-7175 GCA_045641145.1 Paludibacteraceae bacterium
GTAATAGCGATTACAAAACTTTACAAGCAATAGTAGATACACACTAATCATTACTAACTGTTTATGTGGACTGTCATTGGGCAGCCCATATTTTTTTATACTATTACATGTGAAATGGAAGAGGGTGGAGTAGCACGTAGAAAGGTGAAATATGCAACACATTGCAATATGTAAACTTCACAAATCTGCCATGGCGCAGATTCACAACCCTAAACATGCTAGCAGGAGCATCGTCTGCGTATTGTGAATTACTCGTAAACAAATACCTATATCCCCATACACACCAATACAAGACACGACAACGCATATGTATTTTGCTGTATATAAGCGAATTATATGTATATAAATAAAGTTGTAATTTATATATTTCAATATAACTAGGTAATCTCCACTTCGGCACGCGTTATTAAAAGATGCGTTTGTGTAATATAGTCATTATCAATTGATTATATAAATTACATAATTTGGCACGAGCCACATTTGTTGACCATTATTATGACCTGTTAAAAATTGTGAATTCACAATTGTAAAATTCATCCTGCTAAATTTTCTTTACTATAAGATTTGCAAATGTGAAAAAGATTTCGTATCTTTGCACCGTTTTTGAATACTATAAGTGGCAAATTTTATAAAATTCTCACAGATATGAACGAACGACAAAAATTGCAGCAAATCATGGAGGCAGAACATATGACTGCTAAACAATTTGCACAGGAAGTAGGTATTAGCGCCGGCACAATTTCTAATATCATGGGTGGACGCAACAATCCGAGTTTGGATGTGCTACAAGCCGTTCTTAATCGTTTTCGCACCATTAATTCGGATTGGCTTATTTTAGGTATCGGCTCTATGTACCGCCCCAACGGAGACGGTCCGCAAACAACATTGTTTGATATCAAGCCTGAAGAACCCAAACAGGAAATTATTCCTCAGCCAGTGCAACCGCAGACATCAATCACTAATGTTAACCCCACTTCTACACGGGATAAGAAGGTGGCAAAGATCGTGGTGTACTACACCGATGGAACTTACGAAGAACGCTAACTTATTATGAACTAAAAAAATCAAAGCATGGCAGACGATAAAAAGATTATTTTTTCTATGGTTGGGGTCAGCAAAGCATTCTCCCCACAAAAACGAGTGTTGAACAATATCTATCTAAGTTTTTTTTATGGAGCAAAAATAGGCATTATCGGTTTGAACGGTGCCGGCAAATCAACCCTAATGAAAATAATTGCCGGCGTAGAAAAGAATTACGAAGGCGAAGTGGTATTCTCGCCAGGCTATAGCGTCGGCTATTTAGAGCAGGATCCCAAACTGGATCCAAACAAGACGGTACGCGAATGTGTGCAGGAAGGCGTGCAAGAAATTATGGATATGCTACACGAATATGACGAGATAAACAACGCCTTTGCCAATCCCGAAGCAGACTACGATAAACTTTTAACGCGCCAGGCCGAATTGCAAGACAAACTTGATGCTGCCGATGCTTGGAATATTGACCAAAAACTTGATCGCGCCATGGATGCCCTTCGTTGTCCAGATGACAATGCTATTGTTGCCAATCTAAGCGGAGGTGAACGCCGCCGTGTCGCCCTCTGCCGATTGCTTTTGCAACAACCTGATGTGTTGCTACTGGACGAGCCGACAAACCATTTAGATGCAGAGTCCATCGACTGGCTCGAACAGCACCTCCACCAATATGCCGGTACGGTTATTTGCATTACCCACGACCGCTATTTCTTGGACAATGTGGCAGGTTGGATTTTGGAACTCGACCGAGGCGAAGGCATTCCGTGGAAAGGCAATTACTCATCATGGTTGGAACAGAAAACAACGCGTATGGCGATGGAAGAGAAACAAGCCAGCAAACGCCGCAAAACTCTGGAACGCGAATTAGAATGGGTACGAATGGCACCTAAAGCGCGCCAAGCCAAATCAAAAGCACGTCTGGGAGCATATGACAAGATGCTGAATGAGGAGCAGAAAGAGCGTGAAGAAAAATTGGAAATCTTTATTCCAAACGGTCCACGTTTGGGAAACAAAGTTATTAATGCCGTTGAAGTAGGCAAGTCCTTTGGTGACCGCTGTCTATTTGAGGGAATGAACTTCATGTTGCCGCCCAACGGCATTGTTGGCATTATTGGTCCCAATGGTGCAGGAAAAACAACTCTTTTCCGCATGATAATGGGTCAAGAGTCGGTGGATAAAGGCACATTCGAAGTTGGTGAGACGGTCAAGGTTGGTTATGTAGATCAAATCCATTCAGGTATAGACCCAGAAAAGACGGTGTTTGAAACAATCTCCGGCGGAACGGACTTTATTCGTGTTGGCGGTCGGGAAATCTCCGCCCGCGCTTATTTGAGCCGATTCAATTTTACAGGTTCCGACCAAGAGAAAAAATGCGGTATGTTGTCCGGTGGAGAACGCAATCGTTTGCACTTGGCATTGACGCTGAAAAGTGAAGCCAACGTACTTTTATTAGACGAACCGACCAATGATATAGATGTTAACACCCTTCGCGCACTAGAAGAAGGTTTGGAAAACTTTGCCGGCTGCGCTGTAGTAATCAGCCACGACCGCTGGTTTTTGGATCGTATATGCACCCATATTCTTGCTTACGAGGGCGATAGCAAAGTCTATTGGTTTGAGGGTTCATATAGTGAATACGAACAAAACAAAAAACTGCGCCTTGGCGAAGAAGCCCTGACGCCTAAGCGTATTCACTACAAAAAATTGATGGAGTAAAGAGAAATAAAATTTTATTTTATTTGCAAGAACCGAAAAAAAATTGTATCTTTGCACGATTTTTTCGAAATAAATAGCGTATGAAAGCATTTGTTTTTCCGGGTCAAGGAGCGCAATTTGTCGGTATGGGTAAGGATTTGTACGAGTCCTATCCTGTGGCAAAAGAGATGTTTGAAGCTGCCAACGACATTTTGGGCTTTCGTATCACGGATATTATGTTCTTCGGTGATGCCGAAGATTTAAAACAGACTCGCGTTACTCAGCCAGCCGTATTTCTCCATTCTATTATTATGAATAAGGTCATGACCATCTGGCATCCCGATATGGTTGCCGGTCATAGTCTTGGCGAATACTCTGCGCTGGTCGCATCTAATGTACTTCGTTATGAAGATGCTCTTGTGTTAGTAAGTAAGCGTGCACAAGCAATGCAAAAAGCATGCGAAATGCAGGAGTCAACAATGGCTGCTGTACTCGGCATGGCTGACGAAAGGGTAGATGAGATTTGCCAACAGGTAGCGGGTGATGTAGTTGTTGCCGCCAACTTTAACTGTCCCGGACAAGTGGTAATAAGCGGAACCATTTCGGGAGTGGACAGAGCGTGTGACCTATTGCGCGAAAACGGGGCGAAACGGGCTATTCGCCTACAAGTGGGCGGTGCCTTCCATTCTCCTCTTATGCAACCTGCGGCAGAAGAACTGAAAGAGGCCATTTTGGCAACGGAGTTCCACGAGCCGATATGTCCTGTTTATCAGAATGTCAATGCTTATCCACAGCGTAATCCGGAAGAAATACGCCAGAACTTACTCCTACAACTGACTGCACCTGTGCGTTGGACACAAACCATCAAAAACATGATTTGCGACGGAGCCACTGAGTTTTACGAATATGGTCCGGGCGATGTGCTGAAAGGGCTGATTAAGAAAATTGATTCGAATGTTATAATTGGATAATTATGTATAGAACAGTTACATGTGGTGAGTTGCGTCTCGCCGATGCAGGAAAAACGGTAACACTCGCCGGATGGATACAGCGTATCCGTAAAATGGGCGGACTGACATTTATTGACTTGCGCGACCGCTATGGTATCACACAATTGGCTTTCAACGGTGATAAATTGGAGTGCGCGGAGGGACTTGGGCGCGAATTTGTGCTACAGGTTACCGGCACCGTAATAGAACGCCAATCAAAGAACAACCAACTGCCGACCGGAGAGATTGAGATAGATGTACAGAAAGTGAATATTCTCAACCCCGCATTGACTCCTCCTTTCACAATTGAGGACGAGAGCGACGGCGGAGACGACTTGCGCATGAAATACCGCTATTTGGACTTGCGCCGTCCTATTGTTCGCAAAAACCTTGAGTTGCGCCACAAAATGGCGTTTGAAGTACGCCGTTATCTGGATGAGCAGGGTTTCTTAGAGGTCGAAACCCCCGTATTGGTTAATTCAACTCCCGAGGGCGCACGCGATTTTGTGGTGCCCAGTCGTATGAACCAAGGCATGTTTTATGCTTTGCCTCAATCGCCACAAACCCTAAAACAATTGCTGATGGTGTCCGGTTTTGACCGTTATTTCCAAATTGTCAAGTGTTTTCGCGATGAGGACTTGCGCGCTGACCGTCAGCCAGAGTTCACTCAAATAGATTGTGAAATGTCGTTCGTAGAACAGGAGGATATTTTGAATATGTTCGAAGGCATGATAAAACACCTATTTAAGACTATTCTCAACATCGACCTACCCAAACTACCTCGCATGACGTGGGCAGATGCGATGAAGTACTATGGTTCAGACAAACCAGATACACGCTTTGGAATGACCTTTGTAGAATTGCAGGATATCTTCCACGCTGCCGAAGCCAAGAAACCCGAAGAGGAGCGGTTTAGTGTATTCAGCAGTGCAAATTATATTGGAGGTATTTGCGCCAAAGGTTGTGCCACCTATACCCGCAAGCAATTAGATGCGCTGACGGACTATGTCAAACGCTCACAAATCGGTGCAAAGGGCTTGGTTTATGCCCGTGTAGAAGAGGGTGGGAATGTTAAATCCAGTGTGGATAAGTTCTATAGCCAAGAGGTGCTGCAAGAGGTAAAGAATGCTATGCAAGCCGAAGAGGGCGATTTGATACTTATTTTGAGTGGTGAGGATATTATGAAGACCCGCAAGCAACTAAGCGAATTGCGCCTTGAGATGGGACGTCAGCTTGGTTTGCGCGATCCGAAGAAATTTTCCTGTCTGTGGGTAATTGATTTCCCCATGTATGAGTGGTCCGACGAAGAAAACCGTCTGATGGCGATGCATCATCCGTTTACCAGTCCTAAACCAGAGGACATTCCCTTGTTGGATACAGACCCTGCTTCCGTTCGTGCCAACGCGTATGACTGCGTGATTAACGGTTGTGAAGTAGGAGGCGGTTCTATCCGTATTCACGATGCCCAATTGCAGCAAAAGATTTTTGAAATTTTGGGCTTCACGCCAGAACAAGCGCAAACCAAGTTTGGTTTCTTGATGAACGCCTTTAAGTACGGAGCACCGCCTCATGGTGGTTTGGCATACGGTTTGGATCGTCTTGTTAGTATCTTTGCCGGATTGGATAGTATTCGTGACTGTATCGCTTTCCCGAAGAACAATCAAGGAAAAGATGTCATGCTTGGTGCTCCAGGTCCTGTTGACCAAATTCAATTGGACGAATTGATGATTGATATCCGTAAGCAATAAAATTATATTGTAAAACAACCCGCATTGATAATCAATCAGTTACAAACATAATTGCGATTATGTAAAACTATATACTAGTTGTACTATTATCTAATTGTTGAATTTAAAAAGATTGTTGAGTTGTTTTTTTAGAAGGATTGCTTAGTTGCTTTTTTAGAAAGGGTACTTTTTGAAAGAAATAAAGTTGTACTATTATTGGAGGGTTGAATTTAAAGAGATTGCTTAATTACTGGAGGTTACTTTTTGAAAGAATACGATGATTTATAACTTGAACTTGGAAGATCAGAGGGAGAACGGTGATGAAGAGGCGCAGATAATCCCAATAATAGAGGGAAACGACGCAGCGCACCCAATCAATATCAATTCCGGCGACGCACTGAACGTGTTGCCACTCCGGAATATGGTGCTATTTCCCGGTGTGCTGCTCCCTGTGGCGGTGTCGCGTCCTAAATCGCAGAAGTTGGTTATCAACGCCTACGAACAGGAAAAAGCCATCGCGGTGTGCTGTCAAAAAGAAAAAGACATTCAAGAACCCGGTGCAGAAGATTTATTCACATTAGGTACCGCTGCCCGCGTTTTGCAGGTTGTGGAACTCGCCAACTCCAACCTAATGGTCATATTAGAAGGTTTGGAGCGCATTGAGGTGGAAGAATTTACCACTACGCGCCAAAATCTCATCAAAGCAACCGTCA
Source organism: Paludibacteraceae bacterium (assembly GCA_045641145.1). Lineage (GTDB taxonomy): Bacteria > Bacteroidota > Bacteroidia > Bacteroidales > Paludibacteraceae > Colicola. Next base: position 6,157 of record JAZUGJ010000183.1, read on the forward strand.
AAGTGCTTCCAGAAGTCTTTCCGCGCCGCGGGGATAAGGAATTTTTAGCGTTGTGCAGCAATATTAAAGACCAAGCCATACAAGTAGTGCGCCGTGCGGACAACACGCCTCCCGAAGCAGGCATGACGTTGCGCAGTATCGACAATCCCCCTACCCTTGTCAACTACATCTGCGTCAATTTCGGTTTCCGCATAGAAGACAAGCAAAGCTTATTGGCATACGAGACCATTGCGGAACGCGCCTTCCATCTATTAGAACTGCTGAATAAAGAAGTTCAGATGCTGGAAATGAAAGCCGATATCCAAACCAAGACTAAAGAGGATTTGGACAAAGAACAGCGCGAATACTACTTGCAGCGTCAAATGGAGACCATTCAGAAGGAATTGGGCGACACAGGCGCGCAAGTCATCAAAGAGATGAAGGACAAGGCAGCCCAAAAGAAATGGAGCAATGCGGTCAAGAAAATCTTTGAAGACGAATTGCAGAAACTGCAACGCATGTCCACCCATTCGCCGGAGTATTCGACGCAACAGAACTATCTTGACACCATATTGGACCTACCTTGGGGCGAATATACAGAAGACAATTTCGACATCAAGCACGCTCAAGAAGTGTTAGATAAAGACCATTACGGACTGGAAAAGGTGAAAGAACGCATCTTGGAGTACTTGGCGGTGCAAAAACAATTGCAAGTTGCCGGCACCAAGAACAGCAAGACCCCTATTCTATGTCTGTACGGGCCTCCAGGTGTAGGCAAAACCAGTTTGGGCAAATCAGTAGCCAAAGCATTGGGTCGCAAATATGCCCGTATCAGTTTGGGCGGCTTACACGATGAAGCAGAGATACGCGGGCACAGGCGCACATATATAGGCGCGATGCCCGGGCGCGTGATTGAAAATATACAAAAGGTCAAGAGTTCCAATCCGGTGTTTATGCTGGACGAGATAGACAAGATAGGCGCTGATTACAAGGGAGACCCGACTTCCGCCTTGCTGGAGGTATTAGACCCCGAACAAAAC
>JAZUGJ010000184.1:0-8019 GCA_045641145.1 Paludibacteraceae bacterium
ATTGTACCGGCGACACGGAAAAGAATGGTGCGAGGCGTGTCATCTCCGTCACGCAACGCCCAGCGAAGTGTACCGGGTTGCAAATCGGCATCGGTGCAGTCTTGCAAGGAGGTAACATAATAGACTTTGCCGCCGCGACCGCCTGTAGCGAACTTGCCAAAACCTTCTGCAGAAGGAAAAGCGGTAGTAAGAACGGAGAGGAAAAGAAGTAGTGTATTCATTATGTACAATTTGACAATTTACAATTATTGATTTGCAGTAAGAGCATGCCAAAGGTTGTCATCGGGAACAGGAGCCGTAATAGATATCTGCTCGTGCGATACAGGATGAACAAATTCAATCTGCCGGGCGTGAAGGCAGATACCGCCATCGGGATTGGACCGTTTGGCTCCGTATTTCAAGTCACCTTTAACTGGGCAACCGATAGCCGCGAGTTGGCAGCGAATCTGATGGTGCCGCCCCGTTTGTAAGTTGATTTCAAGCAATGTATAACGATCGCCCTGCGCCAGTGTTTTATAGGTCAATATTGCTAATTTGGCATCTTTGGTACCGGGCTTGGCAACAAAAGACTTATTCATTTTCTCGTTGCGAATAAGCATATTTTCCAACCGTCCTTCCGGTTCGGCGGGTGCATGCTCCACAATCGCCCAATAGGTTTTGCGGATTTGTTCGTGCGATTGGAACATTGCATTCAGCCGTGCGAGAGCTTTACTTGTGCGTGCGAAGAGGACCACCCCGCTTGTGGGACGGTCAAGCCGATGGGTTACACCAAGAAATACCTCCCCCGGCTTGTTGTAGCGGTCTTTAATATACGCCTTAACCGTTTCGGACAAGGGGGTGTCGCCCGTTTTATCTCCCTGCACAATCTCGTTGCAAGTCTTGGAAACAGCAATAATATGATTATCTTCGTAAAGAACAGTCATTTTATGTATAATTTTATTGTTCTATCCAGGGAAATTGTTTCTTGGTTTGAGCAAATTCAATTTCCACTTTCTTTTTGAACTTTCGTGCGTCTTCTGAATCAGGATGCAAGATTTTATGGTTTTTATCCAACCACAATTGATGTAAAATATGCATCTTTTCCGAAGTTAATTTACCATACATATACATGATGCGAAAACGCTCCCACAGATATTCTATCGCTGTTTTTGACGGGTGTAACATATCTTCGGCATAGTAACGATAATCGCGCAACTCGTCCATCAATATTTCATAACTCGGGAAATAAGATGTGCGCGCCATTGTTCCGCGTTGCAGTTCATCTACCGCCTGCAACAAGATACCCTTGCTGATTTGATTTTCATGCAAACCGTCTTTGATGTGGCGAATAGGCGAAACTGTGAATATAAACCGCTTTTTGCTATACTTATCCAATAGTGGACGCCATATTGAAACAATCTCATTAACTGTCAAACGCCGACGTGTAAAAAGCGACGCGGGGCGTTTCTGGCAGTTATCCACCACTATTCCGTCCAACTCATACACCCACGCCGTACCGAAAGTGACAATAATGACATCTGCTTGCTCCACTTCCTTATCCTTCATGTGGTGGGCAATTGAGATCGGGTTATAAAGTGTGCCAGCCGGATTGGCAGTAACTTGAAGGTAATATTCTTTCATCTTTTCCGCTATGTTGTCGGAGAAACAGGATCCAAGCAGAAGAATACGGTCTTCTACTTGCAATTGCCATTCATTGTTCTTAATGTCTACTTTTGTTGAAAAGTCCATATATTAATTAACTGGTTTAACGGGTTTAACAGGTTTAGCAGGTTTAACGGGTTTAGATTTTTATTCGAAGTGCATCACTTTGGCCGGCGAGATGCGGGTAGCAATTGCCGAGGGTGCCAAGAGAATAAGAAAAGAGAGCAGTATTGTGCCTATATTCAACGCAAGTAACCCGAGCCACGGGAAAGCGATTGGCACATAACTGACATAATAAGTAGTAGCATCCAGAGGAATCAGATGCGTAAAGTACTGCAACGCCGCCAGTGCCAAACCAATAATATTTCCCCACAACAAACCTTTACCGACCAGAAAAGCCGATTGGGTAATAAATATGCGGCGCACAAAGCGGTTATCCGCTCCGAGTGCTTTAATAATGCCAATTAAGCGGATACTGTCCAGAATAAGGATAATCAGTCCGGAAATAATATTAAAGCCGGATACACACAGCATCAGGATAATAATAACAATGACATTCATGTCTAGTAACGCCAGCCAACTGAATATTTGCGGATTGAGTTGTTCAATAGTTTGGGTATAGTATGCCTCGCCATTTTCCCCCAACCGGTTGGCAGTTTGGAAATAGACGAGGTCTGCCGTCTCGTTCAAATAATCGGTGTTATCCACCATTATTTCAATACCGGACGAAAGCGAATCCGACCATTGGTTGATTTGACGCACCGTCTGTTCCTGCCCTATAAGAAAGAGATTATCATAATCCGAAAAGCCGGTCTCATAGATACCCGAAACGCGGAACTTACGCACGCGCAATTGCTCGCCCACAAAGTAGCATAACAACGAGCTATCCACCGCCAATTGCATTTGCTGTGCTAAAGAACGGGACAGAATAATATCGTTTGACGATTGCGGCACCATGCCGGATAATAGGTTGGCACTGAAATAGTCCCAATAGGAAGTGCCTTTTAAAACAACACCTTTAAAGTCGGAAGATGTCTTTATCAAGCCGGGTTTGGTCAAAAAGCGGTTAACCCGTGTAACATGCGGTAGGGCTTGTAAGGATGTTATCAGTGAGTCTGTTACAGCAACGGGCGAGAGTTCAAATGTATTGTTATTTTCAAAACTGGTAACCTGAATGTGTGCGCCAAATCCGGCTATTTTTTCCGCAACGGTGTGTTTGAACCCGACCACCACACAAAGGGTCATAATCATCACCATCACCCCGATAACAATGCCCAAGAATGCCACTCGAATAGCAGGACGCGAAGCGCGTTGTTCCCCATTCGAAGAGAAATAAAGCCGACGGGCGATATATGTTTCGGGGCGTAGTGCCATACTATTGAACCACTTTGGTGCGGTGTAAGATATAATAAGTTGCAAGTGCCATTACCCCTCCGACGATTAGTCCGCCGAGTATATCGCCCGGGTAATGGACGCCAAGGTACATGCGTGAATAGCAATTGAGCATCACCCAGAGCATCAGGGGGGCGGTGGCTTTCCAATTTTTCCAGATAAGCGAGAATAGCAGCGCACAAGAGAAGGTATTGGCCGCGTGACTGCTGACAAAACCATACAAGCCGCCGGTGTAGCCGTTGATAATATGCAGCATACCTTCTAACGCCGGTTCATGAGTGGGACGCAGACGGCACACCAAGTGTTTGATAATACCGGAGGATATATAATCGCTCAATCCGACCGCCACACCAAATCCGACCAATATCAACAGGGCTTTCTTCCAACCGAAACGCCAAAACAGCAAGCCGACCAAAAGAGCATATAGGGGAATCCACGTCAGTTTGCCGGATATAATCCACATCAGCCGGTCTGCCCACTCTGCATGCCAGTTATTGATGGCGACGAGCCATTGTTGATCTATTTGTATCAGCCAATCCATCTTACGAATTGATTAGTATCGCTGTGTGGCAAGCCACCAATCCTGCCGTTTCGGTGCGAAGACGGGCTTTGCCGAGCGACACGGGTTGGAAACCGTTATCCAATGCCATTTGTACCTCTTCGGGAGAGAAATCACCTTCCGGACCGATAAGTACCACGGCAGAATGTCCCCGCACGATACAGTGCTGCAATGCCGATTTGGAATCCGAAGCATTGTAGCCGTCTATACAGTGGGCAATCCGTTTGTCCTGTGCTTGTGCAGAACGCACCACATCGGCAAACGATGTCAAAGGATTGATTCGCGGGAAGGTGGCTTTTAGGGACTGCTTGGCAGCCGAAACCATGATACGCTGCAAGCGGTCGTCATTGATAGTCTTGCGCTCGCTGAAACGGCACAGAAGCGGTGTTATCTCGTCCACTCCCATTTCGGTACATTTCTCCACCATCCATTCAAGACGGTCAATGTTTTTTGTGGGTGCGATGGCAATATGTATATACCCTTCGTGCAAGGGTGCCGGCTGTTCAACGCCCACTATCTTGACCTCACAATGCTTGCGATGGGGATTGGTTATTTCGGCTTCGTATATACTACCCTGTCCGTCCGTGATGTGTATGTGCTCACCGCATGAGGCGCGAAGCACCTGTACACAATGCTGGCTCTCCTCTTCGGGGAGCACAAGCGAGGTGGCAATATCAGGAGCGTAAAACAGGTACATGGTTAGTAAACAAAAATATCTTTTGTTTTCAGCTTCTTTACTTTACCGAGTGACTTGAGGTACTTGATATCCAAATCTTTGGCATCGCCTAAAATGAGATAGCGGTACTGACGGTTGGCAACATGGGCTTTTTGGAATGCAACGATATCGTCAAGGGTCAAGTGCTGTACCTCACGGTAGATATCCTCGTACCAGTCGTGGTCCCACCCTTTCTTAACAAAACTGTAGTAACTGTTCAACGCTGCCGAGCGCACATATCGACGGCTTTCAATCTGTTTGAGCAGAGATGTTTTGGCTTGCTCAAAAGCGGAAGGCGATAGCGGCATCACATTGCAGATAGAGTCGAAGGCATCCAAGCAGTCTTTCATCTTATCGTTTTGAGATAGGATATAGGTGATAAAGCAGTTATTCTCTTTGGCATTGCTAGCGATGTCGTAATTGGCACCGGAGGCGTAGCATAAAGCACGCGACTCACGCATTTCCTGAAATACGATAGAGCCCATCGAGCCGTCAAAATACTCATTGAAAAGGCGAATAACGGCTTCGTCTTTTGGCGAATATGCTTCGCCCCAATCGGCATACTGCATCAGGTAGATATTATTGGCTTTATAGGGGGCTATCCACACCTCACCGGCATTGATTTGTTGGCGTTTGAGCAGCGGTGCGGCAATTTGCTTCCGGGCATCACCCATCGCAATAAACTTGGAGTCGGCATTCAGGGTTTTGACAATGTCATTTTCGGCAGCAGGTCCGTAGTAGAACACATGCGAAATGGCAGGCACTTTGTCCAAGAGGTGCTGCATCACTTCGGCGGCACTCATTTTACTCATCTGCTTGGGTGTAACGGTCAGTTTCTTAACTGCATCCAATCCGTAGAAACCGGCTTTCTGCAAGAAACCGAAGGAGGCACGCTGGTCGCTCTTGGCATCATTGTGTATCTTGATATTATCCGCCGCTAAAGCACGATAAATAGCATCATTGGGCATATTGTTCAGCACTTTGTCTTCCAACATGGCAAGTGTCTGCTCAAAATTCTCCTGCAGACCGCTGACCGAGAAGACGGTCTGATCGCCGGAGTTGTAGATATTGATTTCTCCCGCCAAGCCGTAAAGGGCTATTTGGTATTCTTCTGCGCTGCGAGTTGTAGTGCCCAGATAAGGTATCAGGTCGGTTGCCAAATCCACAACAGGGTCCGTATTGGTGCCTGTTTCAGCAATGAAAGTGAGGTAGAACAACTCGTTCTCCGTATTTTGGCGGTACAGCAATTGTTGATTGCCTTGCAATGTGGCACGGCTGAGGTCTTTATTGAAATCCAAGAATTGCGGTTTTAGCGATTCAGGAGCCATTGTACTGAGTTTGGTTACAAATTCAGACTGCTTGTCACGGTTCATCTCAATAGGCGTAATAGCCGGTTTCTCCACTTTGGCGGGAGTGATATCTTCTTTCTGCTGTTTGAAGATACAAGCGTAATTGTCACCCAGATATTTATTGGCAACACGCACAATATCTTCCTTGGTTATTTTCTCGTAGCGGTCCAGTTGAGCAACAATGTCCGCGTAAGGAATTTGATATACATGGCTGTACACAAAATTCATGGTACGGGCGCGGTTATTGTTCAAACTCTCCATTTCCTGACGGCGGTAATTGGCAATAATGGCTTTCAGCAATTCGTCGGAGAACTCGCCGCGTTTGAGTTTGGCTATTTCGTCCAGTAACAAACGCTTCACATCGTTCAGGTCCTGTCCCTCTTTAGGCATACCGATAGCGAGGAAGGTGGAGTAATCGTTGCTGGGGTTCACTCCTGCCCCCGCATTCAAGAGGGTTTGGCGCTGAAGTATATTCAGGTCTATCAATCCGCATTTGCCGTTTTGCAGCACTTCGGACATGATATCCACCGCGTCCATATCTTCGTGTTTGATAGAGGGTAAAGTCCAAGCCATCCACACTTCGGGTGCTTCCTTGCCATATACCGTTGTGTCGCGGGGAGCGGACAGCGGTTTTTGCTCAGGAATAACGGCAACAGGGATATCGGGATTGGCTTTCCAACCGCCGAAGTACTCGTCTATAATAGCAATGGTGTTGTTGTAATCCAAATCGCCACTCAAGCAAATTGCCACATTATTAGGACGGTAAAAGGTGTCGTAAAAATGTTTGATATTCTTCAAGGACGGATTTTTGAGGTGTTCCTGTGTGCCCAATACGCTGTGCTGACGGTAAGGAACAGCCGGGAAAAGGATATTATTGATGGCTTGATTGATCTTGTCGTAATCCTGGGTGGAATACATGTTATATTCCTCGTACACCGCTTCCAGTTCGGTGTGGAATCCGCGAATAACGAGATTTTGGAACCGGTCGGACTCAATCATCGCCCAGCGGCGCAATTCGCCGGCAGGGATAACCTCGTGGTAGCATGTTTTGTCGGTAGCGGTGAAAGCGTTCACTCTGCTTGCACCGATGATTGTCATCAGTTTGTCAAATTCGTTTGCGATGGCTATTTTGGAACCGGCGTAGGAGAAACTGTCTATCCGATGATAGATGGCTTTGCGGGCTTCTGGGTCTGTGGTCTTGCCGTAAAGCTCGTATAAATTGTCTATCGCATCGAGGTTGGTTTTTTCCGCTGCATAATCGGTCGTTCCGTAGTGGGTGGTACCTTTGAACATGATATGCTCCTGATAATGTGCCAAACCGGTCGATTCCAGCGGGTCGTTCTGTGCACCGGCACGCACGGCGATAAAGGTCTGTATTTCGGGTTTCTCCTCATTACGGCTCAGATAAACGGTCAGACCATTATCCAGCGTGTAAATACGCGCTTGTGCGGGGTCATTCGGCACCGACTGATAACTGTACTCTTTGGCTGAGACACTCAAAGCAGCAACAGCCAACATTAAAAAGATTGCTTTTCTCATATTATTTAATTAATTTTTTAACTTACAATTCCCCTTCTTTCAGCCGTTCTGCATTTTCAGCCACGGTGAGGGCGTCAATCACGCCTTGTATATCGCCGTCCATAAAAGCAGCCAGGTTGTAGATTGTTAATCCGATGCGATGGTCAGTTATTCGTCCCTGAGGATAGTTATAGGTGCGAATCTTGGCACTTCGGTCACCGGTAGAAACCATTGTTTTGCGGCGCGCAGCAATGTCGTCAATATATTTCTGATGTTCTTTATCGTAAATCATTGTACGCAGACGAGACAGGGCTCTCTCTTTATTCTTAGGCTGGTCGCGTGTTTCGGTACATTCAATCAGTATTTCTTGCTCCTCGCCCGTATTTGGGTTCTTCCAGTTATAACGCAAGCGTACACCGGATGACACTTTATTCACGTTTTGTCCTCCGGCACCTCCGCTGCGGAAGTAATCCCAGCGTATTTCGCCTTCATTGATATTAACTTCAAACTCCTCCGCTTCAGGCAGCACCGCCACTGTTGCAGCACTGGTCTGAATTCGTCCGGAGGACTCGGTTACGGGAACGCGCTGCACCCGATGTCCGCCGGATTCAAATTTCAAACGGGAATAGGCTCCGTCGCCCTCAATAATAAAGCTGATCTCCTTGATACCGCCAAGCTCTGTTTCATTTATATTTACGACCTCCAGCTTCCAGCCCTTTCGGTCAGCATACATTGAGTACATACGAAACAGATCTCCGGCAAAAAGCGCCGATTCATCTCCTCCCACTCCGGCTCTGATCTCGATTATTATGTTCTTTTCATCATTGGGATCCTTTGGAAGAAGC
>JAZUGJ010000185.1:0-6955 GCA_045641145.1 Paludibacteraceae bacterium
TCACAGAACGACATGGCTACGATCCGACTTGTATGCTGCAACCGCAAGAGCAACGCGTGTTGGCCTTTACCATCAGTGGCGATTTGAACGCAGGTGACTATATTGTGCCTGTGTTTGTGACGGACGAGATGGACCTGACCGACCAAATACTGCTGAATGTGCGCGTTGAAGCTGTGTCGCCCAATTGGAATGTACCAAAAGATTTGAATCTGAATATGAACCTAATCGGTACGGTGCACCTGCGCGATGAGGCGCACGGCACCTATGTGGATACCGATACGCGCGATGTAATAGGCGCTTTCTATGGCGACACATGCGTGGGCATGCAAACTATCACCTCCGCAGTGGGCAGCACAGCCAACCTCTATCTGAAGGTCTATGGCAAAAAAGAGATGAAGCAAAAAGATATATCGCTGCGCCTATGGCAGGCATCTACAGGCAAGACCTATGTGTTGGAATTAGACCCAACCAGCCAATCGATGCAACGTATCCGCTTTGTGCCTGATACTATCTATGGTTCTGTGAAACAACCGGTACAACTCTATGTATCGGAATTGCGCGTGCAGAATATACCAGTGAGTGAGGGTTGGAACTGGATTAGTTTCTATGTGAACCCCGACAGAATAAAATCATCCTTCACCACCAATGGCGGCTTTGACAAGGGTGAAGAAATTAAGTCCTATAGTGCACAAGACAATGCGTCAGTCTATACCTCAAACGGCTGGAGCAAGAATATAAAACTGGACTACCGCAACACCTATATGCTGCATGCGAAAAAGAATATGATGCTAGAGGTGTTTGGAACAGCTTTCTCAGCCGATCAGGCGCCTGAACTGACTTTCCGTCACGGATGGAACAACCTGCCGTGCTTGTTTGAAGCTAACACACCGTTGGTTACCGCCATGTCCGACTATTTCAATGCTGCCAAAGATGGGGATATCATTACAGGTTATTACCAGTTTGCCGTCTTTGACAACAAGCAGTGGGTAGGTTCGCTAGAGACTCTCATCCCTGGCGAGGGCTATATGCTCTATCGTCAGGCACAAGACCCTGTTACCGTGCGTTTCAACCCATCTACATCGGCTCCTGTCAATATGGTGTCTGCACCTAGTCGAAAAGCATCGGAGACCTATCGCTCCTCTACGGTGATGCCTATTGTGGCTGCGTTGGAGAGCAATCAGGCAGGCATCTACCCCGATGACGCAACTTTGCGTGCATACGTACGTGGCAAGATAGTAGGCGAAGCCAAAGCCGTGAACGGCATGTGGTTCCTGCTCGTTCATGCCGTGGATGGCAACGAACTCACCTTCACCGTTACCGACGACAAAGGCGAGGAACAACCTGCTGCCAATGTGCTGAACTATGGTGCCTTCACTCCTACCGGCACGGTACGCAACCCGTATTTGATTCGTTTCGGCGAATCCGACTTGGAGAAAGTGATATATAACGATATCCTTTATATTCGTCGCCATGGCAAGATCTACAACGCACAAGGAGCACTTGTGAAATAAATAATTAGATAATTTGTAAATTAGTAAATTAGACGATATGAGAAAGTATATTTTAGCGATAATCGCAATGGCGTTGCTTATCGGTTGCGAAAAGAAAGAAGAGCGCACTATTCTCACCCCGGATGGTACACCCAATCCGGAATGGAAAGAGAATGTGGATGAAGAGAGTTATAAATCGATGACGGCTATTATCCGTTTGCCTGATGTACTGCGCCCCTACGCGGATGCTGCTGATATGATTTCTGTAGCGGCAGGGAATACTATTGTTGGCGTTGCTTCGCCTTGGGATGAACAGCCGGATAGTTATGTTATCCGTATTGCCGACCCGCATACTACGGACATGCTGACTATTCAATACTACTCGGTCAAACTCACGCGTATCTATACCGCTCCGTTTGTCTCTTTTGTCAATGACGAAAGGGTCGGCACGGTAGAGAAACCCTTTATTCCCCAATTGCAATAATTTTTATTTTTAATTGTTTTATATCATGGCTTTACCTTTTATGACAGCCGATGAGGCAGCAAAAATGGTCTTTAACGGTGCCATCTGCGGTATGGGTGGTTTTACCCCCGCCGGTGCACCGAAAGATGTTCCCACCGCCATTGCCAATATGGCGGAAGCCCTGCACAACGAGGGCAAAGAGTTTAAAATTGGTATGTACACAGGTGCCAGCACGGGCGACAGTTGTGACGGCGCTTTGGCACGCGCACACGCTATCCAATTCCGCACACCCTATCAGGGTAACAAAGACTTGCGTACCGAACTGAATGCACAGGGAGCGCATTACTTTGATATGCACCTGAGCGAATTGGCACAGGATATCCGCTACGGTTTCCTGCCCAAACCGGACTTTGCCATTATCGAGGCGTGCGACCTTGTTGAAAAAGGCGACAAGATTGAGATTATCCCCACTGCCGGCGTAGGCAATATGCCCACTTTCTGCCGCTTGGCGGACAAGATTATCGTGGAGTTGAATGCCGCTATGCCCGCTACGATGCGCGGACTGCACGACATCTACGAACCCGCCGATCCTCCTCAACGTCGTGAGATACCTGTTTATAAACCCTCCGACCGTATCGGTGCGGACTGCATTACTGTGGACGCAAAGAAGATAGCAGCAGTGGTTAAGACTAACCGTCCCAACGAGGTGGGCAAGTTCACGCCGCTGGACGAGACAACACAACAAATCGGCAATAATGTGGCTGCCTTCTTGGAAGCCGAAATGAAAGCCGGCCGTATTCCCGCCTCTTTCCTTCCTATCCAATCGGGTGTAGGTAATGTGGCGAATGCCGTTTTAGGCGCACTGGGTGAGAATAAGCACATCCCCGCTTTTGAAATGTACACGGAGGTTATTCAGGACAGCGTAGTAGGGTTGATGAAAGAGGGACGTATCAAATTTGCCAGCGGTTGCTCGCTGACAATAGGTGCTGATAAACTGCAAGACATCATCGACCATATGGACTTCTTTAAGGACAAGATTGTGCTCCGTCCGCAGGAAATCAGTAATAATCCCGAACTGGCACGCCGTATGGGCTTGATTACCATCAATACGGCATTGGAAGCAGATATATTTGGTAATATCAACTCCACGCATGTATGCGGCACAAAGATGATGAACGGTATAGGTGGTAGCGGTGATTTTACGCGCAATGCCTATATATCTATTTACACCACGCCTTCAACAGCCAAAGGCGGTTGTATCTCGGCATTTGTTCCGATGGTCAGCCACCTCGACCACAGTGAGCATAGCGTGAAGATTATCATCACCGAACACGGTATAGCCGATTTGCGCGGTAAGAGTCCTATCCAACGGGCGCATGAGATTATCGACCACTGTGTAGATCCGCAGTATCGTCCGATGCTGAATGAGTACTTGGCTATGTCCAAAGTGGCTCAGACACCGCACACATTAAGTTGCGCACTCGCCATGCATGAGGAGTTCCTCAAATCGGGCGACATGCGCAACACAAAATGGGAGAACTACAAGCGCTGATTATCTCACACTTGTTAAGTGCTTAATCTTGGTATTGAGGGCTGACTCTTTGAGTAAGTCCTCAATTTTTAGATGCATACGATAGTTCCAGAAATGCCGCGGATTGCTGGGCAGATTGATGCGGTCGGCATGAGCATCGGCAATACGCACTTTTTCATCTACGGCTAACCAATCTTGTAGTGGTAGGATGACCCACATGGCAGGAGAGAACATGTGCTGATTGACAATGAACTCGGCTATCTCACCGGTCATCTGCTGTGGCGCTTCACCCCACCAACCCATCTGCTCGTTGTAGAAACGCTGTGTAGTGGCTCGGTCTTCTTCCCACCAAGCACGCAAAGGATTGGTGTCGTGCGTACCCGTTGTGCAGACGCTTAGATAAGGTGCATCGGCAGGGTGAGCAAACTTGATAGTCGGGTCCTTTGGCATGCGCTGAATTTCGAGTGAGAGAATCTGCAGTTCATGCATGACTTGCGGCACACACTCGGGTACCATACCCAAATCTTCACCACAGCAGAGCATGCCGGTGGAGTTAATGAGAGTGGGTATTTTGCTCATGGCACTGCCACGCCAGAATTCCGTATGACGGCGGAAGAAATAGTCATTGTAGATACCCAAGATAACTTCGCGCTGGTCTTGGTATAATTCATTAAATGAGTGGCTTTGGTAAATACTAATACGCGGGTGGAGGAGACTCTCGTCTTTCTGGTCGCGCACAAACAGCACTTCACAATGCAGATAGAGTAAGCCATTCATGAGATTTGTTCTCTGTTCTTCGGGAAGTTGGGCACCCGGACCTTTTTCAAAATAGTCCTGCACTTTGACTTGTGTATCTAATTCAGGGCGGAAATAATAGACATAACCATCGTTGGTCAGCAGGAAATGTTCCTTGGCATATTCTGTGTCAAAGCCGAACACATCACCTAAGAAATTACTGCGGATGTAGGGTTTGGTCATGCGATCCTCGTCCAATTTGACACCCATATTCCACAAGTCTTGCATCGAATAAGGCAGGGCGGGGCAGAAATGACCGCATAAGCCCCAAACATCCGTCTTGCGCATCTGCCAGATACGGAACATACCGAGGATATGGTCAATGCGGTAGGCGTCGAAATAGTCGGACATCTTTTGGAAGCGGCGTTGCCACCATGCGTAGTTATCGCGTGCCATGACATCCCAGTTATAAGTCGGGAAGCCCCAGTTTTGACCGCGTGCGTCGAAATCGTCAGGTGGTGCACCGGCGGAAGCGTTGAGGTTGAACAGTTCTGGATTTTCATAGGCATCAACGCTATCGGGGTTGATACCGATAGGTATATCGCCCTTCATGGCTACACCGATGGAGTGGGCATACGCTACGGCATCACTCAACTGCTTGTCGGCGTGGAACTGCAGGAAACAATAAAAGTCCTTGGGTTGCTTGTCACGCTTGGACATAAAGGCAGCATAGGGGTCAAGCCATATTTTGCTCTTTTTGTAGAAATCTTTGTATTCGGCAGAAGCGAAGACACTCTCTTTCTCGGCTTTAAAGATGGCTTTGAAATAAGTTATTTTCTCGTCATAGACTACCTGATAATCAGCAAAGTCTTTGGCGTTGAATGCTTTTTTTGTTGCATCGTATTTCTTCTTTTGGGAGGGTGTCAGTTTGCCCATTTTCTCAATGTTGATATAGATGGGGTGCAGGGCAAAGACGCTAACGGGACTATACGGATAAGAGTCGCGGTTGGTGTGGGTCAAAGTTGTGTCGTTGATTGGTAGGGTCTGAATCATCTTCATACCGGTGAGGACTGCCCAATCCGCCATTTTCTTGAGGTCTTGGAACTCACCTATACCAAAACCCTCATTAGTGCGGAGAGAAAAGACCGGAATGGCTACACCAGCACCTTTCCAGCGGGGTAGGGTGCGACGGAAATTACGGTCGTTTTGCAAGACGACAACACCTTTCTGCACGCCCCATACATGGCGATTCTCGCCATATTCCATATCAACGATTTGGTCAGTGGCTTTATCGAAAACGACATACTTATACTCAAAAATCTCGTTGGCTTTGACGTTTATATTGGCATGCCAAATAGGGAAATCGCGGTCGTCCATGACCACTTTCTTCTCGGGGTTCCAATTGCCTAATTCGGCGATGTTGCCCATGATAGCTACGCCCTGACATGGAAGAATCTGCGGCAGGTCAATGGTGAAACGCACATTGGCTTTGGCAGCCGCTGCTGCGGCTTTCAGTTTGCCGGTCGGGGCAGGACGGCGGAAGAGGGACTTGAGAAAGGCGGTGGTGTAGAATGCTTTTTCGTAATCGACAAATTGCCAATAGTCATGTACGGACACCATTTTGTCGGCAGCACGCAACTCAATAAAACGCGGCATACCGGCTTCATAGATATAGCCACCGTTTTCCAGACGAATGGCGTATTTATACGAGAACGCTCCGCCGACATGGTCTATGTCTGCTACCCAGCAATCTTGCCCATGACAGGACATACACAACGGTTGTTGCTCCGTATATTCGGCTTTGTCTGCAAACTGAATGATGCACAATTGTTGTCCAAAAACGGTGCGGTAATTGATTTGAAAATGTACTTTCATCATATTTATGTGTTTTAGGTATTGTTACTTTTTGCTCTGCAAAAATACTGCTTTTTTATCATATTTCCAAACAAATCGGTCAAAAAATGCGTTTTTCCGGCTCTGCTTCGCGCGCATGCGCATGTATATGTAAAATAAGGTAAGGTCTGACGATGTAGGAAAAGACGACCAAAGATTGTTTTGATATGCTCAAAATAGCGATACTGATTATCAGTAACTTATAAACTTTTTTATAAAAAATAACAGAAATATTTTGCCATGTCAAAAAAAAGCAGTAATTTTGCAGTCGCTTTCGCGCAAAAAACGAGAGTAAACAAGCGATCTTTGAAGAATTGATATCAACTATGATGTAGTACAAGAATTGGGAAAAAAGTTCCCGTCAATTATATAAATTGACAAGTACACAGTAAAATCGGTTATCTTGAGCTAAGTTATTAAATTTATACAACGAAGAGTTTGATCCTGGCTCAGGATGAACGCTAGCGACAGGCCTAACACATGCAAGTCGAGGGGCAGCGAGTTTGTAGCAATACGAATGTCGGCGACCGGCGCACGGGTGCGTAACAGGTGTGCAATCTGTCCATAATCGGGGAATAGCCCAGCGAAAGTTGGATTAAAGCTCCATGTGTAGTGAGAAGGCATCTTCTTATTATGAAACGTAAGGATTATGGGTGAGCACGCTTCTGATTAGTTAGTTGGTGGGGTAACGGCTCACCAAGGCGACGATCAGTAGGGGTTCTGAGAGGAAGGTCCCCCACATTGGAACTGAGACACGGTCCAAACTCCTACGGGAGGCAGCAGTGAGGAATATTGGTCAATGGGCGAGAGCCTGAACCAGCCAAGTCGCGTGAAGGAAGAAGG
>JAZUGJ010000186.1:0-2850 GCA_045641145.1 Paludibacteraceae bacterium
GTTAATGTGCCAGGCGGTACTGTCAAAGACCGAAAACTCTTGCATCCGTTAAAAGCACTCTCACCGATTGTTTTCACATTTGAACCTATGACAATATTCGTTGCGGATTCGCACTTATAGAAAGCTGATTCGCCAATGTCCGTCACAGAGTCCGGGATTACAATCTCTTTCAACTTCACGCACTCATAAAACGCATACTTGCCAATGTTCGTCACGGAGTTTGGAATCACAATTTCTTGAAGGTTCTCACATTCCCTAAAAGCCCATTCGCCAATATTCTTCAAGCCTTCATTGATGCTGACCGATTTCACAGACGAACAGCCGTCAAAACTGCGTTCGCCCAGCATCACGCACCCCTCGCGCAAATCAATTCGCTCCAAACTCTTACAGCCCAAGAAACACCAATTAGCAATGTTTGCAGATGCCGTAAATGACTTCATTGACGCACAGCCGCACAAACATTCCCTGCCGATTTTCTTCACCCCCGAAGGAAGATAGACGGATTGAAGTTTCTCACAATCACCAAATGCGTAATCCCCAATCACAACATCTTCAACATCTTCTGCAATGCTGACAGATGACAGCCGCGAACAATGCTCAAAGTCCGCTTCTCCGACTTGTTTCAAAGCAGAAGAAAGCGCAATCGAAACAAGGTTAGAGCAGTTGGAAAAGGCTCATCGTTCGAGTGTTGAAACATTCTCACTCATTCCCACAGATACCAACGAGCCACATCCGCAAAACACGCATTCCGGAAGCACCGTGATTTCATTCGGCAAGCTGATGTTGGAAATGGATGCACAACTGTGAAACGCATATCGGCCCAATTCCTTAAGATGCGGCAAACTCCCAATACCCTTTAGAGACACACAATCGTAAAACGCATATTCGCCAATCTTCGTCGCCTCTGAAATGTTGTCTATTTTTTCAAGGGAAACGCACCCATCAAAGCTCTGCGATTCGTATGCCTTAATCGTCTCCGGCAACGAAATCGTCTTTAGGCTTTTGCATCCTCTGAAAGCCGAATCACCAACAGCTTCCTCTGTCGAAGTGACCACGATGTTTGTTATCTTGTCGTAGGAATTGGGGAATCTGTATTCAAGCGGCTTCGCGCATGATGGGATTTCAATGTCGCGTAGGTCTGGGCATCCGAACGAATAGCCGTTATACCCAACATTGAATGGCGAATTACTCCGAAAGTCTGTTGCTTTGACAATTAACTTGGTAATCGCGCAACCATCAATTGCACCTTCACCTAATTTCTTCAATCCTTTTGGCAGGGTCATTTCACCTCTCATGGCACGGCACATGGTAAATGCGTTCCCCCCAATCTCCTCCATGCTGTCGGGGATATTCACAGATTCAAGGCTCTCGCAATATGAGAACGCATATTGACCTATTGAAGTGACAGTATCGGGAATCTCCACAGACACAATCGAAGCACATTGGTCAAAGGCGTTATCTGCAATCGCAACCACTTTGTGCCCGTTCAAGCTCCTCGGTATGATGATTGCTCCTGCGGTAGATTTTGGAACGGCTCTGCCAGATGAGAAGTCGCCACTCCCAACGGTAGCCGTATTATCGCTCGATACGGTATAAGTCCATGTGATGCCATCGACCGTCTTGGTGTATGTTGTGACGGCACTACAGACACAAGCTAACGATGCCGAAAGAGCAAACAGCACCCACATCATCAACCTACATTTCATCCGTTTGTCCCTCCGACGCTGAAACACGGAAGAAGCTCAAACCCCAGCGATAAAGAAAAAGCCTCTCTTTGCGTTCCTGTGGAGGCTGTAGAGAATGCCTACGGACGAAACACAAAGAGAGGCAAGCCATACAGCTTACCTCTGCAAGTGTCGCTATCCGTGTTGAAACTCTCTACATTCCCACAGGACGAATCGCTTTGCAGCTATCCCCGATGGCAGGGCGAACCCCACCAAAGGAAACGGCAATATTATACCAAACTTTTGGTATCGCCCTCCATCAGCCGCCGATAAAAAATGTGACCATGCTAAACCATCCCACAGCCGTTTCGCCTTTGTGGTAAAGGTTGATACAACGCTTTTAGCGCATGGGTAAAAAGAAGCTCGTCACGGCGTGAACCTGCGTTGAGATAACCGTGACGAGCATCCGAAAGTCCCTACGAGAACATGAAGGTCTTTCGGCATTAGGAAGCGACAAGTCTCTATCGAAGCTATTTCATCCGCATCCTAAACTCCAAAATCTCTGCGTCCGTCACCTCGGTCATCGGTTTAATGTCAAAGCCGCGATGCCTCATCTCCTCAATGAATCTTACTACCATCGTTCGCTCCTTGTTCATGGGATGTCGTAGCGGTCGCGATTCTGTCGCAGATGATTTTCAGTCCACTCGGATACAAGGCAGTCATTGACGAGCGGCCCTTGAATGTTTCTTTTCGCAAACTCGCCCTGCAAAAGCTGTTCGGTGGAAAACAAGTCCTCATCACTCATCCGTTGGATGATGCGGCGAATGCTCTCGCCCCGACACTTACGCTTTGCCGATTCCCACCCAAGTATGAGCCGGTGCATGACTCGCTCGGCTTTGTTCTTATTCCACGCAAAGGTAGGATGAATCAGCGTCAAGTCGCCGTCCTGCCAATAAGCGGCCCAGCTTCCATCGTATGTCCCCATAAGACCGTAGCAGTCTATGGGCTATTCGTTCTTTTGGTTTTTGGTATTCATAGCTTCGATGCTGATATTTAGAATTTTTCCTGCGGGCGTACTTTTTTGGTAGAAGCCCCTTGGCCAAATGTCGCCCATAGTGTATAATTCAACCATCGGTAGCGATGATGGAATGGAACTTGGGGGTGGGGGCGTACTTTGGGGCGTACT
>JAZUGJ010000187.1:0-10724 GCA_045641145.1 Paludibacteraceae bacterium
TTCGTCTGACTTGCGTGTTGATGCTGACGGCGAACCTCTGTAAACACTTCTATAATGGGTTCGAGGTTGCTGACCTCTCTGTCGGTGAGTTCCTCTATGTAGTCATATTTCAAGCCGACACTTTCGAGGTCGCCTACTGTAAGCAGTCCTATATATGTTTTTTCTGCAAGGTTTTCGATTGTAGAACGATGGAGTTTGTTCTCCTTGCCGTGTTCGTTCTTGACTCCAGCATATTCATCGAGTTTGCTCTCTACGAGAGCAAAGGCGTCAGATGGATTGATCTTGTTATATACAGCGTCGAGAATTGCAGTTTGGGCGATGTCCTCTTGTTCTATTTTTTCAAGAGTTGCTCTGTCGTTTTCTCCGTGGTGGAGTGCCGTCTCGTATAACATATATTCTGCGAGATAAGGGTGACGCTTTCTCCATGTTTTAGCCCACTTATAAGAGAGCCAATCGAGGTTTGATTTGTAAAGGTCGACAACTTCGTTGTCGTCGTTAACGAACGTGCAGGGTTCGTAGAGACCTATATAGGTCTCGGTATCAGGGTTGTACCCAAACTTTGCAAACACCGTTTCGGAGAAACGGAGTGCGAGTTCCCCGTCTTTTTCGAGGTCGGTTGCGGTCTTTACTACCGCGCCTTTTTTTGTTGTTTTTGTGTTTTTCATTGTTGTTTTCTCCTTTTTGTTTAGGCTGAATAGCCGATTCTGATTTTTGAGCCGTGGCTCTTGTTATATGGGGCTGCTGAAAATTGAGGGACACAAGGGAAAATTGAGGGACATAGAGGGATATTTATATAGAGCTGACGATGTTCGTCAGGCTATATTATAAGGCGTAATCGAGATAGGCGAGGACTTCGCCTGTGCCGTAGCTTGTTATATCACAGGAATCGTGATGTTCGATGCTATAATATGTTATTACTACCAATTCTCCGTCGGTCAGAACCACATTTGCCTTGCATTTATTATATATAGATTCAACGGTAAAGGTGAGCGCATCGGAGTTGCACTCTTTTATATTGATTATTACATAAGGCGTGGGGTTGTTTCCGAGGCATACCGGTATTTTCTGTTTGCGATGTTCGTCAAAGCTGGCGTTTGTTTTTACTATGTATTCCATTGTTACTTTGTCCTTTCGTTTTTTATTAGTCTATGCAAGCAAGCATTTCGTCCATCCCGTAATCGCAAACAGCGGAATGCCATATATAAGCTATTACTTCAAGTGTTTCAAAGTCTGCTATGAACTCGCAAGGCTCCCTGACGATTCCGAAAAACTCTTGACGAGCAAGACCACAAGGCGAGAATGTGCGGTTTATTACTGCGTTGTAAAATTCCTCCGATTCACAAACACCATCAAAGTCGGGCGGCAAAAGCCAGAGGTCAAGCGTTCCGTCATTCAGCACTACATCCGCTGAATCAATTTTATAAGGCTTATCGAGGTTTCCGTCGAGGCAAACGAGCTTTTCTTTTCCGACGTAGTCGGAAAAGAAGTTTGAGTTTGTGCATACATATTTCATATTGTTACTTTATCCTTTCTTTATGTTATAAGTGTTCGGGTTTTCGTCAGACAAATCAGCGTCAAGTGTTCTAATGTTATAACGCACTTCTATAATGTGTCGCGCATCCGCTTCTGATATTGCAAGTATCAACGGGAAGAGGCACCACCGTCCGTCTTTTTCGGCTAAAACGTCATAATATTCAAACTTCATTGTTACTCTCCTTTCTTACTGCGTATTTCTTTTAGGCTTTTTTGATTTCGAGATGTCCGCCGATTACCTTGCCGTTTTCGTCACGTTCCATAATCCACGTTTTGACGACCTTGCCATCGCTCTTTTTTGCGCGGGACTTATTGTTACTACTTGTTTTAGGCGTGTTCTTGGATGCGCTCGTCTTTGCCTTGCCGTCGGCTTTTTTGTCGTCGGATTTTTTGGTTGAGGACGCCTTTTTTGCAGGCGATTTCTTTGTTGCTTTTGTTGTTTTAGGCGTTGCGGGCTTTTCGTCACGCTGGGACTGCTGGAGTGCCGAAACGAGTTCGAGGCACAGATCCGCCTGTTGCTTTGAACATACGCACATCTGGGCGAGTATCTCGCTTACGTGCTTGTCGATTCCTGAGAACGTGGTTGTGTTTGTGTTTTTCATTGCGATTTCCTCTCTGGACGTTGTGAAATTTGGTGCCGTCCCGTCCTCGACGGCATAGCCATTCTACCACAACCACATCTCATTGTCATAGGGCTTTACGCCCTTGACAATGAGATAGTATTTTAAGAGTAACCTATAATTATAGTATATATATCATACATCTTACTTCGCCACCGAACTGATGTTCGGGCTTTTCGCTTCCATCTACCAAAGTAAGAACTATATAATCAGTATTATTGTAATTGCCACAAACATCCGCTCGGAGCAAAAGCCTTCCGTTTACTAAATCGCGTTGTAAGTGTTACTTATGTGAAGTATTGGTAACGGTGAATCTCGGCAGGGACTCTACCTATTGACCTTTGTAGAATATTACATAATTGAATAGGGAAGCGAAAACGATGTGAACTTTTGAGCGTTGTTCACATTAAGCAGGGGATGGGGAGTGTTGACACTATATAATAGCTATTTATCTTAATATTTATATTAGTCATTCATCTCCACTCTCCCCTCTCCTCCCAACTCCATCCTCCCACCCCCTCTCCCGAACGAACACAACTTTGTGAGTCACCGCAATGTGGTAAAGAAGCACGCCTTGTATATAAGGTGAGAGTGTCGATATCCTCTGCGTTTTAACAGAAGTAATACAATAATGTAATATTTTACGATAAGGTGCTTGTTTTCAACGAAAGCTAAGATGAACAATTTATCCGTAACGTAACCTCTATATAATAATAATGAAAGTTTTGTCAACTTCCCCGGGGCTCGTTTAACACATTCCTACGCGACGTTGCAAGGCGTTGCGGTACGGCCTTAACCCCAGACGTACCCGCCAACGCCGCTTGCGGCAACAACAGAGGGAACACTAAAATAGAAATTCTTTTATTACGGATCGGCGAAGCCGACAAAACTATATCGTTAATTTATCCGTAAAACAGAAAGGTTTTAATATCTTTTAATTAATAAATAAATGATAATATAAACAAACAGAGATAATATCTTTGATAATCCGTAGAAATAATAATATTGTTTTTATTACGGACTCCTTTTACCCTTCCCTCTTAATGAGCGCGGAGGTGCCTGTCTCTGCTGGTGTGAAGGCGACGCAGGCACTCCGCTCTTACTCCCTCTATCAGACAGAGACGACGTACCCCTTTATGCTTCCGAAGATTCCCTAATCAAGTGAAGTAGCCGCAGCTTGATTTTCGGTCTGACCGTTAATAATGAGATAAGCTCACTATGGGTACATTTTACCTTTACGGAAAAGTACGCTTATATACGGAACACGCTCAGCCCGAACCGGTCATCTTCAGATGACCCCCGATGACCCCCTTAGAGCTCGAACTCTACTAAAAGCATCTATGCTTTTTCTATATACTATACCTTTATAGGGACGACAATAAAAAAAAGTCTCTCAACCCAATAGCCACAAAGGGTTTCGGGATTTTTTCGAAAATAATTTTACGCACCCAAATTGCGTAAAATTTTTCTGAAAGCGTTTTATTAGGTTTGTTGTGGGTGGAAATTATATGGTATTTTATACAATAAGTTATATGAAATTAATACAATATTTTGTGTAAAACGTGTATTAACATATTGAGTCCCGTTTGGTATAATAATAGTGTAAAGTAATAATAGTTTAAATAAGTTTATTATTTTGGTAGCCTTTACACTATTAATACATAAATTAAGCAAAAAGAAAGGAGAGATGCCTTTGGTGAAAACCGTGAAGGTATGTGATGCGCTGTGTGGATTCGGGAAGACTTCCGCAGCGATTAATTTAATGAATAATGATGAAGAAAGGAGGTTTATATTTGCAACCCAGTATTTAACTGAGGTTGAGAGAATCAAGAACGCTTGTCCCGAACGTAACTTTGTTTCTCCTGAACATAAGATGGCTCACGGACTTAAGAAGCTCGAGGACTTGCACGCTCTGTTAAACAATAAGGAAAACATCGCTACAACCCATGCTTTGCTCTCTACTTTCAACGAGGAGACCGTACGGCTGCTCAAAGAGAACAGATACGTTCTTATAATAGATGAAATAATCGATGCCAATAAGTTTAGCAATATACCTAAATGCGACCTCGATATCTTAATTAAAAGCGGAGCAATATCTGACCCTGAAGACGATACTTCAATGAGAAGCTGGCTCGACGATGATTATGATATGAATAACGGTAGGTTCGCCGAAGAAGCAATACTGTCGAAATCAAATAACTTTATAAGATATGATGACGCTCACTTCTTCTGGTCGTTCCACCCTGAAATATTCAAAGCCTTTGATGAGGTATATGTGCTTACTTACCTGTTCGCGGGTCAGCCCCTTAAATGGTACTTCGATATGTATGATATCGGATGTGAGTATATCGGTGTAAAGAAGACAGACGGAGCGTACACATATTGTCCGATAGAAGAGATGGATAGAAGTCTTGACTTAAGGAGTAAGATACACATCCTTGATAATAAAAAGCTTAATTCTATCGGAGATATGAAATATAAGCTGTCGTACAAATGGTACTCCAACGCGAAGAGAGATAATTTGGACGCGTTGTCGGTATTGAATCGTAATGTATATAACTTTTTCAGAAATATAGTCGACGCCCACTCGGGCGAGGTTATGTGGACAACTTATAAGGAGTTCCGAAGCTTTATCCAACCGAGGAGCTACTCAAAGTCTTTCATACCTTACAACAAGAGAGCGACAAATGAATTCTCGAACAGAAAATATCTCGCCTATTGTATCAATCTGTTTCCGAGACCTTGGGAAGTTAAATTCTTTTCGGAACGCGGAGCTGATGTAAAAGGCGATATGTACGCCCTCGGGTATCTTGTACAGTGGATATTCAGGTCTGCAATAAGGAACGGAGAAGAAATATGGATTTACATACCGAGCAGAAGGATGAGATGGTTGCTCAAAGTCTGGATGAACAACCTTGCCGAGGGTCGAGACTTGGAGACAGTCGAATATACAACTAAACGCAGTGCAAATAAAGTGGAACGCTCTCTGGAGCTGGCCGGAAACTTTTCAAAGAAAGGAGTAGAGGATGATGGAAAATGAGAATGCCGGAACGTGCTTCGGGTGCATATGGAACGGAGAGTGCAGCGAAAGTCTGAATGGCGACGAGAGCGAGCAATGTGAATACTACACCCCTCTCGACGAGGACGAACTTGCACTTGAGGAATATGAAGAAGACTTGAAACTCAGAGTCTCTACATATGAAGAACTTGTGTGGGAACAGGACAGGTAAACAAGAAGGGGTGGTAATATAAAGAGTTATAAAATAATGTCAATCGAGGCTAAGGATTTGTATGCGGCGATGAATAATGTCGCTTCGGAAGATCCTCAATATTCAATAAGGAACCTGAACGGAGAATTGAGCCTCAGAAAATTTAACGCGGCGTATGACTGGTCGCTTGATTCGATAAAACTCGCTGAGGTTTACGAAAAGAAAACCCGAAGAAAAAACTTTGCCTTCAGGGTTGGCAGACATACATACACACAGCAAGTCATATGTGTGACATTTAAGTATTCATATAAGGAATACAATCTCGCGGGTAAAAACACTTACATAAAAAACGGGTACAGCTACAGAGATTGTGATTTTAAAGACGGCAGCTATGTTGTCGACAACGAGCTGATTGCCATACAGACAAATATAGAAATTAAAAATCCACTGCCGGAAGAAATACTCGGCAAGTACTTTGCTTATATCGACGGGGTATATAAACGAATAAAAGAGATACCGACGATTATGGATAAGGCAGAACTTAGAAACTGGCTTTATAAAAACGGTTTCAAATGCGACGGTATAGAATATGTGAGATACAAACGAAGCAGCGGTTCGAGCCGAGTCGGAAAATGTTTGTTTGTCAATAAACTATTATCCGCGAAAATGCTTGAGTGGGATAAGTGCGGGCTGTGCGTCGAGGAGGGGCAACAAATTGACCTCGCCGGTTGGGAGGCTTATACTTCTTTGCCGATGAGCTCGATAGTCGATACAATAGAAATCCCGCTCGACAGTATTCTTGTCATTGACGATTATGAAAGCGTGTTCGAAGATGAGGTTGTTGCCGTAGAGACAGAAAGTAACAGACTTGTTTCGAGTGAAAAAACAATTACAGTAAACAATAATATATGGGACGGACAGTCTCTGATGGACGCTTCCCTGTTCGGCAAATATTCTGACAAAGGTATGTTGTTGATACGCAACAGATTTTTTAAGTCGTGCTGCTTTAATACAAACATCCAGAAGTGGTTTGAAGATAACGATATCGACACGATAGACAAACTGAATGGGTACACCACAGCGACAGAGGTGTCTCAGATAAAATTAATAACTACGCCTTCGAGTTTGAAGTATGCAAAATTCGGAGAGATAGAACAGTGGTTCGAAAATGTTGAGCCGATGTTCGGAATTGTAAAGTATGATAAACCGACGCATTATATGGACGGCACGATGGTTCAGATACATTACCAGTTGATGAACACATTACATATGAGCTACGGTGAGATGGAAGAGTTTTTGAAACCGTCGCTCGATTACATATCCGCAGTCCGCAGAGACCCCGCTGTTTTGAGGTATGAGATTAACTACCCCGCGGAAGACAACGATGACGAGGAAATAGTTAATTCCTTAAAATCTAAAAATGAAATCGTGTTTAAGCTACTTGGAATAAACGACGACTTCGCCAAGACAAAACTATACTATGATTTTAGAGACGACTTGGTTAAGGGGCTGATGAGAAACCTTAAGAGAGGTCACGTACTTGTCGACGGGAACTATTCGACTATGATGGGGAACGGGTTCGAAATGTTAAAAGCCTCTTGCGGTATGTTCGATGGCAAGCCTGAATTGCCTATCGGGAGCATACATTCGAAGAGATTTCCGTATGGGGAAACTATTCTGTGTTCGCGTAGCCCCCACGTAACGGTTTGAATGTGTAATACAAACTGACCGCACGTACAGCAATGTGCGTGAAATAAACCTATCGAATTGCTGGAACGTCCTAAAGCTATTTGTACTACAACATAATTTCCAATAGAAATAAGTGTGAATGTTGCGAAAGCGGAAAGAAACAAATAGATTGTACAAGGTTAAACCCTAAATATTGACGAATGGATAATCAGCAGCCAAGTCTCGAAGAGAGAAAGGTTCAACGACTAAGCGGTAGGCACCCTTCTCGGGTGATGATATAGTCTGCCCCTACTTGAAAGAGCAGGTCGAGCGGGTAATGTATTACTTGCACAAAACACAAAAAACGAAATGATAGATTGCTATTTTAACTTAACGAATGAGATAGTCTGCGTGAACGCAATTGGAGAAAATCTTCAGCAGCGTCTCAATGGGTAAACCTAAGAAATTGTGCCCATATAAAATTCGGTGAACGTGTAAATGCACGGTGTCCTGCGAAGGGCTAACGGTAAAAATCTGTATTAAATATAAATCAATACAGACAATACCGTGCCAAGTCAGAGGGGCGACCCTTTGGAAGGTGTAACGACTACGACATACGATCTCTCTGAGATTATGAAGCCGGTACAAGGTGCGTGAAACTCGTACTTTGGAAGCGCCGAACAACCTTATAAGGTTGAAGAGATAGTCTAATCCTCTTGGTGACAAGAGGTAGCAATGGCGATTATGATAGTGATACTATTCTATTGACAGACAACAACTTGCTTGTCGAAACAGCAAGAAAACACTATGACGAGTTTAAAGTACCTACAAGTCTTGTAAGTGCTAAGAAAACCGTAAGACACTACACAGATGACGATAAGGCTGATCTTGACGTGAAGACAAGCGTAAATAAGATTGGAGAGATTTGAAAAAGTCTCGGCACACAGTAATGTGTGTAATAATTAATGCATTGAATTGCTGGAAATTCGTAAAGCCCACTTGCCAAAGCGGATGGAATTAATATTCCAATACGAGACGGAGCGAAAGCAGAAAAAAGTAGTGGGATGATATATGGAGAAATCCTAAGTATTGTGTTGATTATTTTTTTATGAAAGGAGGATTGAATGAATAGGTATATACAAAAAAATGATTATATGATTTGTGTTTGCAACGATGGCACCGAAGTGATGTTTGATAGCGAAGATTATGAAAAGGTCAAAAAATATAATTGGTTCAGACACAGACAACAAATAGAGGGGAATCTCGGCGGAAAAGGAAAGCGAATATCATTTGCGAAAGCGGTTATGGACTCAGTTGATAGCAAATTTCCTATTCTGAGAAAAAACAAAACCTTGTTTGATTACAGGAAGAATAACCTATACGGCGAAAATAGATATGTAACAAGTTGTCAATATACCGAAATCGAAACGATTGATGGCCAGAAAATAAAAATCGATACAGAAGACATTCCACTGGCAAGTAAGTACAGGTGGTATATAAATGTCGCAGGATATGCAGAAGCTAAATCGAAGAAGGAGACCAAATATCTTCATAGAATAATAGCTGACGCTCCAGAAGTTTTTTCTTACAACGAAGTAGTTGACCACATCAATGGAGACAAATTAGATAACAGGAAGTCTAATCTTAGAATAGTGCCACAAAGAGAAAATGCAAAAAATAGGCACAAATATTCAAAAAATAGAAGTGGTTTCACAAATATCGAAATAATGCCAAGCACAGGAGCGTATCGCGCAGTTAAGACTGTAGATGGTGTGAAGCATGATTTAGGCGAGTATGTTCGTCTTGAAGATGCACAAAAAGCTTTGCAAGAATTCGAAACGACCGGGCTTACAACATATGCTCAAGAACATAGGAATAAGGGAAAAATTTCATGTTCTGGAACAAGGTACGTGTATCCTCAGAAAAATGGTTGGAAAGTCATGGTTGGAGAGAAGTACCTTGGATATTTTGGCAAAATTGAAGATGCTATTGCGAAGAAGGAGCAATATATAAATAATTTATAATCAACACAAACAATCGAAAATCAGCAGGTAAGCCCGCAAGGGAAACTTCAACGACTATCCCGGAAAGGGAGTAGGCTCAAGCGAGCCGAAGTGGTGCACATCCAAAATTGGATGAAGATATAGTCTGTGCTCATATGAAAATATGAGGAGAATTACTCACAAGCAATTAGCGGATGCTTGTAAACACAACAGAATTAACCTCTCGCAGTCCCTCAATAGTCTTATGTGGGACAAAATTAACCACGGAGCTTCAGTAGAATCCTGTCTGGAGCTGTATCAAGATATATGTAAGCTCGCTGTGCTCAGCGGCATCGAGATAGATAAGGCTAAGAAGGAGTTTTCAATCAATTCGACTCTGGAAATCAATACGCTCAAATCCAAGTACAAGCTCCTCGATAAAGGAAGACAAGTCAAGCCGAGCTTCTTCAAGATGATTACGACTGAGAACGGGTTTGAGCTGAGCGACAACATTAAATATAAGTATTACGATACTTCGATGGACTATCTTCAGAAGATAATCGCAAGGTTTAACTTCCGCGAAGGCAGGGAATATAAGCGAGAAGTTCTCCCTTTTATGTCCATCGTCAAAGAACCCCCTAACAACTACCGAGACAGTTTCTATTATTCTAACCGAGACGTGATAGTCGAGACGGTTAAAAAGGCAAAAGAAGAGACTCGAAAGTTATATGTGGGGTATGAATCTAAAAGCAACGAAGAAAAAGAAATAATTTGGTCGCGTGCGTCCGATATAAAGCAGGAATGCATAGACACGATAGACAAGATGACAAACAGTCCAGCCGTAATGTACCTTGTGTTGAGAGAGCTTGACTCGAAGAAGTATAGAGATATTTCGAGATACGTATTCGAAGTTTTGTTTGGAAAGCCCAACGAATCCTTCTTCAGAATGATAGAGTTGTCTAAAGACAGGATATATGAGCTGACAGAAACATACGACGGGGAGTTCGAATTCTACGGTCACAAGTTTACAAAAATCCCTATCAGATAACTCTTTATTGCAGATTTTCTTCAAATCTTCCTGCAAACTATCTCTAAAAAATTGCTATTATTCGTTGGTATGTACGAGGGAGTCGTGCGTACCAACGAAAAGCGGTGAGAGGAGACTAAATGCGGTATAGGGAGAAGAAAAGTCCCAATATTAGAGGTAATTGCGAGTTAGTTTATAACTAACGACGAGCAATCTACATTATAGTACTGGCGTACAGCAATGTGCGTAATAATAAACCTATTGAAATGCTGGAAACGCCTAAAGCTCACACACCAAAGCGAAGTACCGTCAAGGTGCAAGCGTAACGGTTACGAAAGTAGAAAAAAGTTGTGAGATGGTGCAAGGTTAAACCCTAAACACTTTAGCAATGGTAAATCAGCAGGTAAGCCCGAAAGGGAAACCCCAACGACTATCCCGTAAGGGAGTAGGCTCAAGCGAGCCGAAGTGGTAGGCACCCTACACAGAGGGTGAAGATATAGTCTGCACTCACGTGAAAGCGTGAGGTGTGTAAATCACACAGCACAGGAGTAGCGTCCTGTATAACTAAACTTGATATGAATGATGGGACAAGGAGTAGCTACCCTGCCGAGTTGCTGTCACAATAACGCTAACCATCATTTATATATATACTGTCTTTTGTCAGAAAGGAGGTGCAACGATGATC
>JAZUGJ010000188.1:0-10774 GCA_045641145.1 Paludibacteraceae bacterium
TTGACAGTATCTATTACTTGGAGTTGAGCATATTGCCGTATTACCCTGTAGTATCGGATCGTACCAAAGAGGACTCCATCTGTCAGGGCAGCGAGTATAAGTGGCTAGATCATGATCGTCAACTCTATTTGACAAATACGAACACGTGGATAACGAATCCGAAAGAGTTTGTATCGACATTGCCTGTTGGTTTGTATATTTTCCATGATAGCATTGGTACGATAGGTGACCATAGTTGCGATAGTGTTTGGGCGTTGCACTTACGCGTAGATAGTGTGTATAACCAAACGGCTGAATACACCATTTGTGAAAACGATACCTTACATTGGGAAAATCGCCTATATGTAGGGCAATATTTCGATGGGACATACAAGGAAGAAGACTTCTATCGGGTAATCAAGGATTTGTCTGCACAAGAGGAGTATAAAGACGATACCGTTTATCACACTATACACGGCTGTGATTCGACATGGAACTTAGTGCTCCACATCCGTCCTTCTTATCCAACTGTCAAAGAAACAGATACTACTTATGTTCACATCTGCGACAATGATACATACACGTTTGTGGACGACAAAATCTACAACGCAAATGGTGAATGGGTCATCAGTTCACACGAAGAGGGGGATAATCGTATCAATCGGCAAGTCCTTTTAGACACGATTAAATCGTTGGCATTCGGGTGTGATAGTGCCGTGGCACATGTCATTTACATTCATCCTACCTACCTCATTCAGCAGTTTGATACTATTTGCCAAGATACCGTCAACACCTCTTGGGAGTGGACAGACAGAAAAGGACGCACTATTTACAGCACAAGCACTCATCAACGTATCGCACCAACGGCAATTCCTATCAACATAGCCGGCAATTACGTTTACATGGATTCCACGCTCACACGTTCTTGCTCCGAATGTCCCGACAAGGGATGCGATAGCGTTATGGTACTTAACTTAACCGTTCTACCGTCTTACAAGATAGACATTAGAAAAACCATGTCCGATGAAGATAGTATTCATTGGGAGGGCACCACATATATGGGTGAAAAGTGCCCTTATGTTCCCAATCCTGATGAGACCGTAGTTATTGCCTCTGAGTCGATTAACACATACTCGGTAACATATCTAACTCACCATGTTGGAACTTACTCTTGCGATAGTACACGAATCTTAACCTTGCGTATCGGTAAAGTCTTCCGTGACACTACGTATGATTATGTATGCGACAATTGTACTTATCAGTGGACTTGTCCTACTCAAGACGGCGGTTCGCAGACTATTACAATTGCCGGCGCAGATATAACCGGTGAGTTCGCATACCGATATGACAGTTTGAAAACGGCTCTTGATTTTGATAGTATTTATGTGCTCAAACTCTATAAGATGCCATCGTATCTGTTGAAAGACTCGGATACTATCTGCCAAAATTTGCCTTATATATGGGAAAAGCACGAGTATCCATTGTGGGATGCGGTTCGTCGTCAGCGTGTAAATGCTATCCGTACTGATGAAGCGGGGTGGTTTACCTTCGTTGATTCGCTTACTACACAAACTTCTTTCATTGACCCGCATGGCGTTCATAGTCGCCAAACGAATTGTGATAGTATTTGGACATTGGCGCTCTATGTGCCGCCTATTTATGAGCATACGGATTCCCTGATAATGTGCGATAATGATACGGTTCGTTGGAATAATCGCATGTATGTGGGTAACTATTTCAATGATAGTGCTTTGCTCAATCAGATGGTTCTTGACTTGCAGATTGATACTTTCATCGTTTGGAGTCGGGGGGTACATAAAGACTCGGTGGTTACTTATTCCGAATTTGGCTGTACCCAAACAGAACATTTAGTGATGGACATGCATGGTATGGATATCACTTATCTGAAAGAATCCATCGGTGATAATGATACCACATGGTCGTTCTGCCATGATATCCCTGCTAACTGCCATTATGCGGCGGAATATCATGTGTCGGATTATACTATTGTGCGTCCGGATAGACAGGTCGTTCTCACAGATACGGTTAAAAATATTGCCGGCTGCGACAGCATATTGATTGATACCTTGAATATCTATCCTTCCTATTGCTTCCACCAGTACGACACGACTTGTAACAATGTACCGTATCATTGGCGGACGGAATATAGTAGCCGTTTCCGTAACTTGAACCATAATGCCTCGCGTAGTTACTACGACACCTGTTATACGGTAGCGCACCATATTGACTCTGTTTATGTATTGCATTTGTATGTTTTGCCCTCGTATGAAAAATCCACAGGACAAAATATGTGTAAAAATGATACGATGAACTGGCATTCAAAGAAAATTTATTACGACCCCGATGAAGACGGGACGGCTCTTTGGATTACTTACAGGGCGATTTTTGAAACGGGGAATGGCTGCGATAGTACATTTGTCATGGACGTACATTATTTCGATTATTACCATTTCTTTGATACCATCACAATCTGCCGTAACGAAACAATCGAATGGCGCGGACAGCAAGTATCGGAGGAGGGACTATATTCAGACAGTCTTGTTACCAAAGGGGTATGTCATTGCGACTCCATTTATTACCTGCAAGTTTATAACTATCCCACCTACTATTTTTATGAGACCGATACCATTTGTCAGGACACCGTTCATACTGAATATACTTGGGTAAATGAGCAGGGTGATGTTATTACGTTAGATAACCCCATCCCGCAAAATGTAGTAGGAACATTTAATTACAAGAAGGAGTACAAAACAACGCAGTATTCATGTGACTCCACCTACTTCTTGCAACTCACTGTCCTGCCTGTTTATAAGTTTGACTCCACGTATTCGATGTGTGATAACGAGACCCTTGTTTTCCAAGGAAGAGAGTATGTCGGAAGCAAGGTGGCGGGTGGCGGTTATTCGGCAGGTACCTATGTGGATACTGTTCGTTATACCACCACGGCATACCCGGGTCATGGTTGTGACTCCACGTATTGCTTCGGCTTGATAGTTTATCCTACTTATGACGCCGTAGAGGATGCGTATTCGATTTGTGACGATGAGACCTATAATTTCCACGGACATATTTACAATGCCCACGGAGAATGGGTATCACCGGTTCGTGAAATCCGTACTTTCCCGTTGGATACCGTTGTGCCCACTATTCATAATTGTGATAGTGCCGTTCGTCATTTGGTAACTGTTTACCCCACATGGAAATTTACCCAAACAGATACCGTTTGCCAAGATACTGTTCATACTGAATATATATGGCGTAATGAGTTCGGTGATGTACAAACATTGGATAACCCGATATCTGTCGCTACGGCAGGCACTGCGTCCTATCGTAAATCGTATAGCAGTGCAGCGAATCGTTGTGATAGTGTCTTTGAATTGCAACTGACGGTATTGCCGATTTATAAGTTCGATTCAGTTCGTACTATCTGCGAAAATGAGGTGCTGACTTTCCAAGGTAATACCTATGCAGGTTCGCAGGCGGGTGGCGGTTATTCGGTAGGTACCTATGTGGATACCGTTCGTTATACCACTACGGCATACCCGGGTCATGGTTGTGACTCCACATTCTGCCTGCAACTTATCGTCTATCCGGCTTATTTGACACCCGTATCGGTTGACCGACAAGCGATTTGTGACAACGAAACGTATAATTTCCACGGACATATATATAATACGCGCGAGGAGTGGGTTTCTCCGGACCATTCGGACGGTATCTTTACATTGGATACTATCCTGCCGTCTGTTCATGGCTGCGATAGTGCTGTTCAACATGTCGTTACGGTTCATCCGACCTATATACAGACTACCTACGACACTATTTGCTCCAACCAAACTTATTCTTGGCAAGGACGCTCCTATCAAAGTGCGGTGGCTTGCAACATGGAAGATTCGGTTAAATTGCACACTGTCTATGGCTGTGATAGTATTTACTATCTCAAGTTAACCGTTCATCAGGCGTATTGGATGCCCTCCGATTCTTCCATCTGTGCCAACCAAAGTTTCACCTTTACATGGCGTAATATAACACAGTATGTTGAGGTGCTGCCTTCTCAGGAACAGAGTTTCACCTTCTTTGATTCGCTGACTACAGTCTATACTTATTGTGACTCGGTCTATCAGTTGAATCTCCAGGTGCATTCTTTCCAATACGACACGATTTACGATACTATCTGTACCGGCGACACCTATGTCTATGGCGATTCGGTTTGGATACACGGTGGAACCTATCGTTATGAAAGTACTAATGAGTTCCGTTGTGTTGAGATTACGACAATCTACCTCACCGAAATTGAACCTACGCGCATTACCGTTCAGGGCTTAGATGTTTGTGCCGACTCGTCTATGCTTAAGGTACTCTTCCGCTTTATCGGAAAGCGTCCCGCGACTTTCAATGTCGAGTATTCACAGAATGCTCGTAACCACGGCTTTATAGACCAGTCTAATCTGCCCGTTACGGATAATATACTTGCCATCAATATGCCTTATACGGCGGATAAATACAACTATATCCGCCCCGACCACTATGCGGCACGCCTCAGTTTCAACGGTGTCTGCAAGGATAATAGTTTGCTCAGCGATTCTATTCATTTCACGGTACTCTATCCCAGTTGGATTTTGCCGCAGCACTGGAATGATGTTATTGAAATCTACGCCCCCGAACTGAACGGTGGCTACACCTTCTCTCAGTATCAGTGGTATAGGGATAACGAGCAGATTATCGGTGCGGTCAAACCTTATTTCTACGACCCCCATTACTTGACTGAGGGGGCGCAGTATAGTGTTGATTTGAAGCGCGTTGGCGAGGATTATTTCATTTGCACGTGTGCTATGACACCGACTATTGACGGTACGGATCCTATTATGCCATCCACACCGTATGTCTCGGTCGTTCCTACGGATGTGCCGAAAGAAAATCCTATTGTCAATATCCTGTCCGTCTCGGGGGGTGAATATGAGTTGTATGATATTTATGGCTCCCTCTACACCAGCGGCAGTTATGATAATCTGGACCATAATGCCTTCAAGGTACGCATGCCTTCTGTGGCGGGTTGCTATGTCTTCCGTCTCTACGACCGCGGTGCCGGTGAACGCGAAGTGAAAGTTATTGTCCACTAAAAATAGTATTTTGTAAACAGTCAAATAGTACATAAAATGTCCTTTACACACTACACACTACACACTGCACTCTTTGCGTTAGCGTTATCGTTATCTTTGCCCTTGGCGGCGCAGAAGCGTGTCATACCTGATGAAAAGTCTGCTGCCTCGCGCTTGTCTCAGACGGACCCGAAACATTTTACCAAAAAGGACTCGCCGCGCGATAAGGACCGTTACGGACTGATGTCCACCGATTATGCCGGTAACCGTCATTTGTTCGGTCTCTCTCTCTCTGCCGCCTATTCGACTATCCTACACGATATGGATATCGTCAATCACACCCCCGGTGGTTATGATTTCGGCTTGGGATTTGTTTATGAATTCCAGCACAACTATTTCATGCTTCAAACCGGTGTCGCCGCTTCTTTCCAAGGTGTGCGTTATGGGGTGGAGGATATGTCCTTCACCAATCGTGACATGGCATATTCGATGTGGGGAAAAGATTCCCGTTGGTTACCCTCCGGCAAGGGAGGTAACTTGGTGGATTCGAGGAATATACCGATTGATATGCTGACCTATTCCACCTCCGAGCGCAAGGATATAGCCCGCACGCTATATCTCCAGATTCCTATTCTGTTTGGTGGCAATATCAACGGTTTCTATGGAATGGCGGGTGCCAAACTCAATCTTGCTTTGTGGGGGAAAACGCATGTGTCGCAGAATGTAACTTCTACGGCGGATTATGATATTTTTATCGGTACGCATGAGGAAATGGATAACCACGGCTACCGCAAGACGGTGCCTGTCAAGGCGGACGGCGGTCAGGTCCCTTTCAAAATAGATATCATGGCTTCGGCGGAGATTGGTTATGAGTTTCATCGTAATACGGTTCGTTACCGTTTGGCGGCGTTTGCCGATTACGGCTTGCTCAATATCAACCCCAACTCGGCTGATTATGCATTTTTTATTCCTTTTGACAAGAAATGGAACTTCGACCAATTTGAAATGCAGCATGCTTTCAATTCCGAATGGACGGACGGAAAGAAAATGCATAACCTTTTTGCCGGTATCAAATTTACGGTCTTGTTTGACCTGCCGCCTGCCGACAAGTGTATCCTCTGTCAAATGAATAAAAAACGTAAATAATATGGAACTTTCAGAACAAGAACAAGTACGCAGACAGTCATTACAAACGATGCGTGACATGGGTATCAATCCCTATCCCGCTGCCGAATATGTCGTAACCGGTTATTCTGCCGATATCAAAGCCGCTTTTGTGGATGGTACGGACGGGCAACCCGCTCCCGATGCGCGGTGGACTACCGGCACGCCGGTCAGTATCGCGGGACGATTGATGTCCAAGCGTATCATGGGTAAGGCATCTTTTATTGAGATACAGGACTCCAAAGGTCGTATTCAGGTCTATGTCAGCCGGGACGATATACAATTGGCGGAAGACGCCGAAGTCCCTGCCATGGTTGCCAACGACCCGAATGCCAATCTGCCCGCGGAAGCACTCCGCAATATGTACAATATTGTCTTCAAAAAATTGCTGGACATAGGTGATTTTATCGGTATTGAGGGCTTTGTTTTCCGCACTCAGATGGGGGAGATTAGCGTTCATGCCAAAAAACTGACCGTCCTGAGCAAGTCTCTCCGCCCTCTGCCTATCGTTAAATATAAAGACGGTGTCGCTTACGACGGCTTTAATGACCCCGAGCAGCGTTACCGTCAGCGTTATGTCGATTTGGTGGTTAACGAGGGCGTTAAGGACACCTTCCTCAAGCGCGCCACCATTCTCCGCACCATGCGTCAGGTCTTTGACGAGGCGGGCTATACCGAAGTGGAGACTCCTATTCTCCAACAGATAGCCGGAGGCGCCTCCGCACGCCCCTTTATCACGCACCATAACACGCTGGATGTGGATATGTACCTGCGTATCGCTACCGAACTCTATCTCAAACGCCTTATCGTGGGAGGTTTCGAGGGGGTATATGAGATTGGACGCAACTTCCGCAATGAGGGCATGGACCGCAGCCATAACCCCGAGTTTACCTGCATGGAATTGTATGTACAGTATAAGGACTATAATTGGATGATGTCCTTCACCGAGCAGTTGCTGGAGCGCATCGCTATCGCCGTCAACGGTACGACCAAGGTGCAGATTGGTGACCACGAAGTCGATTTCAAAGCACCCTATCGCCGCCTGCCTATCCTTGATGCCATTAAGGAAAAGACGGGCTACGACCTCAGCACCATGAGTGAGGACGAAATCCGCCCTATCGCCAGACAGTTGGGTGTCGAAGATACGGATAAAATGGGCAAGGGCAAACTGATTGACGAGATATTTGGTGAGACTTGCGAAGGTACTTTCATTCAGCCCACCTTTATCACCGATTACCCCGTCGAGATGTCACCCCTTACCAAGATGCACCGCTCCAAACCCGGCTTGACCGAGCGCTTTGAATTGATGGTCAACGGTAAGGAATTGGCGAATGCTTATTCCGAACTGAACGACCCTATCGACCAGTATAACCGCTTTGTGGACCAGATGAACCTTGCCAAGAAAGGCGACGACGAAGCCATGGTTATTGACCACGACTTTATGCGCGCACTCGAATACGGTATGCCGCCTACCAGCGGTATCGGTATCGGTATCGACCGTCTCGCTATCCTCATGACGGGGCAACCCACTATACAGGAAGTGCTCCTCTTCCCGACGATGAAGCCCGAAGTGGATAATTAAAACAACACATATACTATGAGAAAATCTTTTTATGGCATTATTGCCCTTTCTTTGCTGCTTTTTAGTGGCTGTAAAAGCACTGATAATCAGCCGGAAGAACCACAGCAGACAACTTATTTGCCGGTCAAAGTGCTGGGGGACTATGTGGTGGAAATAACGGAGGATATCGAGGCGGAGGACCCGGTCGTGTTTGAAAAATATATGGCTACCCATCCGTCAGCGTGGCCGGACAATTCCGGCTGTACTGCTATGTGCAAGCAGTTGGAAACAGACCTCGTATTCGGTCGGAACATGGATTTGAGCGTCAGTGAACATCCGGTCTATGTCTTCCGCACCACGGGCGGTAAATACCGTACGATGCACCTCTTCTATTCCTATGCCGCCGACTGCCCCGATTTTGTCACCGTGAAGAAACAGGGAGTGCCGAAGGACTTTGCCAAAACGATGCCGTGGAACGGGTCGATGGATATCCTCAACGAGAAGGGCTTTTATATAGAGGTAAATATGCGCCCCTACGAGGAAGGTATTGACGGTACACTTATCGAACTGTGCCCGGGTACCAATCCCGATAAGACGCGACTCTTTATCCGTCAGTTGCCTTATTACCTCGCTTCCCGTTGCGCCACGGTCAACGAGGCGGTCGCCATGTTGGACGAGTTGGATATATATAACTATCTCGGCGAGGGACAGAAATCGTGGAACCGCTGCTTCTTGATAGGCGATACAACCGGCAATTACGGCTTGATTGAGTTTGGCGACAATAAAGCCGTCTTCACGCCTCAACAGCATTTCCAAGCCAATTTCTACATCGCTGAAGATTTTGGCAGGAAATCTCAGTTCGGTGCCGGATATGGCCGCGCAAAGGTCATCGAAGATAACTATGATCAAATAAGTTCCGAAAAGGATATCATGGAACTCATGAACCGCATTTATTATAGTAAGATAATGCGCGCGCTACACGATGGGGACCTGATTCACGATTTTGATACGCGCAGCGAGTTCAGCCATAGTATCCCCCTCAATGCAGACGGCAAATTTGATATCTACAATGGGGATGTCCGCCGCTGCACCACACCGTGGATACTCACCACCGACACCGCCATACTGAATGTGCTGGCACCCACCGTCTGGGCTTTGCGGTTCGGTCAGTCTATCGACCTCAAAGACCTGCGCCGACTCACACCGCCATGCTATTGGTACACGGTCATCAATTCAACCACCAACCTCATGAAACGCACCGTCACTCTCCGCTGTTGGGAGAGTAGTGCCGAATATCATTTGTCGCTATGAGTAAAGTAGCCATATTAGGTAGCGGGTCGTGGGCAACCGCACTCGCTAAGATAGTCATGGAGAACGAATCCGAAATCAATTGGTTCATTCGCCGTCAGGAGACCATCGACGCCTTTGTCGAACGCGGACAGAACCCGGGTTATCTGAGTAATGCCAAGTTCGATACATCGCGTATATTCTTCTCCACCGATATCAACAAAATCATCGCTGCGTCGGATATTATGATTTTGGCTATCCCGTCGCCTTATGTCAAGCAGACGACAAGCAGAATCCGTCGCTCCCTGAAAAATAAAACGGTTATCACGGCTGTCAAAGGTATGATTCCCGACGAGAACATGATAGTGACGGACTATCTGGCAACCAAATTCGATATGCCTGCCGACCGGCTTGCCGTCATCGCAGGTCCCTGTCATGCTGAGGAAATAGCGCTCGAGCGGCTCAGTTACCTCACTATCGGCTGTTCCGACCGCGAGAGGGCGTCACAAATTGCCACTCTGCTCTCAACGCCATATGTCAAGACTTGTATCAGTGACGATGTCGTGGGACTCGAATATTCCTCTGTCATGAAGAATATATACGCCATCGCCGCCGGTCTCTGCCAGAGTCTGCGCTATGGCGATAATTTCCAATCCGTCCTTATCGCTAACGCTATTCAGGAAATACAACGCTTTGCACAAGCCATCAATATCGGACACCGCGACATCAACGCCAGCGGCTATCTGGGTGATGTACTCGTAACGGCGTACTCCAGATTCAGTCGCAACAGGCAATTCGGTCAGATGATAGGTATGGGCTATTCGGTCAAAGCGGCGCAAATGGAGATGCAGATGGTGGCTGAGGGCTACTACGGCACTAACTGCATCCACATCGCCAACGAAGCGCTGCATGTCTCGCTCCCTATCGTCGATGCCATGTACGCCATCCTCTATGAACGCCAGTCGCCTACCATCGTTATTCAGGAACTGACACAACGACTAAGTTAATTTACAAACTTACACACTTACAAATTTACAAATTTACAAATTTACATATGAAACTATGTTTACAAAATGCGGCTCCCTTTGTGCCCGCATGCACTTTAGATGAACTCGCTGCACAAACACAGGCAGCCAATCTCTTGCTGGAAAACGGCAAAGGTCAAGGTAATGATTTTCTCGGGTGGGTACACCTGCCTTCTGAGACAACCGACTCGTTCCTCAACGATATACAGGCCACGGCAGACCGGCTACGCGCCAAAGCCGAGATAATCGTTGTCGCCGGTATAGGCGGCTCCTATCTCGGACCGCGTGCCGTCAACGAGGCGCTGGACCATTCTTTCGGACTCAACGCCGATAACCCCCGTATCGTCTATGCCGGCAATAATATCGGCGAGGACTATCTGGCAGACCTTATCGAACTGCTCTCCGGCAAGACTTTCGCCATCATCAATATATCCAAGTCGGGTACAACCACCGAGACCGCACTCGCCTTCCGGCTGCTCAAGACGATGCTCGAAAAACAAGTCGGCAAAGACGCTGCT
Source organism: Paludibacteraceae bacterium (assembly GCA_045641145.1). Lineage (GTDB taxonomy): Bacteria > Bacteroidota > Bacteroidia > Bacteroidales > Paludibacteraceae > Colicola. Next base: position 10,652 of record JAZUGJ010000188.1, read on the forward strand.
AAAGACCTCATCGTCTGCATCACCGACAAAGCCAAAGGCGCTGCCAAAAAAGTGGCGGACATCGAGGGCTATCAGACCTATGTCATTCCCGATAATGTGGGCGGACGGTTCAGCGTCCTCACC
>JAZUGJ010000189.1:0-3491 GCA_045641145.1 Paludibacteraceae bacterium
ACCGTGCATCGTGCATTGTCCACCGTCAATCGATTAAGTCAACCGTCATCGTGCATCGTGCATTGTCAACCGTCAACCACCCCATCCCCCTATGTCATCATGGTGGTTGGTGTCAACGGTGTAGGCAAAACGACCACTATCGGCAAATTGGCAAAACAGTTCAAGGACGCCGGTAAGAAAGTCTATTTGGGCGCAGCGGACACTTTCCGTGCAGCCGCAGTAGAGCAACTATGTATTTGGGGTGAGCGTGCCGGCGTGCCGGTTATTAAGCAGCAACAGGGGTCTGACCCCGCCTCCGTGGCGTATGACACATTGCAATCGGCAGTCAAGAACAACGCTGATGTGGTGCTGATTGACACCGCCGGACGACTGCATAATAAAATCAACTTGATGAATGAACTAACTAAAATCAAGTCCGTCATGCAGAAAGTGGTGCCCGATGCTCCGCACGATGTCATGTTGGTTTTGGACGGTTCCACGGGTCAAAACGCCTTTGAGCAAGCCAAACAATTCACGCAGGCCACACAGGTAACTTCGCTTGCCATCACCAAATTGGACGGTACAGCCAAAGGGGGTGTTGTACTTGGTATTTCCGACCAGTTTCATATTCCCGTCCGCTACATTGGTGTTGGCGAAAAAATAGACGACTTACGCGCCTTTGACAAGGAAGCGTTTGTAAAAAGCGTGTTAGGGCTGTAGCCCTCTATGCGAAAGGCAACCCCGCCCCATCACCTCCACCCTGTTCGTTTTCGCCTTTGTTATACATGTCTTATACATATGATATACATATGTTGCGACTCTCGTTTTTTTGTAATCCTAAAAAGTTGCACTTTTTTTAAGATTTTGCGATTGGGACGTGAACGAACGCGCTTCGAACGATGAACGAAGGGTGAAGCAAGGGTGAAATTTTCCCTTTCAGCCCAAAAAGTTACATTTTGTTAAGATTTTCAAAAAAAAAGTGGATTCTCATTTGCAAATCCACTTTCTTTGTTTTTGGCTTTATCTTACCCTTCCGCCAAGAGCGTTAAAGAGTTTCTCGTTGTTGAGAATGAGGAGTTGGTTGTTCTTGATGACTTTGATAAAATGTTGGTTTGATATATTACTTGTCACTAAACTCGGAGTGGTCGTGGGTGCATCTGGCAGCTGGACTTTCCACTGAACGGATTCTCCTGAGTTTTTGTTTTTGCCATCTATTGAACTGATTACCATATTGCTGATAGTGGCAGTAAGTGATGACAGACCGGCGATAGGGAATATGATTTGTAGTATTTCACCACTATGGTCGCTAATTGAACTATTAGTCATACTATAAACAATTGCTCGATAACTATCTTCCATTGGAGTGAGCATAACTGTGTGTTGAGAGAGACGAGACGAGGGGGTAATCCTAACACCTGTGGCAGGAAGTCCCTGTATATCAAACTGAATGGCAGTAACATCGGAATAGTTCTGCAGGTCAACGCACAGAACATATTCATTATTTTCTACTTGTCCACTAACCGTTAATTGGTTTGGTTCGTAGATAGAGGAAGATACGCTGACGGAGTGCATCCGCTCTGCCGGATCGTTGGAATAAATCTGCATGGTGGTGTTGTACACACCCTCCTTTGTTGGAATATAGCGCACCTCTATCGTACCGGAACCCCCTGCGTTCAGCGAGATCGGTAAGGAAGAAACGCACGAGAAACCTTCTTGCAGGAAAGAGACTTGATGGATTGTGAGCGGGGCTGCCCCTTGATTGCGGATAGCGAATGTTGCCAAAGCAGTGTCTGTGACGGATGTATAGGGCAAGGACAAAGTAGTTGAAGCCGATATACGCGGACTTTTGGCTTGAACACTGCCATTTGAAGTGGCAGATACCATATTTTCGCCGGTTGCATTCGCCAAGACTACATTTTTTGGGGTGAGGGTGTAAGTACTACTGGAACCGTCTATCAACAAATGAACCGCGCCGATTGTACCGTCATTGTCCGCCAAAGGACTGTTAGAGGGAGAATAGAAGTAATAGGTTACGGTATCTCCGTGTGTACGCATCATCGTTTGATGGTCGGAAGCACGAGACGAAAGAGTAAAACCATCAGACACGGCTATCAATTGCTTGGGTAGTTTGAAACTGACTTCGCCAGCCACAATAGGTTCCATATTGTTCATGGTAAGGTGGACAGATACCGTATCATTCGCAATACCTGAAATTTTTCCCACATGGAGTTCATTTACCGAGAACGGGTCTGCAACCAGCGAGACCGTTTTTACCGCCACAAATTGCCCATTAACCGCATCAGATGTGATAACTGCCGACTCCTGTATAGCGCCTCGCTGCGTAGGGGCATAAGTCAAGGTGACAGACTGCGAGCCACCTGCTGCAATTACAAGAGGAAGAGTCGCGTGGGAGAACTCGTCTGCGGAAAAATCAATAGCCGAAATCGTCAAAGGAACTGTACCCACATTGCGAATGGTAAGCGGCTTAGTGTATGTGGCACGAATAGGTATATGTCCATAGTCAATGGCAGGTGTTTGCACCTCCATTTTTGGGGCTAAGATAGTGAGCAATGCAGGGGTTGCGGTGCTGCTGATTATAGTACCTGTAGCATCGCTTAATACAATAGTCGGCGTAATATTTTGCACAATAGGTTCATCGGATAATACCAAGTTACATGAGAATAATTCGCCCTCGTTACCTTGCAGAGTTTGTAAGGATATGCTATAGATATACACGCGCAATTCGTTTCCCACCTGCGAAGCAGAGAGGGTATGTCCATTGTTACGGGCACTATTTAATACAGCGGATTCCTGCACGTAGGATATATGCTCACCTATTGGAACAACCACCTCTATCGCTGAGACAGGGTCCGTATTGGCGAGACTGGCTGTGAGTGTCACTGTATCTCCTGGGGCACCGTCGGTGGTAGAGAGTGTAACCTGATTGGTAGCATGCACAAAGGCACACCACCCAATCAGTAACAATAATAAATAACCGCGTTGCATAGGAATCGTATTATTTAACTTCCAAACCTAAAACATTGAATTTCTTGTTTCCATAGAGGATATATACTTGTTCCTTGTGAAGTGCTTTGCGGATACAAGGGTGTGATATGGTTCCATTCAGATTGGTAACGGCTTGAGGAATAGCTTTAACATTGTGCCCGTGTGTATCTGATAGAACAATATCGGTCATATCGGCATCCTCAATCTGCATGAGTGCTGTCTTACCTACACCGATTGTTTGACCTGACATAGAATAAGCCATAAATGTATATTGGCTGTCTGTAGTCCAGGTACCTACTTTCTCAAATGATTTAAGCACAGCCAATGGTGTGAAAGCAGATACCTCTTTATTGGCATCAAAAGTAAACTGTATGCCACCCAATACGACATCCGATTCTACATATAGGATGCCATTTTCTATGTAGTAAATAGCAGTACCTTGTTCTGCCACGGACTGCGATTGGCTCTGTGGATGAGCAATGATGTTAAGTCGGATCGTAGCCATG
>JAZUGJ010000190.1:0-3013 GCA_045641145.1 Paludibacteraceae bacterium
CGGAACTCCTGAATACGTTCCTTGTTACCCTCTTTAATACGATAAGCCACGGTGATTTGGTCACCTGCTGCGAAAGCCGGAAACTCTTTTTTCTCACCGGCAAATGCCTCTTCGGCAATCTTCATCAAATCCATTGTTGTATTGGTTTTAATGGTTACTCGGGTGCAAAGTATGCGCTACTGTTCTCGTCTCCAAGTGGGAGTCCGATATTCGATCACCAGAGACTTCACACCAATTTCGCTGCAAATATACAACAAAAATTTGGAATGTGCAAATAAATCGGGCAGAAAGTAGGTATTTTACCTACTGAATAGATGTTTTAGGCGGTGTGGTAGGAGTTTACTCATACAAATACCGGCAAAAACAGATATTAGGAGGCGATACGCCTTTGCCCGATGTTTGCACATTTTAATAAAGACGAGGACTACCATTCGGGGGAATTTCGCGTCAGCGAAAGGCGGCGTCCGAAGAAACAACATCAGCGAGGTCGGTGCCCTTGAAGATACAACAGGTTTAATTGGGCTGAACGAGGTGTGCAGGTGGTCGCGAGAAGGTCGCGATGCGGACTCGCGTTTATTGAATTGTTTTTGGGGGAATGTGCAACCCAATCGGACACAAAAGTTGCATTTTGTTAAGATTTGAACAAAAAATGGTTACCACTCCAAAAGGACCTTACCGCATTGACCGCTCTCCATTACATCAAAGCCCTTTTGAAAATCGTCGAACTTAAACCGATGCGTGATGACCGGACTTAAATCCAAGCCACCCAATAGCATTTGCTCCATTTGATACCATGTCTCCCACATGCGACGACCTGTTATACCTTTAATAGTCAAAGCATTAAAAATAACATCCGACCAGTTGACCTGTGTATTGGACGGCAAAATACCCAATTGGGCGATATTGGAACCCTTGTACATGTGCTCCACCATTTCGTTAAAAGCAGCGGGGGCACCCGACATCTCCAAACCGACATCAAAACCGCGTATATTGAGTTGCTGCATCGCCCACTCCACCGTCTGTCCTTTCGATCCGTCCACCGTTAATGTGGCGCCCATTTTCTTGGCAATCTCCAAGCGCAGAGGGTTGATATCCGTCACCACAATATGTTTGGCACCGGCGTACCGGCATATTCCTGCCGCCATTGTACCTATCAACCCTGCTCCCGTAATCAACACATCTTCGCCCAATAACGGGAATGCCAGTGCTGTATGGGTGGCATTGCCAAAGGGGTCCATAATGGCGGCAAAATCGTCCGGTATTTCAGGGCGGAGTTTGACGATATTAGACTCAGGAATAGCAACATATTCGGCAAAAGCGCCGTCCTTACCGAATATACCCACCGACAAGGAATTTTCGCACACATGTCCTAACCCGCGCCGGCAGTTACGGCAATGCCCGCATACAATATGCCCCTCTGCCGTTACACGCTCGCCGACCTTTACATTTCTTACTCCCTGTCCCGTTTCCACGACCGTGCCCACAAACTCATGTCCCATGATATAAGGTGGTTGGCAATGGGTTTGAGACCACTCGTCCCACTTATACATGTGCAAGTCCGTACCGCAAATAGCGGCCTTAGTCACCTTAATGAGGACATCGTTGACCCCCACTTCCGGCATCGGGACATCTTCCATCCAAATACCATAATCCGCGTAGCGTTTAACCAATGCTTTCATAGAAATTCAATTTGTAAGTTAAGAATTCGTAAGTTTGTAAGTTGCTATGCAGGTATCCAACAGAACATTTACAAATTTACAAATTTTTCACTTATTTTAATACACCAAGGGCTTTAGCGACTTTGACAAAAGCGGCTATACCTTTGTCCAGTTGTTCTTGTGTGTGTGCGGCGGACAGCTGTACGCGGATTCGCGCCTGTCCTTGCGGCACGACAGGATAGTAAAAACCTGTAACATAAATACCCTCTTCCTGCAATGCCGCCGCAAACTCTTGCGACAGGCGGGCATCATACAGCATGACGGCACAGATAGCCGACTGTGTGGGTTTGATATCAAATCCCGCCGCCTTCATCTTGGCAACGAAATAATCCGTATTGGCATGCAAACGGTCTTGCAAATCATTGTTCCGCTCCAATATCTCAAATGTTTTGATACCGGCAGCGGCTATCATCGGCGGAATAGAATTGGAGAACAAATACGGACGGCTACGCTGACGCAACAAGGCAATAATCTCCTTCTTACCCGTCGTAAATCCGCCCACCGAACCGCCAAATGCCTTACCCAGTGTGCCGGTCAATATCTCCACCTTGCCCCGCAAGCCGTATAATTCAGTTACGCCGTGTCCCGTGCGTCCCACTACGCCCGCCGAGTGGCTCTCGTCCACCATGACCATAGCATTGTATTTCTGCGCCAACTCGTATATCTTATCCAGCGGACATACATTGCCATCCATGGAGAATACACCATCCGTGGCAATAATACGGAACCGCTGTGCCTGCGCGGCTTGCAGTTGCTTTTCCAAATCAGCCATATCGCCGTTGGCATAACGGTAGCGCACCGCCTTGCACAGACGCACACCGTCAATAATGGAAGCATGATTCAGCGCGTCGGATATAATGGCATCTTCCGCCGTCAACAACGGTTCAAACAGTCCGCCGTTAGCATCAAAACAAGCCGCATACAAAATGGTATCTTCTGTGCCGAAAAAGTCCGAGACGGCTTTTTCCAACTGCTTATGCGTATCTTGTGTTCCACAGATAAAACGGACGGAAGCCATCCCGTAGCCGCGTTTATCCATGCGCTCCTTGGCTGCCTCAATCAACTCTTTGTTGTCCGCCAACCCCAAGTAGTTGTTGGCGCAGAAATTGACAACATCCTTACCGCCTTCCACCTTGATAGCGGAAGATTGGGGCGTTATAATGACACGCTCGTTCTTATACAAACCGGCTTCGCGAATTTCGCGAAGCACGGTTTGGAGATATTGCTGAAAATCGTTGTACATAGTAGTCGATTTTTTACTAGTTGACTAGAAAACTAGGTAACTAGGTAACTAG
>JAZUGJ010000191.1:0-29296 GCA_045641145.1 Paludibacteraceae bacterium
CATAGGGGGATGGGGTGGTTGACGGTTGACAATGCACGATGCACGGTTGAGATTGGGTGTTTTCTGCGAGTAGGGCGCAGGTCTCCTCTACCAAAATGGCATTGAGTTCGTCCGTATTCATGTATTTATCCTTGGCGACACGGTTACGAATGCGCTCAATAATACGCAGCGTCGTTTCTACACCTACATCAGAGGTGATAAATGCCTCCTCCAAGTTATCCAATACATCGTCATCTACGGTCGATTTACCGACAATGGCGCGTGAAATCTTATCCAAAACAGATTCCTTAGTTTTTTGCAGCCCTTGGTTCAGTACTTCAACTTCCTGCTGCTGTTCTTGCTGCGTTTTGTTCTTCTTAATAAAATCAAAAAATCCCATATATTTATTGGTTAATCGGTGAATTGGTAAATTAGTCGAGTTGTTCGTAGATGGAGTTCTTAGACTTAAACTCCGGCACAATATGTTTCATCTCCTTTACGGTATTCATAGTGTTCGTGCCTGTTGCCAACTCGGCAAGATGTGCTATATCTTGGGCAATCATATCGTAATCAAACTCCCGTACCCGCGCAATCATGATCTTCGGATTGGAAGTCGGCAGTGTGGTCTCTTTCTGATTGAGCACTTCCTCATACAATTTCTCGCCCGGGCGCAGTCCCGTGAAAATAATGGGTATATCCACATCGGGTTGGAATCCTGCGAGGCGAATCATGTTGCGCGCCAAATCTAAAATTCTGACAGGTTGTCCCATATCGAAAACAAATATCTCGCCCCCGTGTCCCAGCGTGGCGGCCTCCATCACCAGTGTGCACGCTTCGGGAATAGTCATAAAGAAACGGATAATATCAGGATGGGTAACCGTAACGGGACCGCCGGCAGCAATCTGTTTCTTAAAATACGGAATGACTGAGCCGTTGCTGCCCAATACATTGCCGAAGCGGGTAGTGATGAACTTGGTGGATTGACGATTGTCAATGCACAATGCACGATTGAGCGCTTGCACATAAATCTCTGCGATACGCTTGGATGCCCCCATCACATTAGTCGGATTGACTGCCTTGTCGGTGGAAATCATTACAAAACGCTCCACTTTATATTGTACCGAGAGATCCGCCACATTTTTGGTACCGACCACATTGGCTTGTACGGCCTCGTTGGGAAACTCCTCCATAAGCGGTACATGCTTGTAGGCAGCAGCGTGGAACACAATAGCCGGACGATATTCAGCAAACACCTCTTCCAAATGTTTGCGGTTGCGAATGTCACCAATGACTGCCACAATGCGCGCTTCGGGATAGAGAGACTTTAATTCCAACCGTAAATCATGCAGAGGCGACTCGGCTTGCTCATACAGGACAACGGCAGTAGGGTGGAACTTGAGTATTTGGCGTACCAGTTCGGAACCGATACTACCTGCTGCTCCGGTTATCATAACGGTACGGTCCTGAATAATGGATTGCACATTGTCCGTATTGATTTGGATAACAGGACGCTCCAACAAATCCTCAATACGCAGGGCATCAATTTTTCCGATACGAGTGTGGTCGTTGGTGTCCTTGTCCCAGTTGCTAAAAGTGGGAGTGGTCAAGATACGGATATTGTTTTTCAGGAAAATATCCAAGTCTGTTGCCGGATTGATTTCCTTCATTTTGAGAGGAGAGATAATGACATCATGCACTCCGAGTTGGTTCATGACGACAGGGAGATCATTGTCCATCATATAGACTTTCAAACCCTGAATAGAGAACGATTTGACATCTCTTCCATCCGTAATGAAACCAATGGGAAGGTATTCAGATTCGGAACCGGAGGAACGCAACATCTTGGCAATCGCTAACCCCGCTGCCTTCGTTCCGTAAATAAGTACCCGCTTATGGGGTGAGCCCTTACGGATAACATCATCGTAGATGGTTTTAACCCCGACACGGAAGCAGAACAACAAAATGAACGCAACGGACAGATAAATAACCAACGAAGTATTGAGGAATAATTGCTGATTAGTCAGGTGCAAGACGATCGCATTGACAATCAGCAGAATAACAGTGGTTAACAAGAGGGAGAGCAAAATCTTGATAATATCCACAAAAGTGGAAAAGCGGATAATGCCTGAATAAGTATGAAACAGCCAAAACCCCATTGTTTGTATGGTAAGCAGGATTACAAGTTGCTGCCAAAGGTGGAATGATACGCCCCACATATGGTAGTCAAACAAACTGCTACCTATTGCCATCGCAGTCAGGAATGCGATGAGACATAGGAATAAGTCCATCAGCAATATGCCCCAACGGGGAATATACTTGATGTCCGGAATATGGGAAAAAATGTCCGAAGAAAGTAATTTTTTTGTATTCATATGCTATTGAGTGTTTGGCAAATAAGTTGAATGTCACCCCATACAGAATGGTGCGCCACATATTCAAGGTTGATACGCAGTTTATCCGGCATAATTACCTCCGTGTAGTAACGATCCGGGTCCGATGCGGTGGCAAGTAAGTCATTTTCGTTGCGGTACTTGATCGAAGCCGCATCTGTAATGCCGGGACGCACATCCAATACATGTCGTTGGTCGGGGGTATATAAATCCACATATTTGCGCACTTCGGGACGCGGACCGACAAAAGACATATCTCCGATTAATACATTGATTAACTGAGGCAATTCATCTAATTTGTATTTCCTAATGTAATATCCTGCATGTGTGACACGCGGGTCACGACCGCCAACGGTTATCAGTCCGTGCTTGTCGCTATCTACATACATGGAACGGAATTTAAGAATGTGAAACTCTTTTCCGTATTGTCCGACCCGCAATTGGCGATAAAACACAGGACCGTTGGAGTCCAGTTTGACCCATAGGGCAGTTAGTAGCAAGAGAGGACTCAGCACTGCCAGCCCGAAAAGGGAACATATTATATCAAATAATCGCTTCATGGAATGCAGCAAGTATATATTTCACATCTTCGTCACTAAGACGGGTGTGTAGCGGAAGGGTGATTTCGTTCTTGAATAGATTATAACTATTGGGATAGTCTTTAATATCTAACCCGATTGCCTTGTATGCCGTCATCATGGGTAGGGGTTTGTAATGCACATTGGTCGCTACCCCTAATTCTGCCATACGGGTAATAACCGCATTACGCTGCTCCAAAGTCTTGTCCAACATACGTACCAGATATAAGTGCCCGCTGGAAGCATGGTTCTCTCCGTAATGGTCCATTACAGCGCAATGCAAATCTGTCAGTCCACGATTGTATGTCTCAATAATTTGCCGACGTCGCGCCAATAATTGGGGATAGCGGTCTAATTGTGCTAAACCGATTCCTGCCATGATATCCGTCATGTTGCACTTGTAATATGCTCCTTTGATATCGTATTCCCACGCACCGAGTTGTGTCTTGGCTAACGCATCTTTATTTTGTCCGTGTAATGAAAGCAACTGGAATTGATGATACAGTTCTTCGTTATCAATACCGCAAATATCTCTCCACACTACGGCACCACCTTCTGCGGTGGTTAGATTCTTAACGGCATGAAAACTGAAGGAAGTGAAGTCGGCTATTTCACCACACATTTTTCCGTGCCATTGTGCACCGAAGCCATGTGCGGCATCCGCCAAGACGATACACCGGCCGAAAGCACGCTGAATATCATTCGATGGCGAGAACATTGCGCGTTTGGCTTCTACGATTTGGAAAATGCGATTGTAGTCGCATACAATGCCACCCAAATCGACAGGAATAATCACCTTGGTACGAGGTGTAATGGCGCGTTCCAGTGCATCATAATCCATTTGTACATTATCCGGCTGAGAATCAACCATGATTACTTTTGCACCGACATGCAGTCCTACCGATGCGGTGGCTGTGTAGGTGTAGGCAGGTACAATAATTTCATCTCCTGCACCGATACCCAATACACGGAGAGTCAATTCCATTGCTGCAGTAGCCGAATTAAGACAGACTGCTTTGGAAACATGACAGAATGTGGCTATCCGCTTTTCAAACTCTTTGGTTTTTGGACCGGTGGTAATCCAACCGGAACGAAGGGCGTCTGTTACCATTTGAATTTCCGCTTCGCCAATGTCAGGAGGAGAGAAGGGAATGTTACGTAATTTCATATTCATATTGTTAGTGATTTATAGTTACTTGTAAGGAATTGTGCGTAAGTAATTTGCATATACCGCACCAATAACCGATACCGTAGGAAAAATGAACAGCCGGAAAAGTGAGGAGTAAAGCAATATTGTGATACCACAGAGCGAAACAAATCAGAATGCACGCATATATTGGTAGAACCGTCCAACAAAATAATACAAAGAGCGGTGGAACGAATTGACGCAATGTGGCCGGTCTATGTAATTTCTTGTTGACTAATGGCTTAAACAGTCCATATTGGTAAAACATATTCCATGTCTTAGATAGATTTTCTCGTGCGTAATAATCAACTGCAACGTCCGGAATGAGATAAATAGAACCGCCATGTTGAATTGTTCGTGCATTCAGTTCATCATCTTGATTGCGTGTCAACTCTTCGTCAAATCCACCGATTTGAATAAGCCATTCTTTGCGCCAACAGCCGAAGGGCACTGTATCTACAACGGAAATGGTATCAATGCCCGTGCGGAAATGCGAATTTCCGACTCCAAACCGATGGGAGGATGTGATTGCGATGGCTTGTGCCATTTTGGACCGATTGGCGGGTAATGTACGGCATAACGCTCCTACATTTTGTGCGTTGGGCAAAGTCTGCAAGTAACGGATAAGGGTGGATATATAGTTATCCGGATAGACGGAGTGAGCATCCATACGAATGATGTATTCACCTTGTGCCGCTTGAATACCGATATTCATGGCAAATGGGGCAGTATGACGGGGATTATCCAATAAATGGACAAACGGATACTGCTCGGTATTACGCATAATGATTTCGCGCGTGCTGTCCGTACTCATACCATCAACGAACAGAACTTCCAACTTGGAGCGGTCATAATCTTGCCGCAAAATACTATGCAGGCAAGTGTCTATGCGTTTGGCTTCGTTCAAACATGGGCAAATAACGGAAACCATGTTGTTGATTGTTTCTGTAGGTTTAGAAAGCAAATGAGCGGTATAGGGAACAGAATACACATAGAAGATTTTCTTATAGTTGTTCTCTATAATATTCATCAAAGTCCAGAATAGAGAGACTACTATACTTTTATGCTCCGCATCGCGGAATAGACGGTATGTCCAACGCGTTTTTTGCCATTTGGATGCGGGAGTAATGCTGCCTTTACGCCGTCTATATTGTGCCAAATTTTCTTTTAAAAGGTAACAGTCCGTATAATGAACGGCTTTGAGCCAAATGGCTGAGTCGTTATTTTTGCGGATAGGTTCTATTTGAATACAACCGACAACATGCGTGTCATACATTACGGACAAACACCCCGGCCAGCAACAAGCATACATGTGAAAGGGAGTAATGTGACTTATACCGCTTATGTAGCGATTTAACGGCTTATCAAATTCATCTATTTCGGTATATTCATGATAAGTAAAGCCGTAGTTGTTTTCCTGCATGAAACGGAGTTGATGTGCCAATTTATTTGGTAGCCATAAATCATCGGAATCCAAAAAAGCGATATAACGACCTTGTGCCATTTTTAGAGCGGTGTTGCGGGCGACTGCCGAGCCGGAGTTATGCTCCAAACACCGATAAATAATGCGTGGGTTGTCCTTTGTGTATTGGCGTACAACTTCTTTTGTGTTGTCCGTTGAACAATCGTCAATAATCAGCAGTTCCCAATCTTGGAATGTTTGGGCAAGCACGGAATCTATACTGCGAGCAATGAAATGACCGCAGTTATAGGTGGGCATTATGATAGAAACGAGAGGCATCATTTAGTTATAAAATTATTAATGGCGCAAATATATAGTGAGCGATTTCCTGTACTAGGAGAGTCAAAACAGATGTGTTTCCCATCGTGAGAGGCACGCGGATGTAAATCACATGCAATATGACAATACATGTTGTGTGTTTGAAATTCTTTTGGAGAATATATGTTGGCAATTTGCAGTACTTCATCAGTCTTGATATTTACTGCCCACAATTTCGCCATGCGGCGTTTGTCCGGATATGTATCCGTAATAAACATGGTGTCGCTTAGCCACGTTTGGTGCCCATCAGAATTTAATTTTTGTGGAGCAATACGACGCCATTCTATACAATCTCCGTTATTAATGGCAAATAAAACATGGCAATCCTTATCCTGAATGCGGCAATATGCAATAATTTGATTATTAGCATTCCATACATAATGCGAAACCATACCGTTAGTAGGTAATGCAAAATGCTTGTTCGTCAGCCGGTCATATATGATTAACCTTGTTTGTCGATTGTCTAAATCAGATAAACTGACGTGACGATGCAAACAACTGATATATCGTCCGTCTTTTGAAAAAGCAGTGTGCGTAACATAGTGAAAACGATTGGTTTCGGTTGAACAGTCTTTTGCCAATTCGTATAGGGATAATATTAATTTCTTTTGCCCATTTACCATGGAATAGAGGAATAATCCTGTTTGTTCGGGGGCAGGTTGGTTACAGTAGCCATTGTCCAATACTCGTAAATAGCCGTAACCGGGCATCAACTTTTCGACACGCTCGTAACTGAGTGTTGTTGCCCATAGACCGTCCGAGGAAATGCTATCAATTGCTGTATTGAGTGTTTGGGTGTGTTGTGTTTCAATATTGTGTAGCATTGCAACAGGTTGTCCATCGTATTGCGTATTGTAAATAAGATGCGTTGCATCTACCCACTGCAAGCGACATCCTTTATGCCAACTCCATGCAGATGATTCTCCAATTTTATGGAAATCTCCCATTTGATTATTTATAAAATCGAAATATCCGATGTCTAACAGGTCTCCTTCTTGCGGCATACGTCCGTCAAATGAGGCATGTTGAGCTAAAATTTTTGTGCCATCAACTGAAAACGGCTGTATATCGTGAAACCCCAAGAAATAACCTTCTTTGCACTGTGCACCGCTAAGATTTTCTTTCTCACGTGGCAACAAATCCCACAATCCTTGATATACATTGCGTAACAAGTCCTTCAACCAAGGGTGCTTTTTAACTTGATTATATACAAAAAGTTCTAATATTGTCATAAAAAATAAGAGTTGATTATGAATGATATTGCCTTTCTGTTTAGCATGCAATATTGCTTACCAGGCATCGTGCCGGTATTAATATGGTCGCTGTCATTAATACATATAGATGGCGTGTAATGAACCTTTAGTTTTGCATTGCGCATTTCCTCCGCAAAGAAATGTTCTTCACAAAAAAGGAAGGGGGTATATTTGTGAAGAATATTTTGTATGGCAGCTTGTTTGGTAAAAATCATACAAGAACCATGTCCTGCATATATGTCCATATTTTGCGGAATAGATGCTACATGTTTGCGTTTGGAATAGACATATTTAACATACCAATGATAAATACACGAACATATATATAACATTTTGGTTATTTGCAAATGACGCTTATTCTGTCGAGTCAATATTTTTGGATTCCGATCTTTCTTTTCGGATAGAGACACAATGGACGGCGCTATCCAACCGATGTCAGTGATATTCATCTTGTTTAAGTACACAAAACAATCTTTTTGTACCGTTATATCTACATTAGAGATAACCACATAATCGTATTTGGAAATATCAGATATCCGGCTCATGACAAATCTACATCCACCCAAATAACCATAGTTTTTAGGTGTGGAATAACTTTTTACCTGTATATTTTCCCAATCCGTTTTAATCGTTTGTATATTGTTTTCGGTATTGTCTGCAACGGCAACATGAACAGATATATCGGGCACATTGGCAGCCGCTACAGAAATAGAAAACAATAATTTATCCAATTCTGCATAGGAACAATAATTAACGGCTATCCATAATAATTTTTTCATAACCAATAAGTACGAATTGCTTGTAATAGAATTTGAAATAAACTGATAGGCATCCACAAGAGGGCAAATATAGTTAGGAAGATGTGTCCTTTTAATGGGGCTAAACAAGATAACCCTTTGAACTCTCGGTATTTAATAATTCGTCCAATTAATCTCCATAATTCCGCGGATAAACGATATGCCCACCATATGCGGTGTCTTGCAGGTATTTGATGACAATATTGGCAAATAAACAAAATATTTCCCCATGTCATCTTTAAATATGAACTGGTTTTACTCTTGTGGCTATGTCGGTAAAAGACTCCGTTATAGAATAGGAGAGGTTTAATAATGGCTTTTCGATATGCACAATCTATTAACATGTTCCAATCCTCGCGTACTCTAATTTGCTCGTTATAGGATAATTGCTGCTTTTTGAGAAAACTTGTCCTAAAAAGTAAGCACATGTGCGGAATACTGAAATCAATTCCCCAACGTGTTAGCATTGTCAATACAAAATTTCTTCTAATCACTAAAGAATGCATATGGGGAGATACATATTGCCAATTCTTTTCTTCCCGCAAATATGCATCTTGATAAGAGGTATAAGATATATCTGAGATGTGATTATCCATCCATTCTGTTTGTATTTGCAACTTATCTGCATTGAACCAGTCGTCAGCATCGATAAATTGAATATATTCTCCTTGTGCTATTTGTAGACCGGCATTTCTTGCTGATGCTGTACCTCCATTTTCTTTGCAAATTAATCGTATTCTCGGATCTTGTTGCATAATCCTATTGACGATAGACGCGCTATCGTCAGTTGAACCATCATCAACAACAATGCATTCCCAATCTTGTAATGTTTGGTTGCGAATGGATTGCAAGCAGGGTTCAATATAATCTGCCTGATTATAGCAAGGTATGATAATGGATACTTTAGTCATGATGCTTTTCGTAGTAGAGAAATAATGACGATAAAATACCTGTCCAAATGATATAATAACTCATACGGACAGTGTGAAAACTATAATAGAACAATCCGTCCAGAGGGACGATAATACATATCATTAGAAGCAAAATTCGATAGAACGGATATGAATCTGTTTGCGCTTTCGTTACTACTCGGGTTAATGTTGAAAAAATGATAACATAGGCAATCATTCCTATCTTTCCTATGTCTACCATTATATCCCCCAGGAATGTGTAAAAAATCCCTATATTCATTCCCGTCATTGATTCTATCTGTTCCCGATATTCAAACAAATCGATATTCTGTTTTAAAATGAAATAATGTGTAAATGGGAATAATCGTTGCCAATGAGGGGAATAATATGTATAATTGTCAAAGAAATCACAGAAAAACAAGAAAGGTTCACCGGCATATAGCAATAACATTTCTGCTGTGTCATTGGTTTCTTTCCAGCGTGAGATGGCAACATATGTAGTATATATTACCCCAATAGATACAAAGATAACAGATAATGTCAATAAAAATTTTAGTTGTTCTCTTTTTATCCATGGTTTAAATAAAAAGAATGTGACTAAACCGTTTAGAAACCAATATATAATCTGAGTTCGTCCCGCAATGAGAATGGCAGGCAATATAGGTGTTGTGGATGCACATAGTAATAATAAGTTATAAAATCGACTATGATTCAAAAAGCAGACACTATAAAAGAAGAATATCAACATTATAGGCGAACAGGGAGAAAGTAGTGTTTCCGGAATGGCCATGATATATCTCCAACCAGATAAAGAAGATGTTTCATCAAAATAAATGCTTGATCTTATTTCTTTCCAATCCCCACTTTGAATAGCCAATTTAATATCTGGGAATAAATTGATTAGTGTAATAAAAAATGTGAAAATCATCACGCCACTGAATACCTCGAATATTTTGCTATTAGGTTTGGATATAGATGTAATGTTTTCAGTATGCAACCATGAAAACGGCAGAATACATATAGTAATCAATGTGCAATAGGCAAATGTCGGTAAAGCATGAATAACGGGAATCATTTCTTGCCAATCCCTCAGTTGGAGGATATATGTGGGAATAGAACAAAAAGCAGAAAATGCATATACAGCAGCTAAAAAAGCAGATATATCCATCCCTTTATGCTTTCTTAGAAGCACAAAAAACAATAATGAAAAATATATGCAAGGTATATATAAGAGCATACTATAACCAATTTGTCTGTTGTTTTTGTTCCATTATTCGATTTTGGCAGAGAAGTTTTGTTTGTTTAAGCACCGTATATAAGGATGAACAATAATCGAAAACGAATGGTTCCCCCTCCAGTAGTGACCTTTTTAATAGTGATAATCCGTAGCGTACAACGTGCGCGAATCGTTTAACTGGAGAATCATTGATATTGACTGCATACAAAACAAGTTGTTGATAAATTCGCTGTTTGTTAAGTGTCAATGTGTAAATTTGTGGTCTATCGTGACAAACATAAGCACCAGAGATGAAACCAATATGATAGTGATGATATTGCAAACGATGTAAGAAATTGGTATCTTCCGCATAATGAAAAAATAGAGGATTAAAACCGCCAATATGTCGAATAACATTGGTCGAAACGAACCAACATGCAGCAGGAATCTCGTTCACCTCATATTTGTAGGGTGGAAGTTGTAATAATCTCTCTTGTGATATCGTTTTTGTATCTGCATTGCGCTCTACTGTGTTAATTCGAAAACGCAAATCGCATTCCACCCCATCTCCTCGCAATTGGATTGGACTTAATAAGGTGGTTTCATCTATCCATTGAAGAAGAATCTCTAATGTGTTTGGAAAAACATATGCATCTTGGTTAAGTAATAGTATATAGTCATAGTCGTTTTCCAATGCGTATTTCAAACCAATATTGTTGGCACGACCAAAACCCAAATTTTCATCTTGTGGGCACCAAATAACTTGTGGATAATGATTGGGGATATACGAACGCGAACCATCAAACGATGCATTATCAACGACAATGACATCTGTATGAACAGAACTTTTCTGCAATGAGGTGATGCATTTATCAATCCACTCCATTGCGTTATATGTTACCACAATCGTTACAATTTTTTTCATTGCGTTACTTCCGTACTTTCAGTTCTTTAATTACTACACTGGGCCATTTCCAGTTTTGGTAAGCGAGTTGGGCGATGCCGGGAGCAAGAATGAGAGCCCAAAGACCATTAATAGTAGAAGTTTCTTCACCCCAATGCAAAAGTCCCACGAAGACATATAATAAGAGGACTGTGGCTGCACCGCTGACAAGGGACGGAATAAAGAAAGGTATTTTATTGTCTGCCATAATAAAACCTGCCGCCGTAGAATGGTTGTGCTCCAAGAGACTGATAACCAACATAACTGCCAACATGATTGTCGGCACAAAGGAGGTCTGGCTATGAATAATACCCAATGCCCAATCACCCAACAAAATCCAACACAAACCGCCGACAGCGTAAATAACAACGATATTGAGCGTGCTTAACAAGTAATAATGGCGAAGTTGGGGTAAATCATTTTGCGTGCGGCACTGTGCCAACTTAGGAGTATAGGACTGGTAGAAAACCGTACTGCACCGAGCCAAAATATCCATTACCTGCACTGTGAGTCCGTAACATGCCATTTGCTCCAATGAAAGGAACGCTGAGCCGATGAGAACTGCTGATTTGTTCACACAGAAACCGCCCAATTGGGTTAAACCGATTTTGACAGCGTTAGGCATGATGGTTTGCATAATCTGTTTTGGGTCGTGTGTGGGGTGGTTAGAGTAGGGCTCTAAAGCGGCTTTCATGTCCTGTGTAAAGAAAATATGGAACATGATGATACGGCGGACAAGAGTGGAAATCAATTGTGCGCTGACAATTGCCGTCAAACCGAATCCTGCATAAATCAAACCAATAGCCACACCAAGATACAGGGCTTGCCCGATAATCGTAATCTGCTGATTCTGCTTAACATATCCCTTACCAATCAGTAAAGCATCGTAATAAAGCGTATAGAGATTATAACTATTGATAACTATCAGCAAAACCCATGCGACAAGGGCATCAGTGCGGTCTCCGGAATACTTGCCGAGTATATGCCACATATAAATAGTGCCAACAGATGCAAGTAGAATAAATACCCCCAATGCCATCCAACGATAAAAACGCCGCATGGCAACCAAAGTGGCACTCAATAGACCATAATCTACCTCTAAATTGCCGTCAATATGCTGAACACCATTGACTTGCAGGTGTTTAGCGCCAGAAAAAATATAACTGATATTACGGGCAAAAGAGGGACGGAAACCGAAATCCAACATCATAACTAAGACGGCAATGGTTTGGAAGATAGTCCAAATTCCGACGGTTTCATCGCTGAGTTTATTAAGGATAAAGGGCAACAACAACACTCCGGCACCAATCGTAAAGATGGTGGCGGCATAACTCCATGCGAGATCTTTTTTTCCTATGTTCTCAATTCCTTGAGCCACAATAATTAGTTGTTAGGTTATACTAACCATAGAACTGTTTATACCAGACAGCGAACTTGCGAAGACCTTCCCGAAGAGGCGTGTGTGGCTTGAAGCCGAAGTCAGCTTCCAAAGCGGAGGTATCGGCATAGGTGGTGGGCACATCGCCTGCCTGCATGGGAACAAGTTGCTTATGCGCTTCGAAATCATAATCCGCCGGCAGCACCTCCGCTCGAATCAGTTCTTCCTGCAAGATGGTTACAAAGTCCAACAGGTTTTCCGGATTGGAGTTGCCGATATTATAGACCTTATAGGGCGCCAACGGCAGGCCGTCTTCTCCCTTGGCATGTTCGGGGGCGTGCTGCATGATACGCGTGATACCCTCCACAATATCATCGACAAAAGTGAAGTCGCGAAGGCAGTTGCCATAGTTGAAAATCTGTATATTCTCGCCCTTGCGGAGTTTATTCGTGAAACCGAAATACGCCATATCAGGACGTCCGGCAGGTCCATAAACGGTGAAGAAACGCAACCCCGTTGAAGGTATGTCATAGAGTTTGGAATAGGCATGAGCAAGGAGTTCGTTGGATTTCTTGGTCGCTGCATAGAGGGAGATAGGATTATCCACCTTATCGTCCGTAGAATAAGGCACTTTCTTGTTATTGCCATACACGGACGAGGACGAGGCATACACCAGATGCTCCACAGGGTAGTGGCGGCATGCCTCCAAGATATTATAGAAACCGATGAGGTTGGCTTCGATATAAGCATCGGGGTTGGTGATAGAATAGCGTACCCCTGCTTGTGCTGCGAGGTTAACGACAACATCAAAATGATACTTCTCAAAGAGTCTGTTAATCAGGTCTTTGTCTGCGAGATTGCCCTTAATAAAAGTGAATTTTCCTCCGAGAGCGTCTATCTGACGAAGGCGGAACTCCTTTAGAGACGGGTCATAATAATCGTTTACCAAGTCAAAACCAATGATGCTGAGTGAAGGAAAATCTTTCAACAGACGCATAGCGAGGTTGGCTCCTATAAAACCAGCCGCTCCTGTGAGGAGGACGGTTTTGTTGTTGAGATTGACATTAAATGTTACCATATTTTTGTTGTGCTTCTTTATACGTATCTAAACTGCCGATGTCAAAGCGCGTCCCGGGCATTTGCCACGCATAGAGCGTGGTGCGGTCCACTAAGAAATGCGCCAAATTACCGGGTGCATCAAATCCACATCCGTTATCCATGCAGGTGCGGATAAGGGGAAGATCCTGTTTCAAATAGATATAGAAAGGCGGTACTGCCCAATTGGAACAGGGTTTTTCCGGTTTCTCCTGCATCTCCAGTACGCGCATATCACTATCCACCCGAATGACGCCAGTGCGTTGGAGTTTATGCAAATCAGGTTCGTGATGACACATTATGCATGACGCGGCGTGTGCGCGCGAGAAAGAGACAAAACCCGAAAGGGAGAAATCAAGGATATTATCCGCTGCAATAACCAGTAAATCATCGTCTATGTCCTGAATTGCCAGCAATAAATCGCGTACGGCACCGAGACGCGTCTCGTTAGTGGATGTGCCGTCATCAATGATACGGATAGGGCAGCGAGTGGTGACTGTTTGTCTCCACTGCTCAAAATGACCGGCGAACTTGTGGTTAGAAACGATGATATGTTCGTCAATTTCAGGAATGGCATCAATATCCGCAATCAACCGCCCGAGAATAGACGAATGTCCTATAGTCAGGAGCGGTTTGGGAAAATTCTCTGTCAAAGGATAGAGGCGCGTGGCATATCCAGCTGCAATAACGATATTCTTCATGGTTACAATCAATCAATAAAACGCGCTCCGTCATCGGTGTCGCAGAAATACACATGGAAAGTGTCCTCATACTGCGGGAAACGGGCAAGATATTTGGAACGAATAGACTTCTCAATAGCCGCAGTCTGCGCGGGATCACACAAGGCAATACATGCTCCTTTGAATCCGGCACCGGAGAACCGACCGCCGTATATACCGGATGTTTCGCGCATGGCTTCATATATAGCAATCAATTCAGGAGAACCGCATTCGTAGTTGCGAATGGAAGATTCACACGATTGGAAAGCGAGTTCGCCAAACCATTTAAGATTGCCGGTTTCCCACGCCGTAACACCCTCGCGCACACGCTTGTACTCGGAATAGAAGTGTTCGGCACGGCGGGCAAAGCGGGCTGGGAGACGGTCGCGATATTGCTCAAAGGTAGAGCGGGATATGTCACGGAGAAAAGTCTTATCAAAGGGTTTGAGTTCGATATCCTCAAAGGCGCGGATATTCCAAGCCGCTACTTTGCATTCGGAAACGCGAAGGTTATAGTCCGAATTGACCAAGTTACGGGTCAAACCGGAGAAGAAAATACCGAGTTTGAAAGCCGGCATCTTGGCGGGTTTAGCGATAAGACGGTATTCATCCGTATCGCAGTCCAGCATAAGCAGATGGTCTTTGCGACCGAGTGCTATACAGGATTGGTCCAAGATACCATTGTTAAGACCGATATATTCACGCTCGGCTTCAGAGGCAATCTTGACGATTTCCATAGGAGCCAATTGGATATCATTGGCATCGGCAAACGCCATGACATAAGCGATTAGGACCGCCGCAGACGAGGATAACCCTCCCACTGGCAGACTGCCTTGAATAGCACCTTGTATGCCATGCTTGAGTTTGAAACGCTTTTGTAGGGCATATTTGGCACCGCGGGCATAGTCTCCCCAGTTTTTCTGGCGGATGAGAGTAGGAACGAGGACTGAAAAATCAATGATACCGTCGTAGTCCTTCGACTCAAGATGTACCGTACCGTTGTCGGTGATGTCGTAGAATAAATCTACGCCTTTATTGAAAGCGAAGCCGGTAACCAACCCGTGCTGATGGTCCACATGGGCTCCGAGGGGACAAACGCGATAAGGACTGAAAATGTGTTTCATGTTGCTATGTGTTAGTTGTTTTTGCGTTGAATATAAAGGGCAAGCAGCCATGTGCCGATACCCAATAAACCGCGTGTGAGAGTGATGGTTAGGGCTGCGCCGAGGTAACTGAACGAATCTATTAAAAGCCAACTTGCCGCAAAACCGACCAAAGAAACGACAATGGTCAGATTGCGAAGTGCTTTTTCTTGACCTTGTAATATGAGGTAGTTGGTACCAAATACATTACTCAAGGCAATGAAAAAAATAGACACTGCCATAATACGTAGGATAGGTACACTATCAGCAAAGTCCGGCGAGAAAAGCAGGAATACAAGCGGTTTGGCAAGGAGAATGAGCAGAATGGAAATAATAGCCGCTATTGTGAGCGTGATGCGTTTGTAAACAATATGTTTATCCGCATTCCGGGATAGATAGGGAAAGAAAGTACGCGACAAGATGGTCATAAATTGTTGGCTGATAGTAACCAGTTTATTACCGCCTTCCAATTTGCCGTTAGCCATACTACCACCCATCCAGCCGAGAAGCGTAATAGAGAAGCTATTGTAGAGGGTGGGCATAAGGTTATTAACGAAGACATCAGCACTATTACGGATATATCTGCCGACGGCCTTCCAATCGGGACGGCGAAGACGGATTGAGAACTGACGGCGGATAATAATCATTGCCGCTACTGCCGCAACAATACCTCCAAGCGAAATGAGCAAGGGTTGGAATATATAATCCGATTCATGCCGTATAAACAGGAATACTGCCAGAGTAAAGAGCAATTTGGAAACAACATTGAGGATGGTGATGTATTTCATCTTTTCCATTGCTTGGAAAAACCACTCCGGCATCCAAACCGTGGCAGGGACAAGCAGAAAAGAGAATAATAGCAACAAAGCATTGTCGCGGAATTTGGATACACAACCAATTAGGATACCCAAAATGAGGGCACCGCCTATAGTAAGTAGCATTTTACTCCACATAACATGGTTGAATATGCGTTCTACCTCCTGTTTATCATCCCGAACACGTGCTAAATCACGAGTGGCGGTGAAGTTGAATCCCCAATCCGCCAAAGTCTGCAACCACACCATAATCGCTGCCGCCCACGCCACTTTTCCTATACCGTCCACTCCGATGACACGCGCCAAATATGGCATAGTCAGCAACGGGAATATGTACCCCGCTACCTGTAAGACGGTCAGGTAGGTAAAGTTCTGCAACAAGGCGCGATTGTCCGAATCGCGGAAGCGTTGTCGGATAGTAGTTAACAAAGTCATTTATCCCAATCTTCTATAATTTGGCGAATAGTCAATTCCTGAACCCACACGGCTCCTTTACAGAGAACAGGGTTTGCAGGATTGGTGATGTCATAATATGCCGCTTCACCGTTTATTTCCAACTGGCGTGGGGTATCTATCTGATTAAACAGACTCGTTTCGATAATGAAATACTGCCCTCGTTTTGGGCTATAGAGCATATCCACACCCATTTGGCGACAATGCAAGGCATCACGGGTGCGGATAGCCAGTTGGAGAGCATCCAATGGCAGGTCTTTTTTCCCGAAATTACCGGCGCCGGAAGCACGAAAATCGCCTTTATTAGGATAACGATAAAAGCCGAAGGCGTAATGGTCATAAAGCATGATGCGTAAATCGAAGGTGGCATCTTCAATGAACTCCTGTATGTAGAAATAATCTTTTTGCCACGCATAGGAATACTGTACCCTGCGTCCGCTACCGAATATACGGCGAATAAGTCGTTTGGCTTGGCACTTATTAGTTACTTTGATAACACCTGACGAAGATGCTCCAATAGCCGTTTTTGTAATGAAAGGGTAGGGACCTTCTTCTGCCCAACGGATGGCTTCCGATTTTTGGTGAGTCACGCGTGTCGGAATAGCAGGAATGCCTACCTGACGGTAGAGATAGGAAGCTTTAACCTTGTCCTCATATTGCCATATCTCATGGTAAGACGGGAAACATGTTTTATGTAAGACATTTTCCAATACATATATCTTTCCCATCCAAATGGCTTTATCCGAAGGATTGGTCATTGTTCGTCCGATGATAATATCGAACTCGTTTGCTTTTTCAAGCCAATCAGATGCCAAAATGTCGTATATGCCATACGGAATATTATTGTTTTTGCAGAAACGCTCATACCGAAGCCAAGTTGCTTTGCGAGTTACAAACCCATTGTACTGACACGGCTCATCTATGATAATACCGACGCGGGGAGTATGCCGCAACGGTTTGCGCAATAGTACGGCAGGTGCCTCATTTATAAACTCAACGGCTTGCTGTTGAGTGCAAATGACCTGCTTGCGGATTTGGTAGCATTTGTGCAACGCGGTGCCGTCAATTAGGCGAAATAAACATTGTGGTATATGAATATGTTTCATACTCTGTGTTGAAAAAGATTAATGTGTTGGTCAAGAATAACACCCTCTTTGATGATGCATGCATGTTGTAAAGTTTCGCCTTCACAACCTTCTATCAATTGATCGACAAACATGGCAATCTGTTCGCTCAAACTTTCCGAAGTCGTTTTCCAATATAGTGTCGGCGCATGAACAACCGCATAGTGCATAATGCCGTCTACATAGTAAACAGGGTTGTCTATTGTTGTAGGACGACTGGTTTCGATAGCACCGTTTTTGTCACAACTGATATCCACTATAAAGGCATCATGTTTCATTTTTTTCAAGTCGTCACGGTAAATAATATGGTCCGTGCGACAGGTATCCCACAACACGGCATTAACGATGACATCATACAGACCGAGTTCGGAGCGAAGCAACTCTTCGTCCGCTCGTCCGTATGTTTGAACTTCGACTCCAAGTCCTTGTAATGCTTGTGTAGCTCCCCGTCCTGTATTGCCTCGACCGATAATAGCCGCTTTACATCCTTGAGGTAAACGCCCTGCACATAGGAAGGCATGTTGGACCGCTGCCCAACCGGCAATCTCGTTGTTACGGTGAAAACAATGGACACCGTTTTGATACATATTTTCCCAGGCATAGGCGGTATGCTTGCCGAGAATGATATTGTCCGTGATGTCTCTGTTTTGAACTGCGTGCATCCACCCCCATAGAATCTTGTGTCGCAAGGTTGGCAAATAATCAGCTTCACCAATTTTGGCATCGCAAATAATATCCTGTTGCAGTACCTGCTCGCGAGTGCCGATACGAGCACCGGCTTGAAGATAGGCGTTATCATCTATTCCTAATACCGCTCCGTAGTTGCTTTCAATCCATATTTGTTCCTTATGGCGAATGCGGGCAATGTCGTTGGGCAGAATAGAACGCCTAAATTCGTTCTCTTTATTGGATATAACAAAACCTATTGTTCTCATGAGATATTCTGTTTATTTGGCAGTGAATGCTATGTGCGGAGTAAGTATTTGTCGGGCAATTTCTGGCGAATAGCATTTACTGCTTTCCCATGCGGCCAATCGCATAGATTGCAGCGGACCAGAATCCGATAAAAGTGACTGAATGATATTTATCATTTGTTGCTTGCCGTTTTGAAAATCAACTATATAACCGGTCTGGTTGTCTTGAACAAATTCCGTGGCATGTTTCCATTTCGTTACTATAACAGGCAACGCGGCTTGGTAGGCATCTAAAATACTGCCGGGCATACCTTCTGTGTAGTAATGTGTAGGAAGTAGCATGAGATCATATTGGCACAGCGTGGATAGGATATCCTGCTCTTGCAACAATCCCAGATAGGTCATCCATGGATAGAGCGCCAATTGACTGCTAAACCACTGTTCGTCAGGTGCGTACATTAAACCATATAAATCCAAGTGCAAACGGTTGGCTAATCCCATTTGTTGCAATTGTTCTGCCATGTCAAATATCCAGTCCAGACCTTTCTTCCTGTTAATTCGCGCCATAAAAACAAGACGTAAGGTGTTTGTAGAAGTGACTTTTTGTGGCATGGTAGGAAGGGCGGTGAAACGAAAATTGGGGAACCAATATGTGTTGTGCAGGTCAAATTCGGTTTGCAGGTCGTCTCTCATTTGTTTCGTTTCGGTGTAGATACCGCGCATTCTTCGTAAAGCGGGGATATAGCGTGGATGTTGGCGGCACTCCTCTACAAGCCAACCGCCAATAACAATATACAAAATACTGAATCCGCGCAAGCGGCTCAGTGTATCTAAAAGTCGAATATGTACTTTCATATTGTTAGCGGCAGGCAACCAAACGAGTTGACGGCAATGCCATACTTTGCAGATGAGAATGAGCAGTGTCAGAGGATTACGCCTCAACCCAGCCGTATCAAACCAATCAACTTGCCCAAGCCCAAGCCATTGTTCCAATAAAACACGAACATTGCGTGTTTTAACATTTTGACCGTCCAACCGATTGCTTCGGTCGTCAAAATAGCCGTACAACAATATTTTTCCGGTCTTATTCACGCTAAATAAATACTTGAAGTAGGGATGTTCGTGCTTGATTGGCTACATTATTGCGGATAGCGGGCAGATCAAGTGCTTTCTGCATAGCTTCGGCTAACGATTGCACATCTTCTATTGGTACCAAATAACCGTTTTCTCCCTCACGGATAAGCGAATTTAACACAGGAACACATCGGGTGGCCACAACCGGTTTTTGTAAAGTCATGGCTTCTAGGACCACGTTAGGATAACCCTCCATACGAGAAGACAAAACCAACGCACGACTGTGCAAAATATACGGATAGGGGTTGGCTATAAAACCATGAAGGTGGACATATTTTTTACCTTGCGCCATTGCTCGGATTTTCTGCCCCCATTCGCCTTCTAAACGACCAAGGATGTGCAATGTTGCAGATGGGTGTTGGGCATAAACCCGTTCCATGGATTTGATTAAGATGTCATGCCCTTTTGCTAAACTTGTATTGCCTACAGCCACAAACGGAATCTCATCAGGAGAGTAGGGAGATGATATGGCGTTTGCAAGTGTTTGTACCCGTTCCGAATCAACAGGATTGGGAATAACCACTACCTTATTGCTATCCAAATGAAAACGGTCACACATCTCTTGTTCCATCTCCTTTGTCTGCACAATAATGTATTCTGCACGGCGGTAGAGCAAACGCCCCATTGCCCATAATGTATGTTCTTTTAGTCCGTTAATACCTTTATACAACCGATTGGACGGCATATTGGGAATACGAACCACCACCTTTACGGGAAGGACATAACTGAGTAATAAAGCAATGATACCGGTGTGTTGGTGTGTGGCAAACAGATAATCCGGTTGTGTTTTGCGAATGAAACGGTATAAACGCAGGACGGCGCATAACGAACGTGTTCCGTGTAAGGAAACAATCTGTTCGTCAGCGTCCATCCACTCGGTCATTGCCCCTTCTTCACCGCAGAGATTAACAAAGAGGATGTCGTAGTCCTTTTGTTTGAGTGTACGCATTAATGTGAGGGAAACGCGCTCGGCTCCTCCGCAGTGCAAATCAGGCAGTATATATAGTATCCGTTTCATCCGATAGCGGTGTGGATATTATAACCGTCCGTCCACTAAAGTACGGTCAACAAAGTTCTTGACATCAAAGATGACAGCACCTTGGTCGCGATATTTCTTAAAGTCAAATGTCATGAATTGCTCGTGGCTGACGCAAGCAATGATAGCGGCATATTTCTTGTCGGGGTCAATGCCGGAAATCAACTCTTTGCCATATTCGTGCTTTACGACAGCGGCATTTGCCCACGGATCGTAAATATCTACATGGCAGCCGAAATCTTCCAACTCATTAGCAATATCTACCACTTTTGTATTGCGGCAGTCGGGGCAGTTCTCCTTAAAGGTAACACCGAGAATAAGTACATTGCTATCTTTAATCTTATGGTCTTTCTGAATCATCAGTTTGAGCGTCTTATCGGCAATAAATTTGGCAATAGAGTTATTGACGGCACGACCGGACAAGATAACCTGCGGGTCATATCCAAGCGATTTGGCTTTGTGCGCCAAGTAATAGGGGTCAACGCTGATGCAGTGCCCGCCAACCAATCCTGGACGGTATTTGAGGAAGTTCCATTTGGTTCCGGCTGCCTCGATAACATCGTTAGTATCTATTCCGACGCGGTCGCAGATGAGTGCCAATTCGTTCATAAAGGAGATGTTGACATCGCGCTGGCTGTTTTCGACGGCTTTGGCTGCCTCGGCAACTTTCATATTGGGAGCGCGGTGAGTGCCGTTGAGCAGAATGCTATTATACATGGCATCAACGATATCGGCTACTTCGGGTGTCGAACCTGAAGTGATTTTCTTGATTTTGGTAAGTGTGTTCACTTTGTCGCCCGGATTGATGCGCTCGGGGCTATAACCACAGAAGAAATCAACATTGAATTTTAGTCCGCTGTTCTTTTCCAAGACAGGCACACAATCCTCCTCGGTACAACCCGGGTAAACGGTAGACTCATAAATAACGATATCGCCGCGGTTGAGCGTCTTACCAATGGTCTCCGAGGCCTTCAGCAAGGGGGTGAGGTCAGGATTGTTGAAACGGTCAATAGGAGTGGGGACCGTAACAATGTAAGTGTTGACTTCCTTCAGATCGTCAGGGTTAGAGGTGAAGGATAAACCGATTTTCTTGGTCGAGTTGAACAGGTCGCGTGCCTGTTTCATGCCTACAAGGTCGGCTTCAAGGGTGTGGTCTTTGCCACTTTCCAATTCTTCAACACGGGCTTTGAAAATGTCAAAACCGATTACGCGGTACTTCTTACCGTACTCAATAGCCAGCGGCAGGCCTACATATCCGAGACCGATAACCGCAATTTTACGATTGGATAAATCCATGATAAAAGTTATTTTATGCTGTTAAACGATATAATAATTCAATTTAGCGCGCAAAGATACAAAAAAATAATGGTACGTGCAAGCGCGCGTGCGAAAAAAATGTAAAAAAGTGCATTCGGGTTGCGTGGAATGTAAAACTTTTGTAATTTTGTGTGGTAAATTGGGTGTAGTAGTACGCTTTTGCACCGAAAATAATAATAATTAACACAATAATGAAACATTTTAAACTTTGGAACACGCTGTGCGGTTGGGTCATTTTCATGATTGCGGCTGCCACCTATCTCCTGACGATTGAGCCGACGGCTTCGTTTTGGGATTGCGGAGAGTTTATCTCCAGTGCTTACAAGTTGGATGTGGGACATCCACCCGGAGCACCTTTCTTTATGTTGATGGGACACTTATTTTCACTGTTTGCAAGTGACCCGAGTCATGTGGCTATATGCGTAAATGCCTTGTCTGCCTTGGCATCCGCATTTTGTATTCTGTTCCTGTTCTGGACCATTACGGCTTTGGGACGGAAACTGATGCAACCGGAAACCGTAGGTAAGGGCATTGCATTACTCGGAGCCGGTGCGGTAGGGGCGTTGGCATATACTTTTAGCGACACATTCTGGTTCTCAGCAGTGGAGGGCGAAGTGTATGCGTCCAGTTCATTGTTTACCGCAGTGGTGTTCTGGCTCATTTTGAAATGGGACGAGCACGCAGATGAGGAGGGTAGCGATAGGTGGCTGATACTTATCATGTATTTGATGGGACTCAGTATCGGCGTCCACTTGCTGAACCTGTTGACTATCCCTGCCATCGTGATGGTGTATTATTTCCGCAAATATGAATTCAGTTGGAAAGGGGCTGTATTGGCGTTCCTTATCAGTTGTGTCATTTTGGCGGTTATTTTGTATGGCATTATACCCGGATTCCCGACTGTGGCAGGGTGGTTTGAATTGCTGTTTACTAACGGTTTCGGCTGCCCGTTCAATACCGGACTGTATGTCTATTTGGCATTGGTTGCCGGTTTGTTGGGGTGGGGTATCTGGTACACCTACAAGAAATTGGAGGAGAACTACACTCAGAAGATGCGTTGGATTCATAATGCCCTTTTGATGGTAACTGTCATTCTTATTGGTTACATGAGTTATGCGGTGCTGGTGATTCGTTCCAATGCCGATACACCGATGGACCAGAACTCGCCAGACAATGTCTTTGCATTGAAATCTTATTTGAATCGTGAGCAGTACGGCGACCGTCCTTTGCTATATGGTCAGACCTACAATGCGCCGGTTAAACTGGATATAAAAGGCAATATGTGCATCCCTGTTGAAAAGCAAGGGCACGCCCAGTATGCTCCTGCACCCAAGAAAGAAGGGGATAAGGACAGTTATGTAAAGACAGGTTATAAGATGAGTTATGAGTTCATGGACGAATTCAAGATGCTCTTCCCGAGAATGTACTCTTCGCAGGGCTCGCATGTCAATGCTTATAAACAATGGGCAGATATCAAAGGTCGTCGAGTCAAATATGAGTATTGTGGGCAGAAGAAAACCGATTATTGTCCAACTTTTGGAGAGAATATGCGTTTCTTCTTCCGCTATCAGGTCAATTTTATGTATTGGCGTTACTTTATGTGGAACTTCTCGGGTCGTCAAAACGATTTGCAGAGTTACGGGGATTTGACGAAGGGCAACTGGCTGACCGGCTTTAAGTGGCTTGACAATTCCCGCTTGGGTAACCAGGAAATGCTGCCGAAAGACC
Source organism: Paludibacteraceae bacterium (assembly GCA_045641145.1). Lineage (GTDB taxonomy): Bacteria > Bacteroidota > Bacteroidia > Bacteroidales > Paludibacteraceae > Colicola. The sequence goes on from JAZUGJ010000191.1 coordinate 23,889, forward strand.
TGCGTGAGAATAAAGGGCATAATGTGTATTACATGCTGCCGCTTATTCTCGGTATCATCGGTATCGTTTGGCAATTGGGCAAGAAAGAGGGTGGCGGAAAGAATTTCACAGTTACTTTTCTGCTCTTTTTCCTAACCGGTTTGGCAATTGTTATCTATCTGAATCAAACGCCCTATCAGCCGCGTGAGCGAGACTATGCGTATGCCGGCAGTTTCTATGCTTTTTGTATCTGGATCGGCTTGGCGGTTACGGCGTTGTACGATTGGATAACCAACTATATGAAACGCGAAGCATGCAAGACGATTACGGCGGTAATGCTGACGCTAATATGCCTGTTGGTTCCTGCTCAAATGGCTTCGCAGAACTGGGACGACCATGACCGTTCAGACCGTTTCAGTTGCCGTGATTTCGGTGCTAACTACCTGCGCTCGTGCGAGAAAGATGCCATTATTTTCTCCAACGGCGATAATGATACTTTCCCCTTGTGGTATAACCAAGAGGTGGAAGGCGAGGGTGCCGATATGCGTGTGTGCAATCTCAGTTATTTGCAGACTGATTGGTATATTGACCAGATGAAACGCCCGTATTACGGTAGTTCGGCGCTGCCTATCAATTGGGAGTATAAAGATTATATGCCGGGAACCAACGAAGTTGTCATGACGGAGAAACGGATGGGACAACCCGTTTCTGTAGAACAGGCGTTTAATTTTGTTCGTTCAGACGATCCGCGTACTAAGATGGAGGGCGAGAACTATATTCCGACCGACCAATTGTATATTGACAATCCGATGGGCGAACCGATGCCTGTCAAATCGGCAAGGCGGTACACCCGTTCCGAGATGATGGTACTGGAAATGGTACAGAATATAGCCAAAGACGGTTGGAAGCGTCCTATCTATTTTGCCGTGACGGTGGGAACCGATTATTATCTCGGCTTGGAACCGTATTTTGAGAATTGCGGTATGGCGTATCGTATTACCCCCAATCGCAGCAAAGACGGTCATGAGCGTGTTAATACGGAAGTTATGTATGACAATATGATGCATAAATTCCGTTTCGGTAACATGAATAAACCGGGTATCTATATCGATGAGAACTTGATGCGCATGTGCCGCACTCACCGTATGATGTTCGCCCAATTGGCGGAAGAATTGGTACGCGAAGGCAAGCGGGACAAGGCATTGGAGGTGTTGGACTATGCCGACGAGATGCTGCCCGGCTATAATGTACCCTATGAAACGACTTCGGTATCGATGGCGTCACTCTACTATTTCTTGGAGCAGCCGGAGAAAGCCAATCGCCTGATGACGGCAGTGGCGGACAATTGTATCGAATATCTGGAGTGGGGTGCCGCTTTGGAACGCGAACACCGTAGAGCCGTTGAATCGACTTTGCAGCAGCAAGTCGCTATATTGGAATATATTTGTCGTAATATGCAGATGTACGGTCAAACCGAACTGGCGAGCACCTACATGGCTAAAAAGAACAATTGTGGATACTAATCAAATTCCTGTACTGCTGCTGACCGGTTATTTGGGCAGTGGCAAGACAACTTTGCTAAACCGTATTCTCGCTAATCAGGCGGGGATACGGTTTGCTGTGATAGTCAATGATATAGGCGAAGTCAATGTGGATGCCGCTTTGATAGAAAAAGGCGGTGTTGTCAATTCGAAAGACGATAACCTGATGTCCCTCACCAACGGTTGTATTTGTTGCACTCTCAAGATGGATTTGGTGCAGCAGATGCACGACCTGTGTGTGGCACGCAAGTTTGACTATATCGTGATTGAGGCAAGCGGTATTTGTGAACCGGCACCTATTGCACAAACCATCTGTTCCTATCGCCGAATGGTACCTTTTACTGAGGACCCCGCACCGCGTTTGGACTGTGTAGTCAGCGTGGTGGATGCCCTGCGGTTAAAAGATGAGTTTGAAATGGGTAAGGACTTACAACGCAAGGACTTGGACGAAGACGACTTGGCAAGTTTGGTGATTCAGCAAATTGAGTTTTGCAATATCATTTTGCTCAATAAAGCGTCCGAACTAAGCCGTGAGGAGTTGGACTATGTCAAGGAGATTATCCGTGCTATCCAGCCGACTGCCGAAATTATTGAGACCGATTACTGCGATGTGCCATTGGATAAGATTCTGAACACCCATTCGTTCAATTTTGACGATGTTGCCGGTTCTGCGGCGTGGCTGCAAGGTGTGGAAAGCGATGTCGAGATAGAGAATGAAGAAGAGGGAGAGGCGTACGAATACGGTATAGACACTTTTGTTTATTACCGTCGCAAACCCTTTAACCTCGGGCGTTTTGACGATTTTGTGGCACGCTTGTGGCCGAAGAGTGTTATCCGTTGTAAGGGTATGTGCTATTTCACGGATGAATACGATATGTGTTACCTCTTTGAACAAGCCGGAAAACAGTTTGACCTTAAGCAATGCGGGGAGTTTTACGCTACAATGGCTAAGGAGGAACTGATGCAGGCGTTGGCGCATGATCCTATCCTGCAACGCGATTGGGACGAGCAGTACGGTGACCGCATGCAAAAACTCGTCTTTATCGGTCAAAACATGGATAAAGACGCTATCATTAAAGCGTTAGACGACTGTCTGGCTTATTGACGCATCTTGCGGAAATAGTAGTCGAAAATAATGCTGCGTTTGTCAATCGTCTCCGGATAGGGGACGATTGCTTTTTGCATATTCTCCTGTCGTTTGGCGGCAAAAGAGGGGCGCATACGCCAAAAGTCCCACCGCGCTTTCACCACGGCCACGGCATTCTTGGGCTGACCGCTTATTAAGAGGTGTATGGCTGCCGTATAGTCCAGCAGACACCGCATGCCGAGCACCGGTAGGAGTCGGTTGCAGGGTATGTTTTTATATATCATCAGTATGCAGTTGCGGAAATTGAGGTAAGTCTTGCGGGGGGATTCATAATGCAGCGAACCGCCGCCGAGGTGATACACCGTACTTTGTGGGATGCAAACAAGCCGATACCCCCTGCATTGCATGCGCCAACAGAGGTCTATCTCCTCCATGTGAGCAAAAAAGTCCTTGTCCAGCCCGCCCAATTCCTTATATACATCCGTGCGCACACACATGCACGCGCCGGTAACCCAAAATACGGGAGCAACCGTATCGTGCTGACCGTGGTCTTTTTCAATATGATTTAGTATGCGCCCTCGGCAGTAGGGATATATCAGCTGGTCCATTTTGCCCCCTGCGGCACCCGCATATTCAAATTCGTCGGGGTGCTGTACGGAGCGTATTTTGGGCATTGCTGCCGCTATATCGCGATGGGCGTCCATATAAGCGAGTAGGGGAGTCAACCACCCGTCGGTTACTTCTACATCTGAATTGAGTAAGACGGTGTAGTCGGACGAAACGGTTTGTAACGCGCGGTTATACCCCTCTGCAAACCCGTAATTGGTATCCAGTTGAATCAGTCGCACGGACGGGAATGCCTTTATCACGGCGATACTGTCGTCGTCCGAACCATTGTCCGCCACGATAATTTCGGTATCGGGCAGGGTGGTGTATTGCACCACGGACGGCAAATAGTGGCGTAACATTTCCGCCCCGTTCCAATTTAATATAACTACACTACATTTCATATGTTACACTTGCCGTTTCCATTTCCACCTGTTATGTGTCCACAGCCACTGTTCCGGTTGGGCTTGTATGTTGCTTTCCAGCAGTTCGGCAAACCGTTGTGTTATTTCGCATGGCTGGGTTTGGCTCGGGTCTTCCGTGATTATTTTAACATCCACTTCATAGTGCCCTCTCTCCGTGCAGCGTATATCGGCAAAAGTAACGGCATAGCCGAATTTGCGTGCCAGTATTTCGCCGCCCCCCAGAAAGCCCGTATCGTGGTGCAGAAAATCTGTCCAATAATAGTCGTTTCCGGGCGATGGTTTCTGGTCTGAGATGAGGCCGACGGTAAAGGGGTGGTCTTGTCTGTTTAGCAGGATAAGTTGCCGAAGCAGATTATGTTTTTCTATACAACTGCCTTCGCCGCTGCGTCGCTCGCGGATAGTCAGCATTATTTGGTCCGCCACAGAGTTGGTTTGCCGCCGATAGACATTATAATGGCGCATCTCAGGGTGGACAAACCGTTTCTGCACATCGGCGGTATATTCCCAGTTGCCTATATGCCCCAGCATGATAATGACACCGTGCGTTTGTTGGGCAAGCCGTTCCAAATCGTCGGTGTGCGTAAAGTGGATATATTGGCGCATTTGTTCGTCTGTGGCGAAACGGCTGTCGATAATTTCCACAATGACATCGGCGAGATGATGATAGAAACGCTTTTGCAGATCCTGCACTTCTTTTTCCGTTTTGTCGGGGAAAGAGGTGCGGATATTCGTATAGGACAATTTCCGCCGGTAGCGTATGATATGGTACATCAGCGGAAAAAGGATATAGTCTGCAATGCCGTATCTAATCCATTTCTTCATAATAGCCCTGTTCGATGCCGTATTCTTTTTCGCCGTCCATTATCAGTTGTATCTGTTCGGAGCGGAGTGTTTTGCCTTGGCGTTGGGCTTCGTTGATGATGTATGCCAACTGGTCTGTTTCGTCCACATCGCCGTCTAAATAGATGGCTTCATCGTTGGCGTCGTCATATTCCAACAAACCTTTTTCTTCCAGATAGTCGTCCATTGTGTCCAAAACGAACAACACATCTCCTTCGCTAATGTCTTTTCGGTCTTGTTCCGGCATGAGGCGGAGGATATAATCCACCATCTCCTTTTCTTCGGGTTCCATTAGTGCTGTCTCAATGTCGTTTTGCATAATTATTTTCTTTTTCCGGTTGCACGCTACAAAGATACTAAGAATTTTTGGAATAGGCAAGTTTTAGTTTGTTTTTTTAGCCGAAATAGATATTTATCTATTGTTAAGGCGATTTTTGAGGGCGATAGGTGCTTGCACATAATAGCCCAAGAAAGAGTCATAACAAAGGGCAGCGCCCTGGGCTAAAAAAACAAACGACTTGCCTATTTTAATAAAAATATGTGTACCTTTCGGGGGAATTGCAAAGCAAGTCGTGTCCTTGTGACTAAGAATTGCTTTTGCAAGGCAGAACGCCGAAATCCAAAGTGTAGGGCGGACAGTCACGTGCTAAACCTCGATATGCACGATGTGGCTGTAGCCCTACACGCGGAAGACAACAAAAAAGAAACAAGCCGCCCCACCTTACAGGCGGAAGCGGCGGTGGTGTATTGGGACTTGAGGAATAAGGGGTAAACTCCTACCACACCGCCAAAAATATCTATTCAGTAGGTTAAAAACCTACTTTATGCCCGATTTGTTTGCATATTCCAAATATTTGTTGTATATTTGTAGCGCGAAAGATTGTACTGCTAATTATTTACCTTTATGAGCGACTATATTGTGTCGGCACG
>JAZUGJ010000192.1:0-3575 GCA_045641145.1 Paludibacteraceae bacterium
GATTGGATGTGCAATGGTAAGCGCCTGAAAGGTCAAATGATCCGCGTCGACACTGACGGCAGGACGGGCGTCCAGTTTTGCTCGCCCGAGACTGTCTAACTTTGCTCGCTCCAAAAGTCTAACTTTGAACTTCGGCCAACATGCAGAAAGATGCCCCTTGCATTAGGCATCTGATTTATGATATAATGTATCCCGTTTCCACGAATGGGGAAGTAGCTCAGTTGGTAGAGCATCACGTTCGCAACGTGGGGGTCGAGAGTTCGAATCTCTTCTTCTCCACCAATCCGTCGGAAACACGGAAGCGGCTTTCATCCAGTAAAATCAAGGGTGCGCCGCGTTTTTTGTTTCCATGCTCTGAGGCTTCGCATCTTTCTTTCGCAACGGCGTGAAACGTGTTGCATAACAGAACAAATTAGGGTACGGAGAAACATGTGCGTCGAAGCAAACGTGTGATGAGTGAATTTCATCTGATGTAAATTTCATCGAAGATGCTTGGTAAGAAGAAAAATTGCGTCGTATGCGAAGTGCTGACGTGTGACGATTCTCTCGCAAACGTCATAAGTCGCAGAACGGTTTGCGAAGTCAAAGCTTTAGACAAGTTGTATGCCGCAAAATTGCTCCCTCGCGCCCGCGCACGCGCGTGAGGTCCGGTGTCGGGTATGTTTAAGTAGCAAAAAGGCGATGTAAGTTTCGCCATGTACGCGAAGATTGAGCATCCATCAAAACAAGTATTCATGACAACGTGAAGGTGGTAAGAATAGTGGTTCTCGATATGTGATGTTGGCACGTTGCAAAGGCGGAGTATTCTTAGTAAGCAGAGGTTGCTAAGAATATGGGACAAAAGAAGTACGATGATGGGAAGTTGCGAACAAGGGGAATTCTTAGTAAGCATCGGTTGCTAAGATATTGAGATGTTGAGTGGGTAAGATTTTGAGAACAGAAGAATGCTGATACGCTTCTTGGGAGCTACGCCCCCAAACCCCTGTATGCCCCGTCAGCGCGAACTCTTCGAGTTCACGCCAACGGGGCTTTGAATGCCGTAAGGCTAATCGTCGAGACGCTGACGTGTTTTGTTGGAGACCAACCAAGGCATATTTCGTCTCAAATATTCCGCGAAGGAAATTTTATCGCCTCGTATCGCCGTGCGTCCGAAGTTGTTAAACCGATCTGCTGACTTCAAGCGGTAATAGTTAGGCTTGCCGAGACGTTCGTTTTTGCTTCGGTCTTTAAGTAACTTTGGGTTGCGAGGTGTACCATGCCGAGCTATTTCGATGAGATTGCAATCAACCGCCAGTAAGATAAAGTTACGAACGGTGCCAGAGTTAAAGCCAAAGGCGGAGGCGACTGCATTTTGCGCGAAAGGAAATGGACGCCCGCTCATGCCAAGAATGTAAATGGCAAGGTACAAACGCGGGTACTTTTCTCTCGAGCCAACGACGCACCATCTTGGAGCTTCTATGTCACCCCAGTAGGCGATGAAGTCTTCGACGGCTTGCGCGGTTTGCTCGAGCGCAAGAGGGTGAAAACTTGAATGTTGGTAGCCCTTTGTAAATGCGTCAAAAAGCTTCTCCCTCAAATCGCCATCAGTGATGCCTGCTTTTGCGATGGCTGATTCAAAACACGCATAAAATGCGTTTTGGCATTCGCCCTGCATTCTGACTGCCCGTCCGTTGTTCCAGAATTCCCGCCCTAAAGGTGAAGCAGAAATTTTGTTGCTGGTATTGCAGGGTTGAATGCTTTCCAAAGCCTGATCAATGAGATTTTCCATGCTTGTCCTCCCAAAAGCTTGTTGCCGTTTACCCGTTATTCTTCGCCGTTGTGAACGCGAAGACGGACGAGAGAAGAACTCGTTTCTTCCCTCGAACCGAGACGGTTGCAAGAGAGCCTTCGCGCACAAGACGAAAAACAGTCGTGCGAGAGACGTTCAAACGCCGCGCCGCTTCGCCTTGTGTGATTGTTCGTACATCGGGGTCGGTGTGCGTCGTGTGTTCTTCGCGCTTACCGGAGAGTAGGGCTTCGACATCACGTCGGGTCTTGGGTGTTGCTTGGGCGAGAAGATTCATGATTCGCAGACAGTCCAGCTCATTCATGGCACACCTCCTTCATCGGGTCGTGCATGAATGCGTCGAGCGAAGCCAGCGAGATATAGCGCACACGCATGGCTTTCGCGCCGAGTGCGATGCCGCGCAAGCGGTGTTGCTTAACGAGTTGGCGAATTTGCCAACGCGAAACGCCGAGTTTTGTAGCGGCGCGAGGAATTGACACGACTTGACTTTCCATTGCTTGATTTCCTTGTAAACCCCGCGAGTTGTTCGCAGGACGGGCAATGCCGGACGGTCAAATCGTATTTGCCATAATTTATGCTTATTTTATCTTATAATTATTCATAATTGTCATTGTTCATCATGTAATACGCCAACATAGAATTTTTCAAATTCGAAGAATAGGTAATTTCGACGTGCAAATTCGAATTTAAGGTAATTTGCAGGTGTCAAATTGGCAATAGTAGGCAAGCGGTCGGCAATGACAACGGGAATTGCGTCGTTTCGGTGTTGCGGGTTGCTTGAAGGTAGCCCCTGCTACGCTGACACAGGTCAGTCAGATAGCCGCCATTAGGCGGAACTTACTTTGTTGGGCGGTGTGCGTAAAAAGGAGGCGTTGTGTCGATGTAATCAAACGTGTCGATGCACTCATTCAAGTTGATGTAATTATCCTTTATCTCTTGAAGGCTTTTGCGGTAGCGAGATTCGGTTGCGTGTGGCGGGGTGTGAATTTTGTAATAATTATCACCAATCTCGCACTTCAGAAACTTCCCGGTTTTTGATTCCTTGACATCTCGAATTGAACGTGAAGTTGCTTGTTCGCATACGTTTTCGTATTCGTTGTACTTGCGACGCAAGCTTTCGGTGTCGCTTCTTAAAATGCTTCGTAATTTTTTAAGTCGTGTTTGGACAAAAGAACTTGGTGAACTGTGAGCGAGTTTAATGCCGTCTAATATCTCGGCGGTATCGGACATGAGTGATTTGAAACCAGGGAATGAAACTGAATCTACTTTTTTGCCGCAGAAGGGTACGCTCCAATAGATGCTTTTGCAATGGGTGCAGACTTTTGGACTCAGAGTTTCCGATTTCCACCATTGACCGCAACGGTAACAAACGTGAATATAAAAGGGCTTGTACCAATATCGACTATTGCAGAAGCGACAGGCTTGTGGTCTCTTCGTCGGTTTCAGCTTTCTTGATGTGTAGCGAGTCCATGACTTTCCGCATCGAACGCAATAACACATTTTGTTGGACGAACGCGATTGCGAAGATTCAGACGAGGAACTTTTGGACATAGACATTTTCATGGTGAAAGACGTTGGGGGTGAGAACGGTGTGACATTATAACAAAGTCGCCGTGAAAGTGCCTGAAGGGTGAGGGCGAAAATTTGGTATAATAGGCGATGTCGAAAGACACGATACGCTCGTCGCATCGAAAGGCTCTGGTGGAATGTAGGAAGTTCGACTTATGGAGTCCGAGGTGTGAGGGGTGCGTCCTTTGGGGCGCACTTCTCGCCGCGGTCCATAAGGGCA
>JAZUGJ010000193.1:0-11277 GCA_045641145.1 Paludibacteraceae bacterium
CCCGATACTGATAGGTATTTCATAGTAAGTTTATAGTAAGTTCATAGTACTTGCATAGTAATATGGTATATGGTATCATGGTTATATGGTTATGGTATTATGTTATGTTTATGTTACGGCTTTTTGCGGATAAGTATACGAGCATATGTAGGTTGTCCGTTAATCGCTCCATCAGCATCTTTTATTAAGAAGGTTGTCTTATATTTTAACGATTCTTTGAGTGCAAAGTCTCGAGCATCTAAAATCTCAAATTGTTCTGGGCAGTATTTGTCCATAAATGAGATGGGAACGCCCATAACTCCGTCATAATCAGATGGAATAGCGTCTGTATAAGGGACTTCGATGGCATCGTAATTGTCGTAATGGGCATACCCTATCCCTTTGATTTCCTTGTGGCGACTGAATTTGATATTGTCGGCTTCGGTCATTAGTTGCAAAGGTTGGTGACGGCGACCATGGTCAAGATTGGTGAACCAAACCACACCAGATACTCGAATCATACCTTCAATGTGATTACCCGCAACAGCCTTATCTTCGTAATTACTAATAAAATGGGCTGCGCCGCCAGTAAAACCAGTACCCAGCCATAAATTATTGTCCTTAATCAAAGGAAATACTTCTTTGTAAGTAATTGCATTTTGATTGCCGATAATGAGGAACTTCTTGTTGGCTTCGACTATCCATGCCAAGAACTCACGAAAGAGCGAGAAAGGCGGGTTGGTAACGATAATGTCCGCCTCGTCACGCAAGTCTCGCACTTCGGCACTACGGAAGTCGCCATCGCCCGAAAGGTAGTCCCATCGGAGATCGTCTATATCAATTTTTCCATTTCGGTTAGTGTCCTCATCAAGAATAAATATCTTACCGCAAACACGGGTTTTATCGGCAGAGAAACGTGGGTTCTCGGTTTCAAAAAGCGTTGGTTGCCAGTCCTTTGCGTAGTGTTTGCTCTCAACGGCGTAAGAAGTGGAAATGAGTTTCTTCAGTCCGAAACGCTCAAAGTTTTGGGCAAAGAACTTGGTGAAATTGCTCCACTCTGGGTCGTCGCAGGGCAAAAGAACCGTTTTGCCACGAAAGACGTCCGGATTGTAGTCGATATAGGCATTCACCTCTTTCTGAATATCAACATACTGGGTGTAGAACTCGTCATTTTTTGCGGTCTTGGCTTGACCGAGATTACTGTTTTTGGGCATAGAAAAGCGTAGATTACTTTGTTTTCCAAAAACTGAGGTATCGCCAAACACCTACAACACAGATAAACATAGCAATCCACGCCGACGCGTGAACTTTAGTTATGCTTATTCTCGTGTTGTTTTTAGAAAATTGGCGATTTTCAGTTTTTGAGAATAAGAGCCAAAGCTCAATTATTATTTAATATGTCTGCCATTTTTTACCAGAATGACCAAACTGGATTTATCTTACTCCACTATCGTGCCTTTGAGGGTAGCTGCGGAGGCGGATTCAATATGCACATTGACAAACTCGCCGATGTGCCGTCCGGCACGGGGGAAAACAACCGTTTTATATTGCGAGGTGCGCCCGTACATGTCGTCATGACTGCGCTTGCTGTAACCCTCCACCAATACTTCCACCGTCTTACCTATTTCGCGTTGATTGCTGGCAAGCGAGAGTTCGTTCTGCAGAGCAATAATCTCATTCAAACGGCGCACTTTCTCCTCTTCGGGTATATTATCAGGATACACTTTGCTGGCACGAGTGCCCGGGCGCTCCGAGTACTTGAACATAAAAGCCGTATCAAAACCCACCTCACGCATCAAACTGAGCGTTTGGGCGTGGTCTTCCAATGTCTCGCTGTGAAAACCGCAGAACACATCGGTACCGATAGCGGCATCCGGTAAAATACGGCGAATAGCCGCAATACGGTCCAAATACCACTCGCGGGTGTATTTGCGGTTCATGATATCTAAAATACGGTTGGAACCGGACTGAACGGGCAAGTGAATAAACCGGCAGAGGTTCTTATGTCGGCTGATGGCTTCCAAAGTGCGGTCGGACATATCCTTGGGGTGCGAAGTGGTAAAACGCACCCGCATATCAGGCACGGTATCGGCGACTAATTCCAACAGGGCAGGAAAATCTACATCGTGCATTGTGCATTGTGCATCGTCAACCGAGACAAAACGATAGGAATTGACATTCTGACCGAGAAGGGTGACCTCTTTATACCCCTTGGCTTGCAGGTCACGCACCTCATTAAGAATACTTTCTACATCGCGACTGCGCTCGCGTCCGCGCGTGTAGGGGACTACACAATAGGAGCAGAAATTATTGCACCCGCGCATAATACTGACAAATCCCGAAATAGACTTGCCTATTCGGGCAGGCAGGATATCGCGGTAGGTCTCGGTGGTGGACAACTCCACATTGATGGCTTTATGCCCTTGTAGGGCTTGTCCTAAGAGGTTGGGAATATCCAAATAAGCATCGGGACCCGCCACAAAATGTACGTGCCATTTATCCAACAACTCCTGCCCCATTCGCTCCGCCATGCAACCGATGACGCCGATGACGGGCTGAGCAGGTTTAACAAGTTTGGAGAAGATAGCGCGTATTTCTTCCAAGCGGTGAAGAACGGTTTGCTCGGCTTTGTCGCGGATAGAACAAGTATTGAGGATAACGATACTCGCCTCCTCAATATTGTCTGTCGGCTCGGCATTGGTGGTCTGCATGATAGCAGCCACCACTTCCGAATCTGCCACATTCATCTGACACCCGTATGTCTCGATGTAGAATTTCAAAGCAGCGTGTCCGGATTCAGATTGTTCTTCTCAATGTCTTTGAAATAACGGTAAGTACCTACTTTGAGTTCATCGCATGCCAGGTCATCACACACAATAATACCGTGCTGGTGCATTTGCAACGCGCTGACGGTCCACATATGGGAGATAGGTTTCTCAATAACATGCAGCAGGGCGCGGGCTTTGTTGTGACCGTTGACCAAAATCAGTACCTCTTTGGCATCCATCACTGTGCCGACACCTACGGTAAGGGCAGTCTTGGGCACTTTATTCACATCGTTATCAAAGAAACGGCTATTGGCAATAATCGTGTCGGTAGTCAGGTCTTTTTTGCGGGTGCGGGAAGTAAGTGAACTGCCCGGCTCGTTAAAGGCAATATGTCCGTCAGGACCGATACCGCCTACAAAAAGGTTGATACCGCCGTAGTTGCGAATTTTCTCCTCGTAACGGGCACATTCGGCTTCAAGGTCGGCAGCGTTGCCATTCAGGATATTGACATTCTCTTTCTTAATATCAATATGGGAGAAGAAATTATTCCACATAAAACTATGGTAACTCTCGGGGTGATTTTCGGGAATACCGACATACTCGTCCATATTGAAGGTTACCACATTCCGGAAACTGACTTTGCCGGCTTGGTTCAATTTAATCAACTCGCGGTACATGCCTAACGGACTGGAACCGGTTGGTAAACCCAGTACGAACGGATTACTCTCCTTAGGTTGGAAAGCGTTGATTTGTTTAGCAACGTAATTGGCTGCCCACTTGGACATCAATTCGTAGTCTTTTTCGATAATAACTCGCATTGTTTTGATTTTTTTGTTTAATTAATTTTCAGTAGTTTATTAATTAATCTGCTCGAGTACTACTGCCGAACGAGCAGGTAAATATAGTTTCAACCAACCTTTTTTCTGTTTTTTATACAGATTATCAGGCATGGTGAAGTGTTCCACACTGTCATCACTCAATCCAAACCCTGCAAATTCTGTGCTATCGGTGTTAAGCACCACTTTATATTTGCCTTCTTTGGTCAAGATGCCATAATCGGAGAAGGATTGCTGTCCGTTCCAGTTGAAAACAAAGACCAGTTTGCCACGGCGGAATGCCACTACTTGGTCGCCTTCGTTATCCCACAGTTTTTCATCGTACGGGAGATGTGTGCCGTGTTGTTTGTCGGTGACGGGTTTGAGATTATCGCGCAAGAGCGTTACCATGGTCTTGTCAAAGCGGTTGAGGTCAGCGAAATAATAATTGGGGTTATCCACCAGCGACCACTGACGACGGGCATACTTATAACTCCAACCGTTGCCTTGCCGCGGGAAATCGATCCACTCTGGGTGACCAAATTCGTTACCCATAAAGGTCAGGTATCCGCCGTTGATAGTCGAAGCGGTTACAAGCCGAATCATCTTGTGCAAGGCGATACCGCGATCAACCATATAAGTAGAATGACCATGCTCAAAATGCCAGTACATATCGGCATCAATAAGGCGGAAGATAATAGTCTTGTCGCCCACCAATGCTTGGTCGTGGCTCTCGGCGTAGGAGATGGTTTTTTCGTCCAGTCGGCGGTTGGTCATTTCGTAATAGATATGTCCCGCTTTCCAGTCTTCGTCCTTCACCTCTTTGATATACTTAATCCAAAAATCAGGAATACCCATTGCGAGGCGGTAGTCAAAGCCGACTCCACCGTCTTCCATGGGCTGTGCCAGACCGGGCATACCGGATATATCTTCGGCAATGGTGATTGCCCACGGTTTGCATTCATGAATCAGTTTATTGGCAAGAGTGAGGTAGCAAATGGCATCTCCGTCTTCGTTGCCGTTGAAATAAGAGCCGTAACCGTTAAAGTCCTCACCCAATCCGTGGCTGAGGTACATCATACTGGTTACACCGTCAAAACGGAAGCCGTCAAAGTCGTATTCATCCAACCAGAACTTGCAGTTAGAGAGCAGGAAATGAAGGACTTCGTTCTTGCCATAGTCGAAGCATAAACTGTCCCAAGCGGGGTGTTCGCGGCGTGCACCGGCATGAAAATACTGGTAGGGTGTACCGTCAAAATTGCCCAATCCCTCCAATTCGTTCTTCACGGCATGGCTGTGGACAATATCCATAATTACCGCCATACCGCGACTGTGGGCATCGTCGATAAGGGCTTTCAGTTCTTCCGGTGTACCGAAACGCGAAGAGGCGGCAAAGAAATTGGACACATGGTAACCGAAGGAGCCGTAATAGGGATGCTCCTGTATCGCCATGATCTGGATACAGTTGTAACCCAACTCCTGCACACGGGGCAGAACATTCAAGCGGAACTCGTTGTAGGTGGATACTTTTTCCGCTTCACCTGCCATTCCGATATGGCATTCGTAGATAAACAGCGGTGCGCCTTTTTTCAGTCCCTTGAACGCTTTTTTCCGTTTGGCGGGTTGCTGTTTGGGCAGCCACACCTGAGCGGAGAAAAGTTTGGTATTATCGTCCTGTACCACTCTGCGGGCATAGGACGGAATGCGCTCACCATATCCGCCTTGCCATTCCACAAGCAGTTTGAATAATTGTCCGTGTTTCAGCCAGTCTTTGGGCCATTTTCCTTCCCAAACACCGTTTCCGACAGGTTGCAGGCGCCACTCCTCGCGTTTTTGCCAGTCGTTGGTGTCGCCTTTAAGGTAGATAGCCGTGGCATTAGGCGCCCATTCGCGCAGCACCCATTCGGTGCCGGTAAAATGTAATCCGAAATAAAGATAACCGTCCGCCCAGTTACTAAGGGGTGTGCCACCGGTTAGTTCCTGTTCGCGACGATAAGCGTAGTCAAGCCGTCCCTGCAGGGCGTTTTCATAAGGTTGCAGATACGGGTCGTTCTGTACTAATTTAAGCATGTATGGTATTAGATTGGTTAGTCTTCGACGCGGGTCTTGACAATTATTTTGCGGTATTGCTTACCCGGTGCTATTCCCGGACGGTGTGCGTCACTGGGGAAGAATACAGCAAAGTGACCCTTGGGGACGACGAAAGTGGCAGCCGATTTGTCGGTATAAAACTCCACATCTTTGTCCTCGTTGTATTCAGTCATGACATCTTGGCAGTCTTCTTGTGCTTTCCAGCCCATTTGCTCGTCATCGCCAAGGGGGATTTGAATGTCAATGTAGTCGCGGTGGGCTTCCATTTTACAATCTTTCTCCTCCTTGCCTTTGAAATCAAGTATATTGACGAACATGTCGTCGCCCATGATTTTGATTTTGCAGGCGGGAAGTTCCTCCAAATCGTTGGCGTTAAAGAACTGCATAAACTCGCGGAAACGGGGCACTGCCTCAAAATACAAATCCGCATTTTCCAATTTGTCAAGTATCATATTATAGTTTATTTTGTTTTCGGCTACCAAAGTACACTTTTTTTTGCACATACGCAAATTATTTGCCAATTATTTCGCATTTTTCTCCGGTTCCACATGAATGGATATTTGGGTTTCTTCGCCAAATTCGTTGCGCAACGCGTTTTCTATTTCGATGGTTATGTCGTGCGCACTCTGTACGGTCAGCATACCGTTCACCACGATGTGCAAGTCGATGATGATGTTCGGTCCGCTGCGGCGTGTCTTTAACTCGTGTACGTCCTCCACCCCCTTGATGGCTTCGGCTATTCGGGTGATATGCTGCTCCGTGTCTTCGGGCAGGGAGGCCTCGGTCAGTTCGTTGATGGCAGGCACCATCATCTTGACGGCAACCACGATGATGACGATACTGATGATGCAACCCACAATAGGGTCGAGTACCGTCCACCGTCCGCCCAATAGGATTGCGCCGCCTATGCCCACAAGGGCGCCAACGGACGATAAGGCATCGCTGCGGTGGTGCCAGGCGTTGGCAATGACGGCCTGACTATTCACTTTGCGCCCCACGTACGCGGTCCATTGATAGAGTATTTCTTTGGCGAGAATAGAGACGAGCGCTGCCCACAGGGCTATCAGGCGGGGCGCCTGTATGGTGTCCCCGTGTAGCATAATGCGTATGATGCTTTGGGCATTGTCAATCGCCAGTCTGCCACCCACTATCAGTAGCAGCAGTGCCACGGTCAGTGTGGCAAGCGTTTCAAATTTGCCGTGACCGTAGTCATGGCTTTTGTCCTTGTCCTGCCCGGCTATGTGTACCATAACCAGTACCACAAAGTCGCTGACGAGGTCGGACAACGAATGAACGGCATCGGCTACCATGGCGGCGCTGTTGCCGAGTATGCCGGCAACCATCTTGGCACCGGTCAGCAGCAAGTTGACCGCAGCTCCACAGGCGGTAACGGTTGTTATTTCTTTCTGTCGCTTTTTGCTCTGCATGGCGTTTGCTTTAATGTTGATAAGTTCGTTATATAAATTTTGCTGCAAAGTTACACTTTTTTTTGCATATATCAAAATTTTCCCCATTTTCCATTCTCATTTTCTTCGTCTTGTCCTTCAAATCCCCATAAATCAGCGTGGCGCGCAATTCACCGCCAAAACCCAAATTTCGATTAGGCATAGTTAAGTCACAATAGGTTAATCCTCTATTAATCCTCTACTAATTCTCTATTAATAGTCTATAAATAGTCTATACAGAACAGGGAGTTGTAAGCAGGCCTTTGGGTACCTTCTAACGCCGCCTTTTGATATAAAATATCTATTTCACCCGAAAAAACACACTTTTATTTGCCTATTCCAAATTTTTGTAGTATATTTGTACCCTAATTTGAAGTATATCATTATGCCAAGTGCTGAAGTTCAACAAATGATTCCTACTATTCAACGGTTTTTTGAAGGTCAACCGGTGGAGAGGGCTTATTTATTTGGTTCTTGTTCTCGTGGAGAAGAAACAAGTAATAGTGATGTTGATTTATTGGTAACTTATACAGATTCAAATAGTTTATCACTTTTGGATATTTCTCGTATGATGGTGCAATTAGGGCATCAACTAAAACGAAAAGTTGATATGGTCGAGGAAGATTGTTTGCGACCTTTTGCTCAAGCATCTGTTAATCGTGATAAGATAAAAATATATGAGAGAGCGAAGTCTTATTTTTAGACTTAAAACAAAAATCGTCACTTACTGACGTTAAACAGAAGGACATGTGAAAAAATTATCGCGTTTGCGACTATTTGAACTCTGAAATGTAGGAAGTTTCTAAACTGCTTCAATAGTTTGTCAAACGTCTGCGTTGTTCGTGGACGTTACTTATTAGCAGTTGGGCATTCCTACAGCCACAGAGTGGATAAGTTTCGCCCACGCTTTTTGTATAACCAATTAAAAATTAAACAACAATGAAAAAGGTATTTTTTATTTCGGTTTTTGCTTTAGCAGCAATAAACATGAGTGCTCAAATTAACTTTATTAAGAAGATTGACAATAGTTTATATTTTACTCATTATTTAGATTTTGAGGCAGATTATTCTGCTATGTACGGTGAGTATGCGTATGTTTATGATAAGCAAAGTCATAACCTTATTTTGTATAATGACCAGTTTGAAGAAGGCAAACTTATTCCCATTCGAAATGTGGAAGATGCTGAAAATGTAAATATTACCTATGTGACTAAAGATTTATTAAGTACTGATGGTAAAATGTGCTTTATTGTAGTGGCACGGTTTGGTAATAATGCGCCAATTGCTCCCGGACAAGAGCAAGAACAAACAAAACCTTATTACAAAGTGTGGATTTATAATGAGAACGGTATTATTATAAAAGATTTTGAAACAAATTTTGATAGTAATGCACGGCCACATTGCGTTTCTCTAAATAATATAAACTATCTTGTACTTGTATCCGAATATTGGGATGATCAGTTGAGCGAAGAGATAGTAAATTATTACATTTATTCTTTACCCAATGCAAGTACTGCTATGTCTTCGGTTTCTGCTAAAAAAATGGCTCCGGCTTATCCTAATCCTGCAAATGATATGGTTAATTTGCCATATGAAAGTAAACAAACCAGTTCAATGTTTATCTATAATTCAAAAGGTGATCAAATTGAAAGAAAACATATAGCAGCAGGAACTGGCGAAGTGCAATTAGATGTGAAAGATTATCCAGCAGGAGTTTATTTTTACGAGACAAATGGTGTTTCCAGCACATTTATAGTTAAGTAATTTTTTAAGAATACAATATTCAAAGAGCGAGGAGAGAAATCTTTCTCGCTTTTTTTGTGTCCCCCCCAAAAAATGGGTATAGTACAGTAGACATACGGTAACAGGACTGTGATGTTATGTTGATGTTATGTTGCAGAGCCGAGTTGGCCAGCATTTTGTTCAGGTACTCGTTGTCCCCGTTGACAAAGATACCTTTGGTCGTATCGGGGTGGGTCAATAAGTAGTCGTATAACTCGGCTTTGGTTTGTTGCACACCTTCAAACGAGCCGAATCCCTGCAAGTGGGCTCTGCCTACGTTGGTGATGAGTCCGTAATTAGGTTCGGCTATCTCGACTAACTCTCGGATGTCTCCCGGGTGGGACGCTCCCATCTCAATAATGGCTAACTCGTGTGCGCGCGTGATTTGTAATAAGGTGAGCGGCACACCTAACGAGTTATTGTAGTTGCCCTGCGTGTAGTGCAGGTTATACATCGTAGAGAGAACGGTGGCGGTCAGTTCTTTGGTTGTGGTTTTACCATTTGTGCCTGTGATAGCTATGATGGGAAGTCCCAATTCACGTCGCCAGGCACGTGCCAAGTCTTGCAGCTCAGCCATGGCATTATCGCCGGAAATGATATATTCGGCACCTGCTTGGCGGGCTTGGTCCACAAACTCGTTGCCGTCAAAATGTTCGCCTTTGAGGGCGACAAAGACACAGCCGGGAGTTACCTGCCGGCTGTCAGTAGTTACAAAAAGTGACTGCTTATCTTTTATGAGAAAGTCCCAATTCATTTCTTATTTGGTAATTCAAGTCCATAGCCTTTTTTCTTATCTTCCGCTTTAAGGAAGAAAGACAAGATGAACGCTGCAACGCCGAAAGAGGCGAACACAATCATCGGCACTAAATAACCGCCTGTCCATACACGCAGTTTACCAATCAACAGCGGTACGAGGCAAAGACCTATGTTCTGTACCCAGAAGATAAGGCAGTAAGCCGAGCCAAGTACTTTTTCATCAATAATCTTAGGCACGGCAGGCCACATAGAAGCCGGTACGAGCGAGAAGCTGACACCTAAGACCAATATGATGCATAGTGCCAGTATGCGGCTGGGATAAAGCGGCAACAGGAAAGCAAAACAACTGTGACAAACAATCATAATAAGTGCTCCAAGCAGCATCATGGATGCACCTTTACCCTTGTAGTCAATGAACGCACCCAAGAAGGGGGTCAGTACCATCGCCAAGATGGGGAACCACTTGAACAGGTCGGCTGCTTCGCCGTTGGATATTTGCAGAGTCTCTTCCAGGAAATTGGTAGCAAAGCGTTGGAAGGGGAAGATAGCGGAGTAGTAGAGGACACACAGCAGAGCGATGATCCAGAACATCTTGCTGGTCAGGATTTGTTTGAGGTCCGAGACGTGGAACTCATCTTCGGGGTCTTTTTCTGCGGTCGTCTCACCAATAGCAACCAGTTGCTTGTCAAACTTGGTATCCATAATGGTGAACACGGCAAAGTTAAGCAGTCCAACGACCAGCAGCAGGGCAGCAAACAGCAGCGGAGCCACTACGGAGTTGGTTCCATCAATGGCGAAATAGACGCTCAGACGTGGTGCAGCAGCCATGGCGGCAAAGACCCCCACACGTCCGATTGCCATCTCCAAACCCATGGCAAGAGCCATCTCTTTGCCCTTGAACCACTTGGCGAGAATCTTGCTGACTGTAGTACCTGCCATCTCGCAACCACAACCGAAAATCATGAAGCCGAACATCGCCATCTTGGCCGAGCCGGGCATGATGGTCCACCATGAGTTGAGCCAAGTTATGTTGTTGGCATCAAACCAGTCCGAGATACCTATGTATTTAATGGCGGCACCGATTACCATCATGGAAGCGGAGAGCAGTCCGGTGAAGCGGACACCCATCTTGTCCAAGATGATACCGGCAAGAATCAGGAAGCCGAACACGTTCAGTAGGTATTCTCCGGCAGCGTACGTACCAAAGACTCCTTGGTCCCATCCGCGCGTCTCATTCAGCAGCGAAGCCAACGGAGAGAGGATATCTACAAACATATACGCAAAGAACATCATGGATGCTACCAGCACCAAGACGGTCCAACGAGCAGCAGCGCTATCACGCAAGGTCTGCTGAATTTTTTCTACACTCATTGTTGTAATTTCTTGAAAGCGAGGTCGAACCGACCCCGCTTGATGATTATAGGAATAACTTTTTTTCTTTTTCAACCACGCCGCCTTCCTTTTTTCGTATTCGGCATAGTGGTTTTCCAAATAGCCGTCAGCCATTATTTAATGCCGAGTTCTTTCTTAACGGCAGCCATCACGTTAACGGCGTCTTTACCCACGTAAGCAGTAGCCACGGTGGAGTCAAAGATGTAGGTATAACCTTCTGCTTCGCCCACTTTCTGGATTGCTTTGTCC
>JAZUGJ010000194.1:0-1649 GCA_045641145.1 Paludibacteraceae bacterium
ACAAGGTACACCTGCCGATTATGACCCGTTAGAGTTCACTGTTCGCGAAGCACACGCCAGAGGCATGGAGGTTCACGCGTGGCTCAATCCTTATCGGGTTAATCTTGCCATTAATGACCTCAGTATTTTATCTCCGTACCATGTTTTCCGTCAGCACCCGGATTGGTTTTGGAAATACGGCAAACAATGGTATTTTAATCCCGCTTTGCAGGAAACAAGAGATTGGATTTGTATGGTAGTAGATGACATTGTGTGCAGATATGACATTGACGCCATTCACATGGACGATTATTTTTACCCCTATCCGATTGCCAAACAAACTTTACCGGACCATCGCGATTTTGAGCGCGACCCGCGCGGATTCAACAACATCGGAGATTGGCGACGGGACAATGTCAACCGGACGGTTCAAGCCATTGCAGAAACCGTTAAACGCGCCAAACCATCGGTACAATTCGGTATTTCTCCATTCGGGGTATATAAAGACGGAAGCGGGTTAACCAATTACAACGACCTGTATGCCGATGTGCTTTTTTGGATAGAACAAGGGTGGATAGATTATGTCATTCCCCAATTGTATTGGCATATCGGCAACCCCAAGGCGGATTATCAGGTATTGGCACAATGGTGGAGCGAACAAATCAATACATTGCGTCCGGAATGTAAACTCTATATCGGGATGTCTCCTTATCGCTTAGGCGGAGCACAAGAGCCCTCCGCTTGGAAACAAGGCAATGAAATCGCACGGCAAATGCGGCTGAATCGCACAATACAGGGTATATCCGGCGAATGTTTCTATTCAACCCGTCCTTTGTTAAAAAACCCGTTGCATGTATGTGATAGCATAAAAGCCATTTATCATGAGTAAACTACTGGTTCTATTGTTCCTTCTGCCCCAAGTATGGGACTTTGGCGGAGACACTTTGCCGAAAATGCAAAATATGTTGTCCGTAGCAGAAATCAATTCATGGTTCCCACATCATCCCGATGGCACTATGTCCGCCAATCTGTTGTCCTTTACGGCCTCCGATTCGGTCAATCTCACTTACTACACCCACAATGCCCATAATCACCGCTTGCGCACCGTCAATCCTTTGCTCACTCATACCGATGAAAAGAAGGGTTTTAATGCGTTTGGACATCTTTATCGTGGCTTTATCTATTCCAATGCCAATACCGACCCCGAGGTATATATAGAGCAGCACTTTGAGCAAGGGGATACCGTTTGTTATTATGTCATGTCCAATGGCCGTCCCGAAACATATCGTTTTCAGTTGAGCGACAGTTCGTACTATGATACATTATCGTATTCCGGCAGTAAAAAAGTAGAATGTCTGCGTTTTGTATGCCCCAAAACAGGACAATACCGTTTGGTGGGATTGGATGAAAAATTAGTCGTAGCGCGCATTATCCGCTATCCGTTGCAGCATCTTTTGTCGAAAAAAGAAGCACGCGCCCTCAATCGTATGGCACACCCCCCCCTGCGCCGGCATATTGAAAAAGCATCATATCGGTTTGATTTCCCGGACACATTAAGTAACAAGGGATATTCCACCCCCTAACAGGATACCGTTTGGGTACGGACAACTATCGCAGAAGCCCTCCACCGCGTCCGCCTTATGCACCGCCAGCCCGGACAACGCGTTACC
>JAZUGJ010000195.1:0-95232 GCA_045641145.1 Paludibacteraceae bacterium
AAACCCGCACACGCCGCACTAAATGCGGTATAGGGCAGAGGAACGCCGCCAGGCATCCAAAACCCGCACACGCCGCACTAAATGCGGTATAGGGCAGAGGAACGCCGCCAGGCGTAATATGTAACGCCACTTGACAGAATAACCTTGTCTGTGGTATAATTTATCAGGGCAAGGTTTGAGCCTCAATCTTAAGCAATCTATCAAGTGCGTGTGTGATAATTGCGCCTTGCCCTTAAATGTAAATAACTAAAGCGTTATGCGTTAGGCGTAACGCTTTTTGCTTAATGCAGCCTTGCTTATGCAAGATGGTGACAAGCCCATTAAATGCAGAGTCAAGCGTAACACCTTAACCTCATAGTGAGAGTCATTCTTCCGGAGTGACTCTTTTCTTTATGGTGTCAAGTCTTACTTCCGGTGAGATACTTGCGTAAGGTGTAACAATCTTTTCACATAGCCATATGTCACGCTCACACTAATGCCTTATGCGTAATGCGTAAGGTGTCAGCGTGAGCATAACGGCTCACAGATAATTTATTTTATTTGGAGGCTTATTATGGCTAAAAAACTTTCTTACCGCACTGTTGCGGAAATCAAGACAGATGCAGATTCTGACCTTATCAAACTTAACGAAAGCGTTGAGAACAACGACTTCGAGGGCGTGACTTCGTTCACGGCAGACCTGACGGAACACGTCAAGGAACTTAATGGAGCTCTCACTCACTATTCGTTCGTTTCTATGAGTCAGACAGAAAATCCCCTTATGACGGCTATCGAGATGCGTCACGTAAAACGCTACAAGGTGTCCGCCATAAAAGAGGACGACATCATCACCGGCTACAAACTTGAGGAAGGTACCGGAGTTTTGAATTTCCTTGACTTTGCGAAGTTCTGTAAGGATCGTAAGATCACTTGCGGTACGGGTAACTGGGTTGTCGAGCTTCAGAGATTTGCGATCCTTCTTACCCTGCACGAGTTAGGCGACTTGACTACCGCTAAAAAGAGTAGCAAGATGCTTAAGGTGACTGAAACAGGCTATGCGAAAAAGATTCTTGCTGACTTTGCGTCAAAGAGTAAGGACGAAGTGTCAAAGACCGACCTTACAAAAGAACTTCAGAATGTCATCGACGCTATGGTCTATATCCCTGTGCTTGACAAAAAAGGCGAAGAAGTTAATCAGGTCAAGGCTTCGTCGCGTAGCGCGTCCTTCATCGTTAAAGGCTTTACCAAACGTAGCAATAAGTTTGACGGCTACCTTGAGACCTCCAGACTTCAGACCCTTGCGTATGATGTAGCGGTTGTTATCTCCAAGATCCTTGCCAAAGATGACGAGTATGGCATCCTGTATGAGGGTTATGCTCCTAAAGATATGAAGCCTAATGTCACCATCGCCACTTACGCAGACTCCGACCCCGACGAATCCAACGACTCAAAAGAGTCAGACTAAATTACCTCCTGTTGCGGGACGCCTTATGCGTCCCATCTTGTCTCACAATAACACTTGCCTCCTCGCGGCGTGAGACGGTAACGACTTCGGTCGGCTGAATAGTGTTACTTGTTGCTCGCCTTGTGTGAGCCCGGCTTCATCCTGCCTGATGGGTGAGGTGTATACGCACCATAACAGTGTCCCGTGGTTGTCAATGGGTAGAGTATGGCAACACGCATCCGTAAGCGTAAGTGCGGCTTGCATAAGGCGGATAAGTGTATACCTTACACATAAAGTACAATGACAATCCACTCTTGTTATACCTTTAGGCTCATTCCGTGGGTCATTGGTTAAAGAGGTCAGTATAGACTTCTGCGAAGTCTTGAAAACAATGGATCATCATTATTATGGAGTGCGTGAGGTATCACCGAAAATAAACTGAAAACATAACATAACATATTTAGCAGCACGCCTTGGATGAAATGCGTCCGCATAAGGCGTAAGACTTGAAATGATATATAGTCACTGCTTACAATAAACCTATACGAACCGCATCACGAGTTGCGTCCTTTTCGTCGAGTGGTGCGGTTTACTATGGGCTTATTGCTATCTGTTACGGATAATGGTAATGGTTGATAGGAATAAATAAGGCTTACATTGCCGCCTTGCGGCAGTCGGGACGGAATTGTCCTCCGTCAATCGCCCGAACAGATAGTTTATAAACCTAAAAATTAAGGAGGTTGCGTTATGGTTACGTTAAATGTGAGGAATGTTATTACATCTGTTTACCTAATGAATACTTTGATTAAATCCTCTCACTGTGACCTGTCTATTTCACTCTGTAATCAATCTAAATGCTTTCCGTGGGTATTTACTGCGTGAGACGTTTAAGCTGAAAATAGAGCGATTTTCCTACATTATATTATATACTTGACAAAACAGGTTGAGTGTCGTATAATGAAAACAAACTTGAAAGGATGAGGTGTATGGCTGTAAAATTTTGTGAGTCTTGTGTAAGAATTGTTGAGGATGCTGAGTCATTCTGTCCCGGATGCGGAAAGAAACTTACCGAAATACCTGACAATATTTTGAAAGAGATATATGAAGAATATGCCGAAGACTTAGAAGAGGAAGAAGTAGATGATGACGATGATGATTTTGTGTATCACGGCAATCCTACATTTGAATCAACCATCGCTACTAAAAAGTATTGCTCAAATTGCAAGCGCAATTTCAAAACAGCGTCAAGCTCCTGCCCTAAATGCGGGCTGTTGCTCGTAGGTGAATCTTCTTCGTCACGATACGATTATAAAACAAGAACAAGTAGAGTTGTATGTCCAAAATGCGGGTCATCATCTATTGCAACAGTCAACCGTGGATATTCGATACTCTGGGGATTCTTAGGTAGCGGTAATCCGGTAAATGTTTGTCAGCGATGCGGGTACCGCTTTAAGCCCGGAGTCTGAATAATCATCCTGAAAGGAGTATGAACGGCGTGACGAGATTGCGTCGGAACTATCAAACAACTAAATCAAATAACGTATAACTAAAAGACAGGAAAATTTCCTGTCTTTTTTATTTACCCCTACTTGACAAAGCAAAACACTATGATATACTACAATCAAAGCAGCAAAACTACAGAAAGGAGCGGCGTTATGTATAGCGAAGATATTTATGAATACGGCGTAACCGTAGCAGAAGCATACATAGAGTACAAAGAAAATCAGGAGGACTGATATGAGACCGTATTGGGTTAAGAATCTTGACACTTTAGAACGTCACTTATATTTAGCAAAGACACCGTATGATGCAATGCGTAAGTTGATTTATACTTTGAATTTACATTTGCATCAGGATTTAGAAATTGAAATATCTTGCACCGGTTTGCATCTGTATGTAGATGCTGCGGATGGCACTTGGGTTGTACGTAATTCGTAAGGAGGAATAACGATGAGTGAATTTCTTGGAACTGTATTGTGTTTGTATACAATGTGGAATGTAGTGCTTGTAATACATTGTATCAGATCACTTAGTGTCAAGTTCTATCTTGAGTCATTGACTTACGGTGAACTGATAGTTAAGATGGTGTGCGGCGCGCCGGCGCTGATAGTGTATGCAGTTTATCACGATTTCAGACTTTCAATAAAGAAAGTGTCATACATAAGAAGAAGTTTAAGAGATGCTATTGCTTCTCAGGAATTTGTAGATATACATTAAGGAGGAAATATGGATAACATTACAGTAAATATGGAAAATCTTAGTGAAGAAGAGAGAACTTCACTTATAGCATTGATTGAAAAGGCTAATAAGCCTCAGAGTAAAGTGTGGAGACCAAGAGAAGGTGAATCATACTATCGGATGAATCACGCAGGAGATGTATGGTTAGGCACTTGGACTAATCATAAATATGATATAGCAGCGTACGAAATAGGAAATTGTTTTCAAACCGAGGAAGAAGCTGAAGAAAAGGTTGAAGAGCTCAAAGTCAAAGCAAAGTGGAAGCGTCTGTCTATTGAGTCAGGCGAAGAAGAAAACGAATGGGATGGAATCAATCTTCATTGGATGTGCTCTTATAGCTATGACTCAAATGGATCTAAATGCATATCTTGGACGAGTCACAGGTATGCAGACATATATTTCGCTACTAAAGAGTCTCTCAAAAATGCCATTAAAGAGATAGGCGAAGACAACGTAAAACGATACATTTTAGGTATTAAGTGAGGTACATTGGGACGAGATAAAATCAAGTTACACCAAAAATTAAGGAGGACGGCGTAATGTTTTTGTTTCAAGATAGAATTTATAGAGATCCAAAAGGAAGATATTTCACCGGAGAGTATCTTGATCACAACGGAGGATTTGAGAAAGATATGCTGATATGGCATCGGTGCGGAAAGAGCGTCAATATGACGCTTGATGATGATATACGTTATGAGTTTGGCTCCGGTAAGATAATCAACTGCAACTACTCTCAGTTGTTTAGAGATGATGAATCAATGATTATCTGTAATAATATTGTGAAAGACTCCGATGCTTGGGAATTGGAGAGTGGCACAGAATATGATGAGAAGGAAGATACCTATGTAGACGTTTATCAATATTTTATCATTGATGAGCACATCGCTTATGCGCTAATACATCACACGGATGAGATTGTATGGTATGATGAAAGGCTTGATTTGTACATATTAGGGGTTACGCACCTCGGAACCTCTTGGGATTATGTTTGTGCTACATATAAACTGTGATGAGATAGTTTGAGGAGAAAAATAACGATGATGAAAATTGAATTTTCCACAAGCAATGCCGCATTTATTGATGATATAGATACCTCGTATCCTCAGGCAGGCGTTTTAGAAACAGCTCGAATACTTGAATGTTTACGTAAAGATGTTTTAAGCGGAAAAACAGAGGGTCGCATATTTGACATCAATGGTAATGCGATAGGTAAATGGGAGTCTGATTTGATAGGAGATTAAAGAGTGAAAATTTGGAACATAGAAGAAATGACTGGTTACAAACCTAAAACAACATTTTATCAAGACTTTTCGATTGCTGATATGTTCGGTGCGGATGCTATTAAAGACACTTATAAAAGGGCATTTAACGAATGGAAAAATAATATTGAATACCTGACAGAACTCGTTATGGTTTTGAATTGGAAGATATGGGAATATTACGATCCATACAATGAGACATACGCAAAACTATATGATGATCTATGGAAACAAGCGGATGAGTGGTGTATGGAGAATCTTAAGGGCGATGACATGAAGTATTACATCCAAACAACTGATTAAGGAGAAGTGATATGGCTTTAGTATGTCGAATATGCGGATACAAGCAGCACGATGACGAGACAATAGAAGCATTCAAAGAGAGATACCCTAATTGCGAAGAACATGATATACCATATTATTGTGGGGCTTGTATGGATTCTGAAGATTGTAAAGAGTCTCAAGATACATAGACTCTGTGAGGAGGCAAAAGATGAAGAGGATACTGTTCAGTAGTTACTTGTTTGAAGATGATGAGCACGGAAAGGATGCTTATGATTACGCTCGTGAATATCTGTTCGAAGCAGACGAGGATCATCGCTATGAAGATGAAGCCTACACAGATGAACAGATTACATTTGATGGTCTTGAATCATTTGTATGTCCTGTGTGCGGAAACGAATATAGTACACTTGATGAAGCGAAGGCGTGTTGCCGTGAAGCAAAATGGGAATCCGAGGATGATGTGCCTAATGACTTAGTTTTTGACGAGGCATATCATCAAAATGAAATCGACTGGGATGATTTTTGTTATGAGTTTGGCAATTTTATTGATAATTCAAAGAATGGATTTTTGCTGTGCGGTACGGTAGGAACTTGGCGCGGTTCTATGCGTGGAGGTTGTTATATCAATAAATTTGATGACTTGTATAAATTTTGGAATAGATGCGATTACATTAAGATATATGATGAAAATGGTCACATATATATCGAAGCGTCACATCACGACGGAACTAACTACGCAGAACTTAAAGAGGTGACAGACAGCGGAATCAAGTATATGAGTAACCATTACTATGATTGTGACGAAATTACACATCAAAAAATGTTCAAGAGTAACTTCTATACTCGGTTGCCGCATTATTGTCGTAAGGTGTGGGGAACAAAAGATTGGGGTATGAAAGGAGCATAAATGACAACAATACCGGAAATAAATAGGTTTTTGTTTTCTGATATAGATGGCAGAGGTACAGATATAGCAATATTTGCTATTATTGACTGCCCCGAAGAAGCGTCAAAAAGAAAAGAACTGCATTCTCAAATCGAAGATGCTATTTCCTCATATTGTGATACTGTATCGGATTGGCAATACGAGGAACTTATTGACGATGTATTAAATTCATTGGGCGTAAGGTATCAATATGCAGATATTAATACATTTTTCATATAGGGAGGTTTAAATGACAACAACGAGAGGATATATATATTTTATGGAAAAGAATGACCATGGAGCGTGGGTAGTGTACGGTCAGATAGGTGTTAAACAGTATTACTACTTTTCTAAAAAAGAAGCAGAAGAAAACTACAAAAATGAATGCAGAGAGAGCTTGTTTTATGAGGGGGCAAGAATTAGATGAGTATGAGAGATTATGGCGTTGCAGATTACGGTTTGGTAATTGAAGATGACGCTATGCAAGTAATAGCATCTAAGTTATGTACTGATTATTCAGAAGAAGATTGGAATGATAACCAAACGGGATATGAAGAAGAGGTTGCAGATAAATGTGGGCTTGATTATATAAGTCAATTCAGCGGTGAAGCTCTTTATATAAACGATAGAGGTTATACATCATATAAAGAATACACGACATATAGTGATGATCCTATATATTATCTCCCGCTTCACTTCCCGACTTTATTTACTCCGGCATACGATAGTATGGAGGATTTGATTGACGAGTGTAAGATGTCAGATGTAGCAAAGTATTTGCCTGAAGATTTTGACTATAGAAACAGTGTGCGTTATGTGGTAGGAACATACTATGGGTGATGATATGTGTGAGGTGTATTGTTTGAATAAAGAGACCGGGTGCGAATTTGTAAAGACATTCGCGTCGCCGTATCTTGCAAATAAGTTTGTACGGAAGTGTAAATGGTCAAACAAGATTGCGGTGATAGGTCAGAACTATTAGGAGGACGTATGACATTAGATGAAGTGATAAATAAATGTAAAGAATTCCATAGTAGCATTGTATGTTATTCTGAAGAAGAATACAAAAAATTGATGTTCAAATTAGAATTAAGATACATGAAATGGTGCGATGGAAATTTGCCTACGCATTTAGATATCGAAGATGTAGGCGGCGTGCCTATCGGGATATATATTGATGAATATAACTATCTTACAAAAACTCAAGATGTAGATTATATTGAGTCGCATGACGCTTACTATTATTCAGAGATAGGAGATGAATCGTCACTGGTTACTCCGACATTCACATTTGAAGAAGCGTTTTTCGGAGTGAAAGGAGAATAATATGAGTTACTACACATACTATGAAATCGAATGCTTCGATGACGGAGCAAAAAAGGATAAGGAAATTATTCTTGGCAATCATTATATAGACAGACAAATAATGAATCGTATAATGAGAGCAATATCTGAAAAGTCAAATTATGAATTCACCTGTGGAGATCACTCCATATACAGTCAGGGTTGTATTAAGTGGTACTACCACGACGATGATATGATAGACATAAGTAAACAATTTCCATACGTCATATTTGGCGTGTACGGTGATGGAGAAGAAAGATTAGACTTCTGGCACAACTTTTACTATAATGGCAGGATGCTTGAATGTGATGGCGAAATAGTTTATCCCAATGAAGTGCATCTTTCAAAATTCTTAAAAGGAGGATAACGCCTATTGATAGTTCGTAATTGACATCTTCTGTTTGATATGTTACAATACAAGAAAAATGGAGGATGTAAAATGATTATTAATAATATTGACACAATGACAGACGATGAAGTTCTTGACAAACTTTCGATGAGCCCGACAAGCGATATACCATATCTACTTATTCCCTCACGATTCAGAGAAATGATGGAGTCAATCAGACACATCATAAACCTGATAGAAACAAATGATATTGCTGATGATGAATGCGAGCCCGTATCATATAGCATAAGACGCAATCGTTACAACAGTGAGATAGTTACATTTGAGATTGAAATACCTGACGAGTTGTTTGTCTCCGGAAATAACTATCCCAAGTTGCTTGCAGAACTTACAAAAGCAGACAATATCCATATTGCTCCCGCCGAAACAGGCGTGGCAAGATTGGCATTTGCTTATGGCAGCATATATCAGGAGATGGAAATCGGAGGATTTGGAAATGATTGACGATGAAGAATTTGAAGAGTATGAGGAAGATGAATACGATACTCCGGAAATGAACGAGGCTTTTCTTAATGCGGTGTTAGGCGCTGACTTGTTAGCGTACATCAGAGAATATCCTAATCAAGAAGGTATAGATATTCTTGACGCGCGGAGAGTCGAACAAGTAGAAAAGTCTATTGCGGTTATCGTTGACATATTGAAACGCAACGATGAAGATGCCGAGGTTGTAGAGTGTGATCTTAAATCAGGATTCTTCGGAAGGGATTGGGATATCATAATAGAGACATCTGGAATAGATCTCACAATATCGCAATCGAAAGCGTTTCTATCAGCGATATCTCTGGCAGACCAGTTTGCAATATATCCTACAACAGATATAAATATTAGGATATGTCTTGGTTATACTGATATGCAAAAGCGTATTACCTAAACATCTGAAACAAAAAAGAGTCCGAAAGGGCTCTTTAATTTTGCCATAATTTAAGGAGGCTATTATGGAACTTACAAAAGATGCAACTGTAACATTAGATGAAAGGCTTACTCATAAGATTGCGTGTGAAGCAGTCATAAAGAGAGCTACGAAGTCAAACGGAGTAATCAGAGGAAATATTCCTATTGTATTACTCACATCTGCGGACTATCAGAGAGAACTTGATATGTCTCGCGTCAGGAAGATTGCTGCTGAATGGGATGACTACAAATGCGATGAAGTGCTTGTCTCATATAGAGATGGTAAGTTCTACGTAGTCAATGGTCAGCACCGCACCAAGGCGGCAGAGATGATTGGGAAAGAAGAAATGTATTGTAAAATATACACTTCACTTACTTATGAAGAAGAAGCGATACTCTTCGCTATACAGAACAGGCACGCAACCGTGCTTAGTAATAAGGCACGGTTCAAGAGCCTTGTAATAGGCAAGGATAAAGAGAGTCTTGCTCTTCAGGAGATATGTGATAAGCATAAGGTGTTCACTCCTAAAGATAAGAAGAAAGAACCGTATCTTGCAGGACTCCGTTCAGCACAGCTCACACTTCACAACTACGGTATCGGAGCGGTAGATTGGATATTCGATACGATAGATGCGTGTGGCTGGCACGATGTTCCGAAAGCATACTCTCAGCAGATAATAGTAATGCTTAGAAAGTTGTATGTTAAGCATATATATGAAGCCGAGAGCGGAGCGGGAGCAAGTATCACTGTGAAGATAATCAAAGTTCTTAATCAGACAACGCCCGCGTTGTTATATGCAGTAGCGCTTAGTAAGTATCCTAATCGCACAGTCATCGAGGCTGGCGTTCAGTATATTGAAGACCAGATACTCGATTAAATTATGGAGGTAAGTATGAGATTCGATGCAATGAAAGAAAAGTATGAAGTGGTAACAGTTAGGGATCATCCGATGCTGTTTACCTGTCTGAGAATTAGAAGTAATTGCGAGTTAGCCAACGGCTAACGACAAGCAATCTACATTATAGTTCGCTCGTAGAGAAATCTGTGAGAAAAACAACCTATTGAAATGCTGGGAATACCTAAAGCTCACATACCAAAGCGAAGCACCGTACAGGTGCAAGCGTAACGGTTACGAAAGTAGAAAAAAGTTGTGAGATAGTGCAAGGTTAAATCCTAAACATTGTAACAATGGTAAATCAGCAGCCAAGCTCCGAATAGGAGAAGGTTCAACGACTATCCCGCGAGGGAGTAGGGCGCAAGCGCACCCGAAGTGGTAGGCATCCGAAAGGATGAAGATATAGTCTGCGCTCTGGTGAAAGCCAGAGGTGCGAAAGCACGGCAAGGAGTAGCGTCCTTAATAGCTAAACTTACAATAATAACCCAAAACCTCCAAATGTACACTTTTATTTACACATCAAAAGCACCCGACGCTTCGGGCATAAATGATGTGCGGAAAGGTGCGGAGCAATATGGTAGACGATTTTATAATCGTCGCTTCATATTACGTTACAGAAAGGAGGTGCAACGATGATTAAGTCATATAAACTAAGGCTGTACCCAACAAAGGAGCAAGAACAACTAATGCGGAAACACATTGGTAGTTGTAGATACATTTGGAATTGGATGTTGTCGAAGCAAGAAGAGCTTCATCAACAAGGAGAGAAACACTTAAGTGGTTTTGATATGATAAACCTACTGAAACCATTAAAGAACGATGGCGAGCACGAGTGGTTGTATGAAGTGAGCAATAGTTCACTACAAATTATATGCAGAGATTTAGACTCAACATACAAATCGTTCTTTAAGAAACAGTGCGGATTTCCTAAATACAAATCCCGTAAGAGAAGCAACCCAAACTTCCCGATCAGAGAAACCTTGTATTTCAAAGATGAGCGATTTGTTCAAATACAAAAACTCGGTAAAGTCAAATACAAAACCGACTTCAATATTCCATTCGGAAAAGGAAAGAAATTCTCTAATCCAAGAATCACAAATGCAAATGGTAAATGGATATTGTCATTTGGTATAGAGTGCGAAAACCAAGCACCGCAACTGAATGGTGGTAGTGTGGGTATAGACTTAGGCGTTAAAGATAGTGCGATAGTTGCGTATAACAATAACAAGTTAGTGTTTCATAATATCAACAAAAGCAAGAAGATGAGGACACTCTGTAAGAAGTTAATACATCTTCAAAAAGACATCTCTCGCAAATATGAAGCGAACCGACAAGGCAAGCGATACATAAAGACGAGAAATATCGAAAAGCAAGAAGCACAGTTAAGGAAACTATACGCACGCATTAGTAACATTCGTTCTAACTACATACATCAATCCACTCACAAAATAGTCTCCCTACTTCCCGCGCGGATAGTAATGGAAGACCTAAACATAAGTGGAATGATGAAGAACAAACACTTATCAAAAGCAATACAAGAACAATGCTTATATGAATGGATAAGACAGTTAAAGTACAAGAGCGAATGGAATGGTATTCAATTCATTCAAGTAGATAGATTTTATCCATCGAGTAAGACCTGTCACAACTGCGGTTGCATAAAGAGCGATCTCAAATTAAGTGACAGAACATTCAAATGTAATGAATGCGGATATACAGAAGACAGAGACTTTAACGCAGCACTTAACTTATCAAGTTACGTAGGCTAATAGAGAGTCTATGGACTTAAGGTGTCGTTGCACCTTTAGACTGTGGAGCGCCAAACAAACGCAAGTAGCCAAGGCGAACGCGGGCGCTGTGAAGCAGTAAGTTTAGTTTGCTAAACACAACGGAGACAGAAACACAATTCCAAAAGGACTGTATATGTATGAGGTTCGTCATGATGACGACCAGCAGGGTGATCCGGTACAGATAGCAAATTGGGTAATGGTTAATCACTGGGGAACTCTTATAACAGATAAGCCACTTCCGCTGGAGCAAAGTATAAACAATGCGTATCTCGATATAGACCCTGATGAAGATTGGGGATATGAAGGGTGCGATGCAACAATAGAAGAATTTTTTAAGTCGTAAAAATATTTTGCGACTTTTTTATTTACCCCTACTTGACAGGGTAAAAAACTATGATATACTACAATCAAAGCGGCAAAACTACAAACACATAAATGTAAGGCAAAAGCCGTTACATAAATATTTTAAGGGGGCAAAAGCCCAGAAAGGTTATTCGTATGAAGACAAAGATCGTAGAAAACGTGGTAATCCTCACCTCCGCACTCAAGGCAGAAGATATTGAACTTCTCAAGAAGTGCAAGCCCGACGCTCTCAGGCTCAAGGACGAAGATGGCAATGAAGTATTTGGCATCAGTTACGACAAAAGGGGCGGATTCAATAAGTATGGTCTGACATTTGACCGTGCGAATGATAATGGATTCGCTTCGTACAACTTTGAGTGCGAGGGTAAGAGAGATGAAATTGTAAAGAGTATCTCTGAAACGATTGGTTCGATTGCCGGATATGTTGCTCAGATTGAAAAAACTGCTGCGGCAGAGATTCAGTCTATCAATACTGCTAAGGCAGAATTTGTAAGCAGCATCGAATTTTGCTGATTTAGTAAAGTCAGACGGGGGTTGATGAAACCTGTGGCGTACCGTTAAACAAAATCATCAACAAACAAAAATAAAAAAAATAATTTACATAATTTTAAGGAGATTATTATGAACGTACAGATTACTCTTCAGGGCACAAATATTAGAAAGACCGCTATTGTAGACAATTCAATGAGTGTTGCTGACTTTATGGAAGAAAACGGAGTAGAGCATGAAGGTAGAGTAACGACTCTGAATGCTAAGGCTCTTCGAGGAGAAGAGATTTATAAAACATTTGCCGAACTTGGAGTTACCGAATCGGCAAAAATTGTAAGCGTAGTAAAGGCGGACGGCGCGACAAAATAAGCCGCGCTGGAGAAATCTAAAAGGAGGCATAGCAATGGCAAATTATAATTCGAATGATTTCAAAATGGGCGTTTTATCAAATATGCGAGATCTTGTAGGGGAAATATGGACTTATTCAAGACCTTGCTTTGATATACAAATAATGCTTGCGTATCTTCAAATAACAAAGCGTCTTGAAATTGATAAGGAAAATGCTTGGGGCATAGTACGTGATTTTCCTTCTGGTCGTCCCATAAATAACACTGTATATGTTATGGATGATGCGTATATTGTTTCGGACAGATTCAAGCCTATCAAAGAAAGCAATGAGATCGTACACAAATATATATTTGAAACGGCAAATGGTTACGATGGGTTGCTTTTGAAATCTGACGATACAAATGAAATAGCATTTTATAGCAGATCTATGCTCGCAAAAGAAAGGTTCGTTGCTATGCTTCCCGTAATACTCAACATAGATGTAGGCGGAGATGATGAACTCGGAGCTTTTTGCAAATCTTTTATCACCGAAACTAATGATACCGGAAGTAGATTAAAGTTAATAGCGAAAAAGTTTTCTGATGTGTTTATGGGGAGTGAATGGTATAAGGAAAGAGCAAGAATGGCTTTGCTTAACTTTTCAAAGACCGGATACAACAACAAAGTAGAAAGGCTTAAAGAGACTCTGGATTATGAAAATCGCAATAAGATGTCCGCATATAATACCTATATGAATTGCTTGGTAAAATGCAAAAAAGCCAACGATGAGTATATGTATATCAAATCACATAAGCTGGAAGAAGATACTGCGTTACTTGAAATCTTCGATTCTCACGACAACATTCATTTCATTAATATTGATGGGAGTGAAATAAAGTATTCAGTAGTGGATACGATTGAGTATTTTGATGAAGATTTACTTGAGGGTGTTATTAAAAACGCTGAGTACCCCGAAAGAGCAAGGAAAGTGCTTGAATGGATGTATTTGAAAGACAATGGACAATTTCTCGCAGAGTCGTCATTAGGGATTAGAGATTTAGCTGCTATATATCCATATAAGGATATATGGTACGAACATCCAAATGCAATTAAACATCCTCATCTATACGAGTTCCAGTGCCCCGGAGATAATCGTCAAATTTGGGAAGAGGCATTAAGTGTTGGCGATTATGACGTAGCAATAGAACAGAGCGTTCAAGCAACAAAGAATATAAGTTGGGGAGATGGGGCTGTGGTTGAGACTCTTATGTATCATATAGATGGTGAATATTGGTATAAAGAGTGTATTAGACTAAACGATGGAAGTTTTACCTCGCCTGATAAAGTTTTTGAGGAGGAAATAGATAATGGCAAGGAAGATTAAATTGACAGATGAAGAAATTAAGAGCATCTTGGATAAGACGATTAAGGATGGAGAAAAGTATCTAAGAAAGTATAGATATGGTGAAAAGGATATAACTATTAAGAAGCCTAATGTACACTTTGATGCTCAATGTTCTTTGAGTATTGCTCCGGTCGCGTGGTGTAAAATGATGTCTCTTGTAATGGAATATAGTACAGAAGTTGAATGGCACGGTCTTGCCGAACGGGTAGGCGATAACGCTTACAGAATATATGACATTCTTAGTTTTCCCCATAAAGTGACGGGCACAACAGTAACATCCGATCAGAACGAATATAGCGAGTGGATAAACAATCTTGACGACGATACATTTAATCATTTAAGTATGCATGGTCATTCTCATGTTGATATGAGTACCTCTCCGTCATTGGTTGATAGTCAGTATAGAGAAAATGCTACAAAAGACCTTACCGAAGAGTCTAAAGAGGGATTTTATATATTTGGAATATGGAATAAGAGAAATGAGTGCTCGATTGAGATATATGATGTGAAGAACAATGTCGTATATGAGGATAAAGATATAGCATTCTGGATTGAATCAGATGGATATGGAACTCCGGTAGAAGATTTTGTAGAAGATACTCATAACATAGTAAAAGAAGAAATTAAGAGTTGCGTGTATTCTAAAAACGCAAAACAGGAAGAGCCTTCATCAAGATATGAGAGTAATTACGCATACGGAGCATATAGCAATTATGACTATGATGATGGGGATGACGATCTTAGTGTGTGGTTCCATAGTAAGAATTGGAGGGGAAGATAAATGATTTCATTAATCAAAAGCAGAGATTTCTTTGATCCGTGCGGAGTTGCAAGATGCCACGTCATAGGATGTGGAAGTGTCGGGTCGGCAGTAGCAGAAAATCTTGCAAGATTAGGGCTTACAAAAATTAGTATATACGACTTCGATAAGGTTGAAGCTCATAATCTTGCAAATCAGATGTTCTATCAAGACGACATCGGAAAGCAGAAAACTGAAGCAGTAGAGAATATGCTCCTCAGAATAAATCCCGACATCAAAAGAGATTTGAAAGTGTTCGGTAAGTATGAAAGCCAGCGTCTCAATGGATATGTGTTCCTTTGTGTAGACAATATTGACCTACGACGAGAGATTTGTGAGAAGAATAAAGCAAATAAGAGTATCAAGGGTGTATTTGACTTTAGAACAAGACTCGTTGACGCTCAGCATTATTTTGCGGATTGGTCGAGTTTAGATCAGATAGAAAATCTTATAGCAACAATGGACTTCTCTCACGAAGAAGCTCACGATGTGACCCCGGTTACTGCTTGTAATGTAGAAATGGGCGTTGCTCCAACAGTAAGAGTAATAACCGGAATGGGCATAGCAAACTTTATGAATTTTATATGCGGTAGATCAACAACATCAATGATGAATTTTGATATTTATGGTTACGACTTAATAGTTGCATAAACAAAAAAATAAAAATAAAATTGCATAGTATTATATCGAAAGATATGCAATCGCCTACGGTGATTGTAACAAGAAGTGAGAAACGCCATATCTGAGGAGACATCTCTCGAGGCTGTTGCTAAAAGTCCACCTTGCGGTGGAACTCAGAATTGTCACAGAGAAACCAAGATTATGGAAGGTAATCCCCGCTCAAATCGTTCTTAATGGATACAAACCCTTGACGAATTGAGAAGTGGTGTGTGCACAAGCAGCCCGTGCTACAGAAACTCAGATGGACAAAGCGATGGTCATATATATTAAGTATGCAATTGCAAATAGGAGGATAAAATGATATATGTTACACAGTACGCGCAGAAGCGTTATCAACAGTTAGATTTTGATACGGTATTCTTTGGAAAAGCAGCAAAGTTTTATGACCCGTCACTTACAAAGGATACAGTTACAATTTGCAAAGACAGTCTTAACATGGCAGAAATGAGAGCGGTATCAGTCGGAGGTATGTGTGATGCTTTGCAATCATTTTATGATAGATGGAAGTATTTATATGAAGTGGATAGAGCGTCTCTGTATACTTCTTTTAAGATTCCAAAAGCAACCGGCGGGTATAGACAAATTGATGCTCCGGCAGAGGAACTCAAAATGGCTCTTAGAGAACTTAAAGACATAATGGAGTTAACATTCGGAAGTAAGTATCACACCTCTGCCTTTGCATACATAAAAGGCAGAAGTACAATAGATGCGGTAAGAAGACATCAGCACAATCAGTCAAGATGGTTTCTTAAGACAGACTTTTCAAACTTCTTCGGAAGTACCACAAAGGAGTTTGTGATGAAGCAGCTTTCGATGATATATCCCTATTGTCTGCTGTTCGAGAATCCTAATTGTGAAAAGTTACTTGATGATGTTCTTGAGTTGTGCTTCTTGAATGGCGGACTTCCGCAGGGCACACCTATGTCTCCATTCATTACAAATGTAATTATGGTTCCGATAGACCACGCAATTAATAAGTATTGCAATGAGCATCATCCGAGGCTTGTATATACAAGATACGCCGACGATATGCAAATATCTTCAAAGTTCAGTTTTATGTTTACCTCTGTGGTAAAAGATATATCTAATATACTCGAGCAGTTTGAGGCTCCGTTTGAGATAAAGCCTAAGAAGACGCATTATGGTTCTTCGGCGGGCAGAAACTGGATTCTTGGAGTGATGCTTAATAAAGATAATGAAATCACGGTTGGTCACGTCAAGAAAAAGAGATTAATGAACGATATCTTTAATATGATGAGCGACTATGAAGAAGGCAAAAAGTGGAGTGTTGAAGATATTCAGCAGCTTCAAGGAAACATCTCATACTATAAAATGGTGGAAGGAGAAAAAATTGATAAGATCATAGAAAAGTACTCATTGCAGTTTAACAAGTCATTTGAAGATGTATGTAAAGAATTACTAACAGCGTAACGATTGAAATGTATAGTGTCTGATCAACACACTTCGTCCAACGGACGAAGTAACACGAAGTGAGAACGAGATATGGCTGCCTCCCGGCAGCAGGCAGCACGCGTGCACGTCGTCTGACCATTGCTGAAGCCAAGCCCTAACGGGGAGGATTAGGAGTCCCCAAAAAATTGGACATAACCTTCTAAGTTTTCAGAAGATGGAAGCCTGCTGTATCATCTCGAACTCGCTAAAATCCCCGAAACGGTAGCAAATGAGGATCCTCAACAGGTATCCTTAACGATTAAGATTTCAATCGCAAACCTTTAACTCGCACGGCGAGAGACCCTTTTAGGCGTATCTGTGCCTCCTTAGATACAAGGTTATGGGTCAAACGATTAAAGCGTATACTTTTCTTTTGAAAAGACTTTAGCCTACGGTTAAAGTAACAAGAAGTGAGATAAACGAAATGGTCAGTAAGGAAGAATCGAAGTTTCATGCGGATGCAAGGATACAGAATTCTCTGACTCTGGTTATTACTCTGATGAGCAAACGGTAAAACTAACCAAGTACATAACCCGCAATGTTGGTGCCGCGCTCGAAGTACAATCTCACTTCTCTCAGGAAGGTGAAAAAGCAGGAAGACACCTCCGATTAAGGCTTTAATCAATTTATTGGTTAGAGTTTATTTCCCCCGGTAAACTCTTGTATACATTTCCCTACTAATTTTATTCCGCGAGGTCATTCGCCAACGGCGAATGAAACACGAAGTCAGAAACTGGTTAGCTTTGATTTTGGCTTGAGTAAAGCCCCGATAGGGCTTTATAAAAGCCAAAATCAATGGCGGGGGAGATATAGGGATATAGTGTAATGGCAACACACAACACTTTGACTGTTGTATTGTGGGTTCGAGTCCCGCTATCCCCGCCAAAATTTATAGTGTTGCGGATTTCAGTCAATGTAAATCAGTATATAACTCTCGCCACAGAGATTTATATAGAACCTCCAGTGATGCACCGGAGCCTATGAGTTGTGGTAACTCATACCCAAGAAACGTCAGGTAACATCCGACCTATCTGTTTGCACGCAGACTCGAAAGAGGGCGAATGCTGGAGTAAAAATGTATGCAACAGCCTCCTGCATACATTAAGAGAGCCGAGACATCAGTCTCGGCTCTTACCATCAGTTTCAGAAATTTTAGAGATTATCGATAGCAAACGGTCTCTTACGGATTTAACATCTTTAACTTCTTGAATCAAATATTGTTTTTCTTGAGTTAAGATATCAATTATTGAGTTCTTGCGTTCTATCTCAAGGTTCTTTTCGCGGACGATTGCTTTGAATGTTTCTTGAGTGAGAAAGTATGTTTCCGCATCGTTCTTATTGTATTCTTCGACAGGAGCGTCCACCCCAAGCAAAACTGCGGCAATAGGCTTTATAGATTGCTCGTAGTCAAACTTCTTAGATTCAGAGCCTTCTTGAAATATGCTTCGTATTGTTGAAATAGAAGGGCAATCTTCAGGTCTTTCGTTCATAACCATATTATAAATGGTATTGATGTTCAAGTCCTTATGATGCTTAATTTCCTTTAATGAAACGATTATTTCAGCGACAGTTTTCCTCATAGTCTTAATCCCTTGCTGTTAAGATTTGATTAAAAAGTAGTCAAAAACACAAGAAAATCTTGTTGAAAAGTTGACTGTTCTTTTACTTGACTTGTGTTCACAAGTTGCTAAAATTATGATAGCACAACGTTCAAGAGTTGTCAACAGTTTATTTATGTCGGAGTGATGGAATAGGCAGACATTTCGGACTTAAAATCCGATGATAGAAATATCGTGAGGGTTCAAATCCCTTCTCCGACACCAGAAAGCGAGTGGCGTTAAGAGGTTAACCGACCACCGCGTAAAAACCTCACCTCAGCACGTCAGAGGAAATAAATAGCGTGTAATATGCCGGTGTTTCTGATAAGCAAATACATATTAGTATTTGTGTGGGTTCGGATCCCGCCGTCGGCACCAGTCGGGCGAATGCTTATACATATCAATTAAAGAAAGGATGATGTGCAATGCTTTACAGAAGTGAAATTTTAAGAAAAGACTTTAAGACAGAAGAAGAGTGTCTTCTTGCAGAAGAGAAGTATAATGAGGAACTTCGCAAGAGAGAAGAAGAAAAAAGAAAACTGGAAGCTGAAAAAGAAACATACAAGGCTGAACTCAATGAGGCTTTCAAGGAATTTAATGAAGCAAGAAGAAGGTATAATGAGCTTCTTTCGCAATACTGTGAAAAGTACGGATATGATGAATATAAGATTTCAGGCATAGATGATTTTTTCAGGACTTTTAAGGATTTATTATTTTAAGATGAAAGGTTGATTTAATTGATAAAACAGGGTGAGATCTATCTGGCAGACCTTAGCGACGGCTATGGTTCTGAACAAGGTGGGACGCGCCCGGTGGTAATCGTTCAGAACGATGTTGGCAATAAGTATTCGCCCACCACAATCGTGTGTCCCATAACTTCGCAAAAGAAAAAGTCTATACCGACACACGTTCTTGTCGCGCCCGGTGAGGGCGTGGAAAAGGATTCTACAATCTTATGTGAACAAATAAGAGTGGTAGATCAACAAAGATTGATTAAGAAGCTCGGAATGATAAGAAATCAAAAGATGAGCGAAGTCAAAGAAAAGTGCAGTGTTTGTTTTGGATAAATGAAGATGTACTGTTTATTGGACATATTAAGTTATATCATAAAAATACAGAACACGAACAAATGTTCGCAAATGTTTTCAGGAGGTATATATGGGAGACTTTGACGCATTGGCTGAGGCTATTTTGAGACAAGCAATAGACGATTACCGTAGAGCACACAGTATTCGCAGAGAATACATACGTGAAGCTCAAACAAAAGAAATAGAAGTATTCTTATTATCGCCATTTGGCGAATTGTTATCTATGCGTCAAGGAGAGAAGATAGTCAATATCCTCCGCAGAGAACGCAGAAATTTTGACGAAAGGAATGGAAGAGTTGTTGGATTATAATGTTGGAGAGATAACCGACGTTAAGATAGATAATGAAGTGGTCAATCTTCAGATGCTGGCGCAACTGATTAAAGAAAATAAAGAACTCAAAGAGCAATTAGCAAAGTCAGAGCATCGCAAGCATAGACGAGAAGTAACCGAAGAAGATAGAAGAAGACTTGCGACGGGAATAAAGTCTGACGGAAAGCCTATAGCAACTAAAAAAGAAAATATCCATTCTTATAGTGAAATCAAAAGAGTAAACGATTACTTTTTGAGCAATCAAAGATATCGTGACTACCTTATATGGATACTTGGAATTGGGTGTGGATTCCGAGAGTCTGATATTATATCGCTTAAATTGTACAATGTTTACGATTTTGAAAATAGATGTATCCGAGACAGAATCAAGATATATGAGCAGAAAACCTCTAAGATTCAGAATTGCCTTATAAATGAAATCACAAAACAGGCGATTGAACTCTATCTTGAAAATGAAGATTGCGTTCCCAGTACGCCGGAAAGCTACTTGGTAACATCTCGTAAATCGAAGTGCGGTCTTATGCCTATATCAAAAACTCAAGTGTACAGAGTCGTATCTGATGTAGGTAGAGAGTTGCACATAGAATCAAAGAATTGTCTTGGATCACACACTCTGCGAAAGACATTTGCTACAATCGCAGAGGTCGTATGTAAGAAGTATGGCGTTTCACTGCCGGACACGAGTATAGTGCAAAATTTGCTCAACCACTCAGATGCGAGAATAACACAAAGATATCTTGGAGCAACTCAAGAAACTTTAGATGTCACAAGGAAACTCGTGTCAGACTTCTTGCTTGGTAAAACTGGTATTGAAACATTAGATTTTTGTAATGAGATGGAGGTAGAAAAATGTTAGTTAAATTTGGAGATATTAAGTATAAACTCTCAACGAAAGATGTAATTTATACGCGCCGCGAAGATGAAGATGATGACATTTTTGACTTTACAAATTGGACGGATTTACCTAAGTTTAAAGAGATGGCGGAGGAAATGTGGAAATTTCGATATGGATATACTGCGATGTTAGAGTATGATAAAACATATATGTATGTATGTATCTCAAAAAAAGATAATCTCGATTTCTTTATTATTGATGCAGTTGGACGCGACGAAGAAAAAGCAAGAAAACATACATATTTGTGCGCAACAAGAGTAAGTATATCCGAGAAGAATGATATGTTCAATACTTCCTTTGTAGTTGCTTGACAATTAAGCCCTGATTTGCTATAATCATACATAAGCAAGGAGGTGCGTTATGGATAAATATAATTTCGCATTATTCTCCGAGAGATATAATATTAAGGCATTAAAGTTCTCTCGTGCAGAAGCGGTCTTTGAGTCTATGTGTGATTATAGCAAAAGCGGTATAACAAACATTACAGAGGACGATATACTTTCGCTTGCAAAAGATAATGTTGCTGCTGTAGCTTCGTATATGTATACATCTCATCTTTGTACTGTAATCAATCACTTTTATGAATGGATATCTGAATATGACGGCAAGACATATGAAGTGCCATTGTTTGTTAATCCGAATAATATTCTGTTAAAGATAGTAGATTTCAAAACTATTCATTACAAGGATATTGAAGATGTCATAGAAAGCATTATGAAAGAAAAGCATAATGCA
Organism: Paludibacteraceae bacterium; assembly: GCA_045641145.1. Taxonomy (GTDB): domain Bacteria; phylum Bacteroidota; class Bacteroidia; order Bacteroidales; family Paludibacteraceae; genus Colicola. Next base: position 21,624 of record JAZUGJ010000195.1, read on the forward strand.
AAAAGAATGAAACCATCAGCAATATTTGATGATAATGAGATAACTACAATATTCGATATGCTTTCCTGCATAGTTATACTGTATTGGTATGGATTTTCATTTGATCAGATTTACGAGATTAAGCGGTCGGATGTCAAGGGTGACGGAGTAGAACTAAACGGCAGTTTGGTAAATATCCCGGAGCACTTTATGAGAATAATAAATCAAGTATTAAACGCAAAGTGTTATACGCCATATACTCGTACTCGTTATGCTGTATTTGTTGAAAGCGAGTATCTATTACGAAATCATAAAACTGATAAATTTGCAAAAACACTTATCTCTTGGATGATACTGAGATATAATCAGTATGTTTCGACGCATCAAGGTCGTGTAATAAATCTTATTTCATTAAAATCTGACAGAACTTTTTGTGAGATTAAAAAATATGAAGATTGTGGATTAACCATTAAACAAGCATCTCGAAAGGTATACAGAGATTATTTTTCACAAAATAGCATAACATATTTTGAAGACTATGTTATGCCTATGTATAAAATATGGCGCGATGTATTTTACGAAGAATAATAGATAACTCAAAATATACAAAAAATCACTAAAAACATCCAACAGAAAAGCACTTTGAGTCCGTAGACCCTTGATTTTACTGGCGTCTACGGACTTTTAGGTGCGGAGCAATATGGATACCCTTTGACAACACGAGGAGGTTGGTTGAATGAATATGGTTAAGTATTGTCCTGAATGCGGTATGCTCTATTATGTAGACACCGGAAAGGTGGGAGGGGTGCCTCTGCCGTATGACGCATATCACTATGGTAAATGCGGTTATTGCAATACACAAATAGTAGATTCCGAATTATCCATTGAAGAGTTTAATGCTATGATAATGGAGCAGAAGAATAATGACGTTCTTGATTATTTGCTCGCAAGGAAAGCGGTTGCAAGAAAGGTCTTTTTCAAATATGTCTTTCCGAATATGGTAACAAAACCGAGAAGCTATGATAGTATGACAGAAGAGGAACAAAAATCCTATGACACTAAACGCAAATTTTGGTCTATAACATATACTTCCAAGCCTAAAATGCACCCGATGATTAGGTGGATAGGTAATATGTATGCTGAGTATAGACGTATACCCGACACGGTAAATCTTGCCGGAGTGGATTGCCCCCTATGTGGATCACACTATGTAATGCACACTGATTATGTAAAAGAAGATAGAGTCGCATATGTCTGTGAGTGTCAGGACTGCTATCATCATTTTCTTGATCTAAGCCAAATGGAAGGAAAGTTTAATGACACTATTGACGCATTAAGAGTGGAGGTTGAAGAAGAATGGGCGGATTAGTATTTGCCGGATTAGTAATGGGCATAGGATTTTTCGGTTATCTTGCTCTGGAAGCATTAGGCAAAAGAATAGAAAGACATAATAAGTATAAAAACGGTGGAGCGTTAGCTTCGGGTTATGTATTAAAACACGCTCTTGACATTAAGGCAAATGAAGCGTATGCGTCAAATCGAAACGAAGCGGACTTATTGTTTTGGGTAAATAGAGAATATAGCGATATATATTTTCAGAGAAACGGTATAGATATTTATAGTGAATGCTGTGATAATAAAGACCAGTATATCGAAAGAGTACCTCGGGTAAAATCGCTTAAAGAGGTAGATAGGAGAGCAAAGAAAGCGGGCTATTATTTCGAACCAACGCTCAATTCATACGATTTAAATAATAAGGCTCGCGGCGGTATTACAGATCACAATCTTTATATTTCAAAAATAAGAGCGCTTGAAGCGAAAGATAAAGAGATAAAGACATACGCATAAATTTAATAACAACAAAAAAGGAACGATTCGTCGTTCCTTTTTTGATGCTTATAATTAGGTACGATTTGATAAGGAGAGATTGTTATGGAATCAAGATTGATGGCTATATGGAAATACGATTTGCCACCTTACTATAAAGGCGGAGAAATCGAAAGATTTACAATGGACGGAAAAGTCATACCGAAGGGATATGGCGAAACTTGTTTTGAGCCAGTCAAGATTTTGCCGCTCAATGAGATAAAGCTATGCGAATTGAAGAAGATGTATGCAGATTGCCAATCAGATATCGATTACATTCGTTCTGCTTATAAATATAAAGCAGAACTATTGTTTGGTATTTTAGGTGTGAGTTAAAAATTTGGTTTGATAACGAGGTAGCTAATAAATGAATATTGTTGGACGAAATAGAAAAGATCAATACGATTTTTATGAAACTCCCCAATGGGCATCAAGGAAAATTCTTGATGCCTTATTGATGGACGGAGAAATTAGTAAGTACGACTCAGTATTAGAACCATGCTGCGGAGCCGGAGCAATATCTCAAGTGCTATTTGAATACGGATTTGAAAATATAATGCAGTCAGATATATCGTGCGAATCATATATTTCTGGTAAAAAAGGTGTTGATATTGTGGACATCGATGATGCGGTTGCCGATTTTGTGATAACAAATCCTCCATACGGAGCCATGACTAAAGAAGATATGCTGGCTGATTTATTAAGAATTTCAAAAAGAAAGTGTTGCTTGTTGTTGAATATATACTTTTTATCAAGCACTAAACGAAAAGCGATGCTTGAAAACAGCCATCTAAAGACGGTATACATACACTCAGATCGCGTAACAATGTATCCCTATGGAGAAGATAAACCGACAAATGGCGGAACAAAAATGTACGCTTGGTTCCTATGGGATAAAGAATATAACGGTAAGCCAACGATAAGTTGGATATAAATAATAAAAATATCAAGGAGATAATATGGAGCGGAAACATATAAAGATAAAACTTAATGATAATACTTCGCTCGTAGCGGAATGTTCGGCAGATCCTCTTTACCCGAGCGAAATATATATAGGTATTGAATCACAGGGAGTGTGGATTCAAGATTTAGCAATAGTGAGAAGCAAATTGAATTACGATAATGGTGATATAAGTACCGACAATGATAACTTTGAAGTGTTGGTTTATGCCGATAAAGATGATGAAGATTATACACATAAGTTTTGTATAGAAAGATATGAAGAGGAGGAAATAAAAATATGAGTCATTACGCAGTTGCAGTATTTACCGAGCAGGATGGATGCCAGACATACGAGGATTTATTAGAACCATACGATGAAAATTTAATTGTACCGCATTATATTTCAAAAGAGGAACTTATAACCGAAGTTCGCGCTTTGTCTCCGGATAGATTAAATTGGACTGACGAAGAATGTTATACCTATGGGGCAAAGTATTATAGTTTAGAAGACATAAAGCCCGATGGTTCAGTATTTGAGCGAAATAACCCAAATGCAAAATGGGATTGGTATACAGTAGGCGGCAGATTCTCTGATTGCGTTCCACTCATAGATGGTGGATTTGATAATGAAGCCGATATGATAGACGTAGATATAGACTATCGTAACGAAAAACAATATAGAAAAGCCATTAGATTTTGGCAGCTTTATGTCGAAGGAGAAACCCCCGTTACTGAAGAAGATAAAAATCTCATAAAGTATGCTTTCTATAAAAAAGAATATTATACAGAGCGATATAAAGATGCAGAGGATTATGCAGAAGAATGTTCTGGATTTACTTTTTATGCAGCACTCCTTCCGAACGGCGAGTGGCTTGAGCCCGGTAAAATGGGGTGGTTTGGAGTTTCTTCCGCAACAGCAAATGATGATATTCGGTGGAGACTTATAGAAAAACAAATTCTTCAAAAAGCAAAGGAAAACAACTGGCGTATCACAATGGTGGATTGTCATATTTAAGAATAAAGAGGGTGATAGAATGAAAGTATTTGCAATATCAGATACACATTTTGGGCACGCAAATGTTATAGATTATTGCAATAGACCGTTCTCTTCTGTTGAAGAAATGGATGAAACTCTTATTGAAAACTGGAATAGCACAGTAAATAAGAACGACGTTGTGATTCATCTTGGAGATTTCGGTCTTGGTAATAAGGATTATATAAAGAGCATTATCGAAAGGCTAAACGGGAAAAAGATATTGATACTTGGAAATCACGATTGGAAAGAGGATTTCTATAAAGAATCTGGATTTCATACTGTATCAAGATTTCCGATAGTCTATGATCATTTTTATTTAATGAGCCATGCACCCTTGATTTTAGGGGATAAACTACCATACTTTAATTGTTACGGTCATGTCCATAACGATGAGAGATATGTTGATACAACAAACACAAAGTGCTTCTGTGTGGAGAGAATCGGATACAGACCATGTTTGCTTTATGAAAAGAGGTAAAATGAACAAACGAATAATTGCAATCGGGGACATTCACGGTTGCTACTATACAATGACAGACCTTATCAAAGAGTGTGATATTGACTTTGAAAATGATACGGTAGTATTTTTAGGAGATATGTGCGACCGTGGCGAACATCCTTTACTGACGATGTCAGCAATTAAACAGCTTCGGGAAAAACATCCCAATAATGTTGTAGCTCTTTTGGGAAATCACGAAGATATGATGAGGCGGTATTGCTCTGGAGAAGATTACAATGATATTTGGTTTAGAAATGGTGGAAATATAACAAATGAGCAGTTGCAGACGGTAGATATATCAGATAGACATTCGCTATTGAATTGGGCATTCAGGCTTCCTTTAAGATACGAAACAGAATATTTCAAGTTCTGTCACAGTGGGTATTGGTTTGAGGGGAAGGATAATTATGGATATGATAGAGTGCTTTGGGATAGAGGATGGATGATATTAGAAAGACCGCACGATAACGACGATAGACCTATTATATTTGGTCACACGCCGCACAAAGAACCTACTCGTTACGGCAAAGATTTATGTATTGATACTGGGTGTGTCTATTATAATTATGAGGGTTATGGAACATTGACCGCCTGTGTAATCGAAGGCGCCACAATCGTAGATATTAAAAGAGTAGGAATTAATAAACAAGATAGGATATGAATGCAGATGGAATGGAATGTATATCGATTTGATTTTAATTCACGCAAATTAATCCAGTACAATATATTTAATCACGGATTCTTTAGAAACGATTGTGTAACATCGGCAAGAAAAAACAAAGAGAACGACGAAGTGTTTTTGAAAGATGTCAAGTCAAGTTTAATGTACTACTTTTGGTGTAAGTGTGAACACGAAATAGTAATTTCTTCTTTCCCTCCGATGGAAGATGCGGAAGAAAAGATAGATGTGTATTCGCAAGTGATGCTGAATTGGGATAGGTTTAGTGAATACATCTTAGCAAACAAAGGAAAACTGCGCCGCACGGCGATGGTAAAATAAAGAAAGGAAAATACATATGGAAGAAAGAGCAAGAGTAATTCAAGAAAAGATTTCGTCAGTAGTAAAACTGCACGAAGAAATCACGAAACTGCGTGATGATTTTGAAAGAGACTTTCCCGATTATACAATCGGAAGTCAGGGTGAAGTTATTCCTATGAGACTGTGAGGTGATTAAGTGAAGGTGCGTGAACTGATAGAAAAATTGCAACAGTGTCCTCCGAACGATACTGTTATGTTAATCATTAATGATTATAGGGTAGGTGCACATATTGAGAGCGTGAGATTTGGAGACGAAACGCCAGAAGGTATAACTGTATTAGAAGATTATCCTATAGACTAAGAAGGGACGGTGGTTTAGTGAAGAAAATCGAAGAGATGAATATATTTGAGAAACTCGCAAAGATAAGAAAAATTGTTGAGATACTCCAAAAAACAGAAGACGGATACGGGTATAAATATGTTCCAGAAGAAGAAATATTAAATAGGATAATTATTGCGCTGGATGAATATCATATGGATTACTTCCCATCAACAATAAGGGGGTCTTTAGTATGTGTCCCCGTAGACTACTCAAAAACGAAAGTGATAAACAAAAGCACAGGGCTTACTGCAACAGAAACGGCGCATGAATATCTTATGCATGGCGATATGGTGTATAAATGGGTAAACATTGATAACCCCTCTGAAACATATGACGCTGATTGGATGTTTGTAGGTTCTCAGGCAGATGCAAGTCAGGCATTTGGCTCTGCTCTTACATATTCAAACAGATATTTTCTTCTGAAGTTCTTTAAGGCATCTACAAGCAATGATGATCCTGATGCGTGGAAAGCAAAGCAGGAAGCAAATAAGAAAGAACAGGATGCTCTCGCAGCGAAGGACATTATTAAAGAAATTGATAAGTTTCTCAAGGCAATAAAGACATCTGATAATGAAGAAGCAATCATAGAAACGGTTAAGTCTATAGTTAAGGTTAGCGGTAAGCCCTCTGCGAACTATGCTCTTGTAACAGACCCGATTATTGCGGCAAGCCTGTTAAAGAAACTTAAAGATAATTTTGATAAGAAGGACAATTAATGAGAGACATTAATCGAATAGATAAAATAATAGATGTATTGAGAGAAACTTGGAAATCAGTTCCCGATTGGCGGCTCGGTCAGTTGTTTGAGAATTTCAAGAGGTATATGAAGGCGGAAGAAGGGCTTGATGGTATGTTTTTCATTGAGGACGACGAACTGTTAGAAAAATTGGAAAAGTTCAACCGGGAAATCAATTATTAAATTACAAGGAGCGGTAATGGATATTGAAAGACGCGAAAAAATAAGGAGTCTTCGTAGTGGAGATATAATATATTATATTACGAAAACCCGTTGCATCAATTTTGGAGTAGTTGTTGATGTGTATCCGGAGACTGTAATATTTAATAAATATCAAATAAAAAAGAATTGGACAGTTAATGGTGTAGTTTGCGACGACAAGCCATTTCCTACAAAATGGTGTAAGTTACCTAAGGGTTGGAGTTGGGATTATGAGTTGGCAAAGATTGATCACGTTATGATTGATGTGTCAGACCTGAAAGTTGATAATCCAGACGACATTAGAGTCGGCATTGATAGTGGGAGATTGGTGCTTCCGAGTCAAAACAAAATAACTAATATTGAATCAGAGATTGACAGGAAATACGGATGGCGTCTTATTGCAAAATCAGACCAAGTTCCGGACACATATTCATTACCGTATTCGCACATTTACTTAAGTTACGAAGAAGCTCGTAATGAAATTGAAAAAGAAAATGCAGAGTTGATAAGGCAGTCCAATTTAAGTGACTACGATTGGTCTGTAGAACAAATAGACCACGAGTTAGGAAGATTACAAACATACACTGGAAGATCAGATGATTTAATAAAGCAATATAGAGAACATATCCTATCGTTGGAAAATGTTGAAGACGTTGAAGTGAGAGTCTTTGGAAGTGATTTACAGTGGAAGTATTGTAAAAACAAGAAATGGATAACAGTAGAAATATAAGGAGAATAAATAATGAGTTTAAGTCTTAACATGGCTGTAATTGCCGGTAGATTAACAAAAGACCCTGAATATAGTCAAACTTCTCAGGGCACGTCTAATGCATATTTCACGGTAGCGGTTGACCGTAATTATGCAAGAGAAGGTCAGCAGAAAGCAGACTTTATTCCTGTAAAGGCGTGGAGATCAACTGCTGATTTTGTATCAAAATATTTCAGAAAAGGCAGTGCTATTTGTGTAAGAGGAGAATTCAAGTCAGACTCTTGGACTGACAGAGAAGGCAATCCTCGCACATCAATATATGTTGAAGCGGACGATGTAGAATTTGTAGAATCTAAATCAGGAGAAAACAAAGAGAAGAATAGTGTAGTTGATACTGTCGCACCTACTGATTCCGCTCCCACACAAGAAGCAAACGATGATCAGCTTCCGTTCTAATAAATGGATTATAGTTTAATATTCAAAGACCGAGACTATGTATGGTCATACAGCCAGTTAAAGTGCTTTGAAATGTGCCCATATATGTTCTACCTTTCATACATAGAAAAGTGCAAGGGCGAAGATAAGTTCTTCGCCCAGTACGGCACATTCAATCATATCGTACATAGCAAGGTCGAATCGGGAGAACTGTCAGAGGATGACGTTGTAGTATACTACATTTCAAATTTCTTTGATAGTGTAAATGCAAGACCACCCAATGAAAAGATACGTTCATCGTACTTTTCAGATGGTCTTAATTATTGGAAACAATATCACGTTCCCGAAGAAGTTGTTGGCGTTGAGAAGAAAGTCGAGTTTGATATTGAAGGTAAAAAGTTTGTCGGATTTGTTGATTTGATAGAGCGAACTGAGAGCGGATTGAATATAGTTGATCATAAATCAAAAACATTCAAAGCTCCGGCAAAACGTCCAAGAAAGAAAGAGACGCAGGCGAGTAAAGAAATTGATGATTACTTTAAACAGTTGTATCTGTATTCCATACCGATAACAAAATTATATGAAACGCCATCTGCTCTTATTCTTAACAGTTTCAGAAATGGCTCCCGCATAGAACGGGAATATTCTGAAGAAGAACTTGAAAAGGCAAAGCGGTGGGCTTTAGATGCAATTAATAAAATACAAACAACAGAGAATTGGGCACAAAATTACAACGAATTTCAATGTTACAACATCTGTTCGTTCAGTAATGATTGTGACCTGTTTCAATTTTATCACAGTAAATGATTTTAAGGAGTAAAGTTGAGATACTAAGTAAGGAGTGACGAACATCAAGTTTAAGATTCCAACCACAGAGTTACTATCCGTTTCATTCTATAATTCAGATGGTACGGTAAGATACTATGTGACAAAAAGCAAGAAAACAAATATGTTCTTCATATATGATTCAGAGGGAAATAAATGTGGTAAAGGCACAAATCCTCTGAAACTTGAAGAACAATTTGAAAAAGATTATAAGGAGAGTACAAATGAAAAAGCCAAACAGAGAGCAAGTAGGACAAATGCCAGAAGAAAAGCAACAGGCGTTGGAAACGATGAAAATGCTGTACAATCTGTCAATGAGACGGTACCTAAAAGAAGGAGACAAAGTAAAAATTGACGTTGACCGCATCAAACGCAGAACAACGTGGGACAAAATGAGAAGCGATCTTAAAGAGTTTGTACTGTCAAATGAGAATACGGTGTTTACTGTTGAGTTTGATGACTTCCATAATAAGTATCCTTCATTGGTTTGTTTTAAGGAAGATACAAAAGACCCTAAAGCGTTGTGGTCTGAGCTTGATTTGATAAGGGTGTGAGTAAGTGTTTGTAATATTTCTGATTACATTGGGAATGTGGGCGGCAGATCATGAAAGTAGAAGAGGTAGAAAGTAAAATGGACAGTGAAAGAAAATTTAAGATTAGCCTTTCGTTGACAGATGAATGGGGTTGCACCCATTCAATGTCAGACGAATACATATATTTCGATGGAATTGAAGATGTTTCCGCAGTAGGAAGAATACTTATGTACGTCAACTTATGGTTGGCTCAGTGCGGATATTATAGAAATAACGCATTTATGCTCGAAGAGGATTTAACTCTTGATGAGGTTGGCTACCTCGAACAATGTTTGGATGAGTACAGAGAATCGAAGAAAGAGAAGAAGATTTGAAAGTTAATATTTTTAATACGAATAAAAAATATGACATAATTTATGCAGATCCTCCGTGGAGATATGAAAATCCAAAGAATAATGACCCTAAAATGGGAGGATGTACTTATAATACAATGACAATGGATGAGTTGTACAGATTGCCCATAAGAGAGATAGCAAGCGATAATTGTGCTCTGTTTATGTGGGTAACAATGCCGAAACTAATTGAGGGACTATCTCTTATAAAATCTTGGGGATTTGAATATAGAACTTGTGCCTTTTGTTGGGTAAAACAAAATCCTTCTGGAAATGGTATCTATTCCGGGTTAGGTCATTGGACGAACGGAAATGCCGAACTATGTTTGTTTGCAAAAAAAGGTTCTCCCAAACGAATACATAAGAATGTAAAACAGATTGTCATATCCCCGAGAGGTAGGCACTCTGCAAAACCTCCAGAAGTTAGAGAAAGAATAGTATCATTATTAGGAAGTATTCCGCGCATAGAGCTATTTGCGAGAGAGTATGCAGAAGGTTGGGATTGCTGGGGAGATGAAGCTCCTGAATAAAGAAAGGTGGTGAGCGCACTGCTAATCGAAAAAGATCTTATAAAGAAAGCAAAAGATAAACTCAAAGACAATATGTTTGACATTATGATGAGCGAACTTGGAATCGAAGATTATGATGCAAGAAATAAAAAATGCAGATGTCCTTTTCATCAAGAGGACACTGCTTCTTTTATTTATAATCCGAAGCAGAATGACGCTCACTGCTTTGGAGCCTGTGGACGTAGCTTTGATATTATAGATGTTTTGATGTCGAAGGGTCTTACATACATAGAAGCGGTCAAGCGTTTGTTTGAGCTTGCGGATATCACATACGCTTTCGGAGAACATCACGTTAAGACAGAACGTGAATACAAGTATCCGAAAGATGTTTGCGTGGATAATCCCAAAAAGGTTTATGATTATCTGGCACTTAGAAATATATCTCCTAAAACAGCGGATTATCTTCATATCGGTCAGGACGATCAAGGAAATCTTGTATTCAATTACTACGACTTGAACGATACTCTCACAATGGTAAAGTACAGACCGTCACACAAGATTGATAAGTCCAAGAAAGAACAAAAGAACTGGTGTCAGGCAGGTGCGGACACAACTCCGCTCCTCTACAATATGAACCGCATCAATACATCGCAGACCCTTGCAATCTTCTGCGGAGAATTGGACTGTGCCGCTGCGGTCGAAGCTGGATATCTTAACTCCGTATCTATTCCTTTTGGAGATGGTAATCTTCATTGGATTGAAAAGAATTTTGAGTGGCTTGAACAGTTTGACGATATCATCATCTGTCCCGATAATGATGATTCTGGAAAGAAATTTAGGAGCGAAGTAATTCCAAGACTCGGCTCGTGGAGATGTAAAGTAGTTGATTTACCTGTAGAGTATGAAGGGAAATACATAAAAGACGCAAATGAATTTTTAGTTAGAGCAGGAGCTCAGGCATTACTGACTAAGATAGTTAATGCAGAATCTGTTCCCGTCCCTTCTCTCAAAACATTTGAATCGATACACGAAACGGACATATCAGAAATAGATGGTATCAAAACTGGATTTGAAAAAATGGATAAGGAACTCCACAGGTTGTTCTTTGGAAGTTTCAATATCGTTTCGGGATATCCGTCATCTGGTAAAACATCATTTCTATACTCGTTGATTTGTAACGCGGCAGACCAAGGTCACAACTGTTTTATTTACAGTAGAGAGTTACCTGACTGGATGAGTAAGAACTGGCTTACTCATATGTTTGCCGGTAGAAGAAATCATATAGAAAAGTCATCGGGAGACGATACATTCTATTGTGTTCCTCCCGACGCAAAGCGAGCCATAGATAACGAGTATGGTGACAGAATTGTTCTCTATCGTGATGACTTCCCAAACGATAGTAAATCCATACTCGAATCTATGGTGTCCGCTACAAGAAAACACGGAACGAGAATGTTCTTGTTGGATAATCTTATGACAATAGATCTCGGCGGGTCGGACGAGAACAGAAATGAAAGACAGACAGAATTTATAAATGAACTGATAGCGTTTACAACAAAGTATCAAGTCGTTGTAATTCTCGTGTGTCATCCAAACAAGCAAGCAGATACAACCCAAAACGTAGGTATGTATCAGATTTCAGGCACAAGCAATATTATAAATCTTGCTCATAGAGCGTTTGGACTTAGAAGAATAACCAAGCGTGAAAAAGAAGGTTATTCGGAGGGGCGCGTAAACAAGCCGCCCGTAAAACACGATGTTGTTATATCTGTAATAAAAGATAGATTCGGTGGAAGAACTTCTGAATATGAGATGTATTACGATGAAGTAGACAGAAGATTCTATTCTACTCAGGCAGAGTACGACCGACAGTATTCGTGGGACAAAAATGAATATACTACGCCGTTGATCAGTTACAGACTGATTGATGAAGCAGAAAGTGAGGTGTATGGAGAATAGAAAACTATGTAACGTATCATCTGCACTCTGATTACAGTTTGCTTGATAGTGTAACGGACTATACACAATACATAGACCGAGCAGTAGAACTCGGACAGAAAGCAATAGCGTTTACGGAGCACGGTAAGATAAGCGGATGGGTCAAGAAGAAGCAATACTGTGATGAAAAAGGTATTAAATACATTCACGGCGTTGAAATATATCTGACCCACGGTCTTGAAGAAAAGGTGAGAGACAACTACCATACAGTTCTTTTGGCTCGAAACTACGAAGGAGTTAAAGAGATAAATGAAGTTGTCAGTCGTTCATTTGATCCCGACCATTTCTACTACAATAACCGCATTACGTTTGATGAGTTTCTTAAACTTTCAAATAACGTAATAACAACAAGTGCCTGTCTTGCATCTCCGCTAAACAAATTGGATGTAGATAATCCCGTATATGAAAAACTGATAAAGCGGTATGACTTTTTAGAGATTCAGCCGCACAATCATCCCGAACAAATAGCATTTAACGTACATCTCGCTTCTCTTGCAAAGAAGTACGGTAAGCCTTTAATTGTAGGAACTGATACTCATTCATTAGATGCTTATAAAGCGGAGTGCAGAGCATTATTGCTTTTAAGAAAGCATAAGAACTATGGCGATGAGGATGCGTTTGATCTAACCTATAAGACCAGAGAGGAACTTGAGGAAATGTTTAGAGTTCAGGACGCTCTTCCCGAAGAGGTGTATAGGGAAGCCATTAACAATACGAATGTTATGGCAGATATGATTGAAGAGTTTGAACTTGACAAAACAATTAAGTATCCGATTCTCTATGGTTCCTCAGAAAACGATACGAAGAGGTATCGTGAGCGTGTATATAGTATGTTGGATGAGAAGTTGAAACAAGGGATCATACCGAGAGAGCAGGAAGAGGGATTTCGTTCTGCGGTAGAAGAAGAGCTTGAAGTATTTGAAAAGATTGGTATGTCTGGTTTTATGCTCTCGATGAGTGAACTTATTGAGTGGTGTCACAAAAACGATATAGTAACTGGGACAGCAAGAGGTTCTGTTGGTGGGTCGAGGTGTGCTTATGTAACAGACATTATTGATTTGAATCCTGAACGATGGAAAACAAATTTTGCACGCTTCGCAAATAGTGACAGGGTTGAAGTGGCAGACGTAGACACTGATGTGATAGAGACAGACAGACCAAGAATTTTTGAATATATGAGAAGTAGATTTGGCATAAAATCTACGGCGCGGGTTTCTTCATTTGGAACCATAAAAGACGCAGGTACGATAAGGGATATATGTGGGGCGTTAAGAGATAAATGGAGTGCTAAAAACCCCGAAGCCTCTAAAGAAGAAAACCCATACAATGATGAAAGATGCAATATGATTAAGGAACAGTTTCTTGCAAATCCCGATGCGGCAAGAAATAATTTCCCTGACATATTCTATTACTTCGATGGACTGAACGGAGCAAGAATATCCCAATCAATACATCCGGCGGGAATGATAATAAGTCCTATTGATCTTGTAGAGACATACGGAAGTTTCTACAAAGAAGGAGACTATTGCTTATTCCTTGATATGGATGAATGTCATGATGTGGGTCTTGTAAAGTATGACTTTCTTATACTGTCAAACATTAAAATCATTAAAGACGCTTTTGAAATGTTTGGTGGTCATTATCCGAAATCTCACGAGATAGACTGGGACGATCAGGCGGTATGGGAAGATATGCTTAAAAATCCAACTGGAATTTTCCAGTTCGAGAGTGATTTCGCATTTACATTATTACGAAAACTCAAACCCACTTCAATCAATGAAATGGCTTTGGTAACAGCGGCGGCTCGACCGTCGGGAGCGTCTTATAGAAATGATTTGATGAGCAGAAAGGTTCACCATAATCCGTCACCGATGATAGATGAACTTCTTAAAGATAACCTTTCTTACCTTGTCTTCCAAGAGGATGTTATAGCTTTTCTTCAAAAGATATGCGGTCTCTCAGGCAGTACGGCAGACTCGGTAAGACGAGGAATTGCAAAGAAGAAAATGGATATCCTTGAAAAGTATATGCCTCAAATTGTTGACGGTTATTGCAGTAAGTCCGACAGTCCCAGAGAACAGGCGGAAGAGGAAGTAAAGGAATATCTCAAAATTATTGAAGATGCTTCTTCATATATGTTCAACCGTTCTCACGCTATCGCATATTGTATGATCGGATACATATGTGCTTGGCTCCGCTACTATCATCCATACGAACTCATTACATCTTACCTCAATAATGCCGCTTCAGAAGAAGATATTGCGAACGGAACCCAGTTATCACAGGATTATGGTATCGTAATCTCTCCTCCTAAATATGGTGTCTCACGAGACGAATACGCATACGACAGAGAGAAAGGTGTAATAGCAAAAGGAATAAGCGATGTTAAATATCTTAATTCAACAGTAGCAAATGAACTGTATGATATTGCTCATTCAGAAGACGCTCCAAAAACATTTATGGATTTACTTCTCAGAATGAATGATAGTTCTATAAATTCGCGTCAAACACAGATACTTATCAATATCGATTTCTTTAACGAGTTTGGTAACATCAGAGAACTTTCAACAATGTATGAGATATTCCAAATGCTAAATAACGGAACGCTCTCTCAGCTCGACCCAAGCAAACTCCCCGAAGAATATCTGCAACTTGCATCGGACAAGCAGTTCATATCCAATAAGAGTAAGGACGGTAAGAAGGTTAACAAGCGATATACCATACTCGATATGAGAGGTTTGCTCGGAATGATAGAAGAAGAGATTGCGGCTCAAAGCATCCGCGATCTCGACTACCGTTCAAAGGCTGCCAATCAGAAAGAGTATCTTGGTTACGTAGATTTAACAACCGGTAAACAAGAAGACAGAAAAAAACTCCTTGTATTGGAACAGTATAAACTTGATAACAAGTTCAGAGGTGGTGTGTGGAAGTACAAAGTCAAAACTAAAAGCATAGGAAGTGGAAAGATTGCCTCTCTTGATATTGCTCCAAGACTTTACGATGCAAAACCCATATCTGTAGGAGATGTGATTGTTGATCCTGTAGTAGCTAAAGACTCAAAAGGATATTGGCAACTTTACTCTTATGACATAGGAAATTAATTTTAAGGATGGTGATTATATTATTAAGTTAGATGCAAAGCAAAAGAAACTATTAGTGATACTTGCGGTAGAAGTAGTAGCACTCACGGCATTAATTATAACGGTAATTTTTCAGTACCGTAAAATATCAGATAATGCAGAAATAGATACATATATTATAGCAGAAACCGAAACTACTACAACCCCTGAAAAAACGGTTGAAACTATATTGATTCATTTTGATACGGAAGGAACCACAGAATCAATTACGGAAACAGAGGCACAAACAGATGAGAAACCTATAGAGACAACTCAAAAGATAGCATCAAAGACTGCGAAAGAACAGAGTATTGAAACCGCTCCGCTGGTAACTGTTGCTGTTGAAACAACGAAAACAATAGAAATGGAAACACCGATGACCGCTCCCGTTACCGAAAAAGTTGTAGAAGAAACAACTCAATCTGAAAGTAAGAATGGTTATATTGGAAATTTCAAAATAACAGGTTATTATGCGGGTGAAGGAGATGTAGGACAGGTTTCTGCGAGCGGGATGGCAATGTCGGCGTTTCAAACTTGTGCAATGAATAATACTCGTAGAAAAGAGCTTGGTATTAACTACGGAGATTATATTACAGTATCAGGAATCGGCTCGCTTAGAGTAGTAGATTGTGGATGTTCATATAACACTATTGATGTGTATGTCAATTCCAAAGAAGAAGCGTATTCAATTACAAGTTATCGAGATGTTTATAAATAAGGAGTATTTATGATAAAGATTGAAAATGTTGAAGTAAGCGGATGGGATGCCGCAATAAGAGGAATGAGAAATCCGATGAACTCGTGGGATAAATCAGATAGTTATTGGACTCATATAGAAGACCCTGAAACATTAAATACAGCAAAGTTTCAGTTCTTTCTCGGAGAAAATGATTTGAAACTTATGCAGAATCTTTTTAAGGCGGGTTCTGATCATCGTAAGTTTATGAGAATGATTAATGTATCTTGTGATATTACGGCGCCTATGTATTGGTTTTCTGAATACGACACTTATAAGGTTGGAACAGTGGCAAATTCGTGTAGCAAAATGCACAAAATACATACAAAAGAATTTACAATCGATGATTTCAGCCACGAACATCTGATTACGGAAAGCGACGAAGATGTCGAGTGGGGAGATGTTATATCAGAGATTAATCTGGAATCAACTATCATAGCATTAAATTTTTACAGAGATAAATTTAATGAAACCAAAGATAAAAAATACTGGTGGCAAATGATTCAGCTTTTGCCGTGTAGTTATAATCAGAAGCGTACCGTTACTCTCAACTATGAAGTTCTTGCGAATATGAATAGGAATGGCAGACGTAAAGACCATAAGCTCGATGAGTGGAGAGAATTCTGTAAGTGGGTGGATACACTTCCGTATTATAAGGACATAGCCGGAGAAAGCGAGGTTGAAGAATGATGAGATTATTTGCATTAATCGCAGCAACGATTGGATTAATTATTGAATTGTCAAGCATCGTATTTATCTATAAATGTAATTATGTTCGAGCATATAGATGGGCTTACGGCGGATTTGTTATGGTCATCATCGGATGCGTAATGTTTCTGTTAAGTAAAATATTCGGATGGTGATTGAATGACAAATAGAGAATATTTGCAGTCACTGAGCGACTTTGATTTAGCCGACGAAATAATTGACAGAGGTCTTGAAATTTCAAGAAAAAAGATAGTTGAATGGCTTGGGGCAAGATGTGAGAGAGGTATAAAGCAAAAGAATATCTTTCTTGTAATGGGCGAATCAGGAAGCGGTAAAGATACGATTGCAAAAGAACTTTCGGACAAGTACGGACTTAAAGTTCTCAAATCGTATACGACACGTCCTAAAAGATATGATAATGAAGATACGCATATTTTCATAAGCGAAGAAGAGTTTGATAAACTTGAGAATATATGTGCGTTTACAGTGTTTGACGGACACAGATACGCCTGCACGCAGGAACAGGCGGACGATGCAGACTTATACATTATTGACCCATCGGGCGTGGATTATTTTATGAAAACATATAAAGGAAAGAGACACCCAGTTGTGGTATATATTGATGTTGATGAAAAAACAAGAATGATGAGAATGAGTTTGCGTGGAGATTCTTGTGTAGATGTAATTAGAAGAGTTGAACACGACAAAGTAGTCTTTTATAAGGCGAGAGAATCGGCTGACATAATCATTAAAAATGAAGTACTAAGTGACGCGGTCTTCAATTTCTACTCATTCATTCTTGCTTTCAACGACGAAAGATGTCCTTGGTATGGAACGAAGGATAATGATGCCTGTCGCTTATGTGAAAATGGTATTAAAGATGAAGGATGTGTATATTGCAAACAAAGAGGTTTTGGAATATACAAAAGGAGAAAATAAATGATTACTTTATATAGTACGCATTGTCCTGTATGTAATCAGGTAGAAGCAATGCTTAAAAAGAAAAATATGCCGTATGAAGTAGTAGATAGATTCAGTAAGGTAATGGAGATGGCGGAACCTCTTGGTATCACAGAGGTTCCGTTCGCTATTATAGATGAAGAAGTCTATACTACGGCAGCATTGAAAGAATACATAGAGACAGAGGGTAACGACATTGAAAAACAGTAAGACGATAGTAGAAGAATATCTGAGAAAATCAGATTGGAGAGTTAAAGAAAATTCAAATTCACCGTTTTCATATGGTGGATTACAAAAATATATGGCTGGAGAAGTCGCTAAAGATTATTGGTTGAGAGAAGTATATACTCCCGAAATCGCAAAAGAGTATGTGGACGGTGCAATGCATATTCACGACCTTTCAACGCTCTCGCTTTACTGCTGTGGGTATTCATTAAAGAATGTATTGATGATGGGAATACAAGGATTAAGTAATATTCCTGTATCGGCACCGGCAAAGCATTTTGATTCCGTTTTGAATCAACTCTCAAATATCATAACAATTTATCAGAACGAAATCGCGGGTAAGTGAAAACTGTGCCCTTTCATACCTTTTCCTTTAACCAAAGGGGTTTGCATATGCAAGCTAACGAGGAAGCCTAAGTCTTAACGGATATGGTAATCTCGTGGGAATCATTGTTAAATGAAGCCTGTATCGACTATCTGCGCGAAGCAGAGTAGGAATGCTATTGGTACGCATTCCGAAAGAGGTATGCCTTTAATAAGGTAAAAAATAGTCAGTGCCTATAGAAATATAGGATAGCCACGGCAGTGGCATTCTCATCTTTTGATACACTTCTTGCTCCGTTTGTAAAGCAGGACGGACTTACCTATAAAGAAGTAAAACAGAGCCTTCAGAATTTTATATACAGTATAAATTCAAATTCTCGTATGGGAGCGGAACCTGCATTTTCAAATTTAACTCTTGATGTTACACCTCCAAGAGATCTCCTTAACGAACCTGTAATTATCGGGGGTGAGCCTCAAGACTTTATATACAAAGATTGTCAGGCAGAAATGGATATGATAAATAAAGTGCTTTGTGAGCTGATGCTGAACGGTGATGCTCAGGGCAAAGGATTTGCATATCCTATACTTACATACAACATACACGATAGATTTGATTTTGATAATCCGAACAACGAACTGATGTGGAAGATGGCAGGAAAATATGGATATCCGTATTTCGCAAATTTCCTCAACAGCGATATGAATCCCGAAGATGTAAGAAGTATGTGTCCTTTGGCGGGATCTACGGAGATATTTGTTTATTCGGACAGACAACAAAAATATTGTATTAGTGATATTAAATCGGCTTATCATGATCATATAAGAGATGGTATATCCACGATCAAAACAATTTCTAATGGACAAGAAGTAAATTGTAGGATTAATAAGTTTAACATTCCCGTAGAGTATGAAATTACACTTGTGAACGGCACAAAAATAAAAACAACAGCTAACCATTTAAATAAAGTGTATGGTAAAGATTATATTCAAACAAAGGATTTAACAACAGACGACTATCTGCCTTTCTCATTAAATAAGTTTTGCCAGACAGACAATTTAACAAGAGAAGACGGAATACTTGTTGGTATGTTCTTAGGAGACGGCAGTTATAATGGCGAAAATACGATTGTATACTCATTAAATGATGGCAAAAAATCTGATTTGATAGATTTTTTATATGAGTACACTCCAAAACATTTTGGGGCAACTGTTAAGCGAACAGATTACACGTCCTCGATTAGTGGAAAACAGAGTTGTTGTAATATTCGTGTGAAATCACCTTATATTAGAGGTTTGATAGAGCAATTTGTCATTGGTACCAATGCGTTGGAAAAACGTCTTGACCCATTAGCATTTACACAGTCACTTGAATTTAGAATGGGTATAGTCGAAGGTTTGTACAAGACCGACGGAGGAAATTCTAACCGAATCTACACGTCATCTGAAAAGATGAAAGATAGTTTAGTCGCTCTTCTTGCAACAATGGGAATGGTTGCTACTATTAGCAGCGATGATAGAGATGGACGACTTGGTACTAATACGTGTTATACCATCAGATACTATACGCCCCGTGAAAATCAGAAAACATATGGTGATGTTTATATTATAGATGATGGGTATATGTGGGTAAAAATAAAGAGTATCAATTATTGTAAGCATAACTCTTCATCAACATCATATTGCCTTGAGGTACTCGATGATGTTGAACCTGTTTTTACTTTGGCAAATGGCGTTGTTACTCATAACTGTCGCCTTAGATTAGATTTAGGTGAGCTCAAAAAGAGAAATGGCGGACTCTTCGGGTCGGGAGACAGTACGGGTTCAATAGGAGTAGTAACAATAAATCTTCCCCGTATCGCATATCTCAATAAAAACAATAAAGACGGATTTTATCAAGAGCTTGATAGACTTCTTGACCTTGCTAAAGATAGTCTTGAAATGAAGAGAAAGTGGCTTCAGGAAAATGTGGTTGATACTAATCTGATTCCCGCATTCTGTACTTACGTCGGCACGATCAGAAATCATTTCTCTACAATCGGTGTCGTAGGAATGAATGAGATGTGTGAAAACTTCTCGGACGGTGATTGGGACATTCTCAGCGATGAGGGTAAAGAGTTTTGTATTGAAGTAAGTAATCACATAAGAGAAAAACTGCTTCAGTATCAGCAGGAAACCGGCAATATGTACAACTACGAGGCAACTCCCGCTGAATCTACCGCGT
The DNA here is from genome assembly GCA_045641145.1 of Paludibacteraceae bacterium. Lineage (GTDB taxonomy): Bacteria > Bacteroidota > Bacteroidia > Bacteroidales > Paludibacteraceae > Colicola. The sequence goes on from JAZUGJ010000195.1 coordinate 41,938, forward strand.
ACAGACTCGCTCTTAAAGATAAGAAAGTTTATCCCGATATCATAACAAGAGGAACGGAATCTGCTCCGTACTATACAAACAGCTGTCATATTCCTGTAAATAAAATCAAAGGTCTGAAACAAGTATTTGATCATCAGGATGATTTACAGATACTCTTCACGGGTGGCACGGTTATACATATAATGCTGAACTCAGCAATCAGCGGAGAAGCGGCAAAGCAAATCGTAGAAACCGTTTGTAAAGAGTATCGCGTCCCGTATATTAGTCTTTCTCCCATAAGCAGACTTTGTCCCGAGCACGGATATGTTGCAGAAGCCGTAGACGAGTGTCCGATTTGCGGAGCAAGACTTAAAAAGTATCAAAGAATTACAGGATATATCAGATGTGTCGATGATTACAACGAAGGTAAAAGAGCTGAATTTGAAGAACGCAATCAGTTAAGTCAGCCCGACCTCGACCTTTGATACATTACAAAAAGATTATAAGTGAACGACTTGAGGATGCCCCGTTCTGCGGGGCTCTGATAGTCGCCTGCGGATGCAACAATAATTGTAAGGGTTGCTTCAATCAGCACTTGAAGGGACTTCCGACACAAACATCAAGTGCCGAAGATATCATAAGACGTATCAAATCCAACCCATTCAATAAAGGGATTATATTTGGTGGACTTGAATGGTCGTTACAGATAGATGAAGCAAGAGAGTTGGCAATAGAAGCAAGAAAACAAGGATTGACTACGATGCTTTATACGGGGTCAAGTTTCACTTCTATTGACAGTCCTGAATATTTTGATTACATCAAAGCGGGTAGATATATCGAAGGGGATATTAGTCATACCGAATACGGAATTATTCTCGCTTCGAGCAACCAACACATATATAAAAAAGGAACAGATTATTGATTAACGAAGATAAATTAATCGAAAAAATGCGTCAGACAATTATCGATTCGTGTGGAGTTCAACCTAAAAACATTGGATGGAGAGATGAAAATGAAGCACGTAAATGGATAATAAAACAAGACGACCAAATCTTATTCACAACTAAAGATAAGGAGATACACAATGAGTGTTGAAGTAAAATTTAAGAGACTTTGGAAAGAAGCAGTTCTTCCTAAAAGAGGAAGTAAGTATGCGGCAGGATATGATATTTATGCTGCAATGGAACCTAATGTAGATCATATTATGATACCGCCTCATCAGACAGTAATGATAAGAACCGGTTGGGCAATGCAGATACCTGAAGGATATTTTGGAGCAATATTTGCAAGAAGTGGACTTGCTACTAAAGCAGGACTTCGCCCAGCCAACTGTGTCGGTGTAATTGACGCAGACTACCGTGGAGAGGTTTCAGTACCTCTTCATAATGATACAGATATGCCCAAATACATAGAAGATGAAGATCGTATTGCTCAACTTGTTATTATGCCGTATATGGATTTTGTTCCTGTTATGGTTGATGAACTTGACGAGACTGAACGCGGTGATGGTGGATTCGGTAGTAGCGGGAGATAATATTGCGAGAACTGTTTGTAGATAATTTTGCGGGAGGCGGAGGCGCATCAACTGGTATTGAAATAGCTATTGGTCGCAATGTAGATATTGCAATTAATCACGACCCCGATGCTATTGCAATGCACAAAGCAAATCATCCCGATAGTAAACATTATTGTGAAGATGTATGGGAAGTTGACCCTATAGAAGCCTGCGACGGCAATTCTGTTGCATTGGCTTGGTTTTCACCTGATTGTAAACACTTCTCTCGTGCAAAGGGCGGCAAACCGGTAGATAAAAACATCCGTGGTCTTGCTTGGGTATCAGTTAAATGGGCTTTACTTGTAAGACCAAGAGTAATAATGCTTGAAAATGTTCCGGAAATACAGACTTGGTGTCCTCTCGGAGATGATAATAAACCAATCAAATCCCGTATAGGAGAGACATTCAATGGCTTTATTAGTATCTTGTCAAATGGATTAAGTAAAGAACATCCCGCATTTATTGAGTGTTGCAAGGCTCTCAAGATTGATGCTGATAGTGAACAGGCAGATATTCTCTCCAAAGGATTAGGATATAAAATCGAATATAGAGAACTTATGTCGTGTGACTACGGAGCGCCTACATCACGCAAAAGGTTTTATATGATAGCTCGTTGTGATGGTAAACCTATCGTATGGGCAAAACCGACACACGCACCTAAAGAAAGTGAAGAAGTAAAATCTGGAGAAATGCAACCATATCATACTGTAGCAGAATGTATTGATTGGAGTATTCCTGCTCAAAGCATATTTGAAAGAGAGAAACCTCTCGCAGAAAAGACTTTACGAAGGATAGCAAAAGGTATCAAGAAGTTTGTAATTGATAATCCTGAGCCTTTCATTGTTAATTATAAATTCGATAATTGTCCCGAGAGCATAGACAGACCGCTCTCCACAATAACGGCTGTTGCAAGTCATTATGTAGTTGCTCCTACTCTTATTCAATATCATAGCGAGACTACAAAGGACGAGGTGCGGGGACAGGAGCTTACTGAGCCGCTTATGACCATAGATACCAGTCCGAGGTATGCTTTATCAGTAGCTAATCTTATGAAGAAATATGTTCATACTGATGAAGATGATAATGTTGAGACAAGCAACACAGATGTAGATAATCCTGACAACTTGGTAGCCGCACATATATTGACAATGCGTAATAATATGGATGGACAACCTGTTGACAAACCATTGACTACAATTTCTTGTAGTGGCGCACATCACGCAGAAGTACAAGCATTTCTCGTCAAATATTTCTCAACCGGCACGGCAAAATCTGTAAACGAGCCGCTCGATACTGTAACAACCAAAGATAGATTTGCTCTTGTGACTGTGAATGGACAAGACTACATCATTACAGATATTAAAATGAGGATGTTGCAACCGCGAGAGTTGTTTAACGCACAAGGTTTTCCATCGGATTATATAATAGACAAGGACTATGAGGGTAATACATACGCTAAAACAAAACAGGTTGCGCGTTGCGGTAATGCCGTAACGCCTCCTGTTGCTACCGCACTTGTAAGAGCAAATTTACCCGAACATTGTAATACATAAGAAAAAATAGGGTAGAAATCAATTTAACTTTCTACCCTAACAAATACTCATCCGACCCATCCAAATGGATTTGCGGTGAATTTTTACAGACAATTATAAGAGATTTTAAGATAATAGGTGGTGAAAGATTGAAAGAGTGTACTTTATATATATCAGATGCCGTGAACGGATTGAAAAATATAGACGACGAGAGCGTTGACTGTTGTATTACATCCCCTCCATATTATAATCTGCGAGATTATGGTATGGAGGGACAGATAGGGCTTGAAGAGTTTCCACAAGAATACATATCTCGTTTAGTAGAAGTGTTTCGTGAAGTTAAGAGAACATTAAAACCAGACGGAACTCTATGGGTGGTAATAGGCGATAGTTATGCTGGATCAGGAAAAGGTCGAATGAAAGATGGAAGACCTTGTAAGGGTAATAGCATAAGTCGGAACTATAATAACGAGATGGGCGGCAAATTAAAAATCACACAATCGTGTAAGCCCAAAGATTTGATTGGCATTCCATGGATGTTGGCGTTTGCATTACGCGATGACGGTTGGTATTTGAGGCAAGATATTATTTGGTCGAAGCCTAATCCTATGCCCGAAAGCGTAAAAGATAGATGCACTAAGTCTCACGAATATATATTTATGCTTTCTAAGTCACGAAAGTATTACTTTGATGCAATAAGTATTGCTGAGCCTGTTGCTGAATCTACAATAAAGCGCCTACAACAAAACATAGATAGTCAGATAGGATCTTCGCGCCAGCAAGGAAAGACAAATGGAAACATGAAAGCCGTATCTGGTATTATTGAGGGCAAAAGAAATAAAAGAGACGTGTGGAGCGTAACAACCCAAGGATATAAGGGCGCTCATTTTGCCACTTTCCCCGAACAGTTAGTTATGCCCATGATTCTTGCGGGTTGCCGCGAGGGGGGGGTAGTTCTTGACCCGTTTGCCGGAAGCGGCACAACTCTCGCGGTTGCATTAAAGAATAATAGAAACGCCATTGGTGTTGAATTAAATGAAGACTATAAAAGTTTAATTGTAGATAGATTAAAAGAATGCGAAGATGTTTCGCTAAGGGTTGGATAGAAAAAAACGAGAGGTGAGTATTAAAATGACGATGAACGAAGTCGTAAAAATCATTGAAAGAGAGTCGCAGAAAGCGCGTAGAAGCGTGTACCCGGCTTACGCATCGGCAATATATGCAATGAAAAAGCAGACGCCGAGAAAACCGAGTCACGACATATTTTGTCCAGTTTGTAATGAACCGTCTATTATAGACGGTGAATATGGTATCAGATGGAATTACTGTCCAAATTGCGGACAGAAGATAGATTGGAGAGATGAACAATGACAGAACGCGAAAGATTGATTGAAATACTTAAAACACCGATACATCCGCATTTGGATGTCGACCCGATAGAAGCACTTGCCGATTATCTGTTAGACGGCGGAGTGTTTGTGCCGCCGTGCCAAGTGGGAGAAACGGTATACATCATTCTCGACGGCGAAATCACAGAAGATGTTGTGTTATTCATCCATTATGATGACAATTTCTTTTTTACAACAAGCCGAGCTGACGGTTTGATGTTCGGCAAAAGTATGTTCCTCGCCCGTGAAGAAGCGGAACAAGCATTACAGAAATACCAACAAAACAAATAATTTTAAGGAGAAAATATGAAAAAGATTATAGCGATAGTAATGATTTTAGTAATATGCATAGGACTTTGTTCGTGCGAGATGAATGGGAGCGAAGCAGATACACAGAAAACAATAGAAGCAGGCAGTAAACTTCAAAACAATCAGCCTACTCCTACTGATATAGAATACTCTCTTGAGCGATATAATCTTATCCGTAGAACATACTGGGTGAATGGTCAGAGAGAAAGGGCAATGTCACTTCCTTGTGAGGTTGAAAGACCGCTTGGATACATAGTTTTGTTCACAGGTAATGTTGCTGTTGCGAGATTTGTAGTTGATGGCAAAGTAACAAGTCTTAATAGTTTTCTCACTCCCGACAGCGAATACTATGAAAGAAAAAACGACATGACCAACAGATGGTTGGCGGATGTAGATGGTAGCTATGGAGAAAATGATGATGGTATATTCTTCTTTACTACCGATGGTAAATATATAGAGTGGTCTGGCGAATATCTCTATTCAGACATTCCGTTTGAGATTGAAAATCCTATTGTAAATATCGGAGGCGGCAAGTAATGAGTAAAACATCTATAATTTTATGTATCATTGTGGTTATTTGCTTTCTTGCAATCTTATTCTTTGCCGCTACTCCTTCGGGAAGGACGGTATGGAATAATTGGTTTCACTCTGTTTGGAAAGCAGATGATAACACGAACTATAAAACTAAGAAAATGGTTGAGGATACCTGTCGTTCAATGATTTCGTCATATAATACTGATAAACTTACATACGAACAATATAGGGGTTCTAATAATGAAGAGAAACAATCTTGGGCTGAACAGGCTAAAATGAGAGCAAATAAGACGGCAAGCACATACAACAACTATATAACCAAGAACAGTTATGTATGGAGATCTAATATACCGTCAGACATTTATATGCAGTTAGATTATATTGATTAAGGAGGGCAGTAATCAATGAGTGGTGGAAGTCATAACTATGTATGCTATAGCATAGAAGATAACTTATGCGGTCAGATGAAAGACATAGAACTTAATGACCTTATTAAAGATATAGCAAATCTCGCTCACGAACTGGAGTGGTATGAGAGCGGAGATATAAGCAAAGATTACTATACAGAAGCAGTTAAAGCATTCAAAGATAAGTGGTTCAAGAGCGATAGAAATGAAAGACTTATGAAGTACATTGATGAAGAAACAGAGCGTCTGAGAAAAGACCTGTACGAAATGCTTTAATAAGGAGAATACATAATGACGTTAAGAGTAAACCCAAATACTGAATACGCAGAAAAAATAAGACAGAAGATAAGAGAAAACGACAGACACTGCCCTTGTCAGATACCTCCGAGCGATGATACCATTTGTATTTGTAAGTCTTTCAAAGAACAAATGGAACGCGGAGAAAAGGGTTGGTGCCATTGTCATCTTTATGAGATAACAGGAGAATAAATGGAACAGAAAGATGTAATGGTTACATTGTACGATGCAGTTGACATTCAGAAGATATTCAAGTGCGGTCGTAAAAGATCGTATGAGATAATGCATATCAGCGGTTTTCCCAGTATCAAAATAGGCAAGAACATTTTTGTAGAGAAAACCAAACTTGAACAGTGGCTTGATAGAATGGAAGGTCAAACTGTAACCGCATAATAAAAAGCAGGGCAAAAGCCCTGCTTTTTTAACCCTATTAAGCTACCGTCGGAATGCTGTACTTGTTTAGTTCTTCGACCGCTGCAACTTTCTGCCTTTGGATTAGGTGAATATATATATCCTCTGTTATCTTTGTATTTGAATGACCGAGCAGTTCTGATACTACCTTAACACTACATCCGTTCGCAAACAACATCGAAGCGAATGTATGTCTTAATGCGTGAACTCCGCACAGGTTTTCTTCATCTCTTATACCTTCCGACAACAATACCGCTCTCAAGGTATGATCTATGGTATGATAGTTGGGATGATTACCGCTCGCCGTAGATGCTACGTAAGGACTGTTACCTTCCATCTCTTTCAGATGCCTGAATGCATCCAAAGCAATATCGCACAATGGTACTACTCGCGTACCGCTTGAGGTTTTAGTGGAATCCTGTTCTATAAATTTATACTTAATATCATCTTCTTCATATCCTTCGCCGGCACGAACGACACTCTTATTTACTGTAACGGTGCGATTCTCAAAATCTACATCATCCCAAGTCAAAGCGAGCATCTCGCCAAGTCGCAAACCTGTATACATAAATGCCACGATGAGATAGCCATATCTGAACACAGGCTTGCCATTCTTATATGTGCGAGTTGCACCTTGCTGGATTTTGAGAATTTCATCTCCTACAAAATATTTGATTTTTGAAACATCTTTTCGTTTCTGTATAGGAAGTTCAACGCCGATGCAGGGATTGTAATGATAACGATTTGACAACACATAGCGTTTCATACAACCATTTACAGCTTCGTAAGCCTTTTTGACCGTAGAGTATGATAAACCTTCTTTGTCTAACTTATTGACGAGACCTTGAACATCGTCGATTGTCAATGTTTCAATCGGCACAAGCCCGATATATGGAAAGACTTGCTGTCTGAGAGTTACCATTTTTCTTGCATAACTCGTTGGTTTGAGTTTGTTCTTTTGCGCACTCTCCATCCAGTACATCGCATACTCTTTGAATGTAACCGACGCTTCTTTAGCATTCCCTTGATTGAGAAGGAGTTGCTTTTTGAAATCTTTCAATTTAGCCTTAACTCCCGTTTGATACTTATCGGAAAAGCGTTTGGAGTGTCGCTGTTTTGTTTTATCAGTCCACGTTACTTCAGCCATCCAAACTCCACGTTGTTCATTGAACCATACACTCCCTTCTCCATTTGATTTTCTTGTTCTTTTACCGTTCTTTTCTGCCATAAATTCTCCCTTCTTATTAGTGTTATCATAGTATCATACACCAATAAGAAGTCAAGCAGGGATAACAGAAATTTAATAAAACAGCTAAAGAAATTTAATATTCACAAGATGGTTGACAGTGCAAGTGTGATGTGATATAATGCGGTTGTTGATTGTTGAAAGGCGGGAGTATTAATGTTGTATGTCGTCATACTGATTGCACTCGGGGCGTGGGTAGCAAGTAGATATAGTAATCGAAGAAAATAAACTACTGACAAACTACTGACAGTCGAAGTAAAAAAACACAATTTGGTTAGTGTTTATGCGGTTTTATTCGACCTACAACTTTGAGTCTGCAAAACCGTTATTCCCCGGTTCAAATCCGGGTGTCACCTCCAAACGCGAAGAGCTGTAAACCCTTGATGTGACTGGGTTTATGGCTCTTTTGCTTATTATAACATACAATTCAAAAAGTGTAAATATTGTTATATTTTCACAAACTGTAACCCCTAATTATCCCTTGTTATCCAAAAACTACTGACAGAATTACTGACAAAAGGGTTAAAACAAGGAGACTCCGTAGAGTCTCCTATATTTGATTAAAGCAATCCGAGCCTTTTGAGTTCGGCTTCAGTAGGATAAGTAAGCAGTCCCTTCTTTTCAAGGAAGCCTGCATTCGATACAAGCGCTTCCATTTTAATCTGATTAAGACCAAGATCGTCGGGCGCTACACCCGCAAATCCACCAGCCTGATGCAGAGCCCAAAGAGGCGCTATCGCCCACTTAGGAAGTTCTTTCCAATAGTGATAAACCTTAAGCATCTTCTGAAGTTCTTTAACATCGTTCTCCAGCTTTTCAAATCTTACTTTTTCGATGTCAGTCATTTCTTGTCCTTCTTTCTCATAGAATTTAGCGATTAACTTCGCTTCTTCTCTCGCTAAAATAGCGAGATTATTTTCGTTGTAAAGCCATTTTGCGGGAGCGGTTGCGGTATGAAAACTATGTTCAACAATAAAAGCGTGAGGACACCCAACTGATTTTGCCCCACGCAGTACACCATAGTATTCATTTCCGTTAGATTGGATTCTCGTTCCCGTGCGCCCCTTTTCTTTAGTCTGCATAAGAGATGCAATCATATCAGAAAGTTCCTGAGCGAACGGTTCGCCTTTTTCAATATCATCTTGCAATCTGTATACTACAGGATGATCTATGCGCTCATTTGCTTCAGAACCTACTGCATTAGAATGAAGAGAAATAAACATATCATAACCTGCGGCTTTTCGACCTCTGTCGAAAACGGGCAGGTCTTTTTGCTGTTCTGCTCTTGTAGCAGATACTTCAAAACCATATGCTTTAAGTTCTGATTCCAAAAGATTGCAGAGTTTCCAAGTCATTTCTGACTCCCAATACGGTTCGTATGCGGCTGAATGGTTATATTTACCATAATGACCCGCATCAAGCATAATTTTTATAGCATTACTTTTCACTTCGTATGTACCTTCCTTATTAGGTATTTGAGTGTATTTAATTGAATTGACATCAGTTGTTACTCTGTTATTGAGTGTTCTGACTTCGAGATGACAATGGTCTCCGAAACTGTAACCGGTATTACCTTCGACACCAATTACATCTCCGGCACGAACTCTATCACCCTTATTGACAAGTCGTTTAGACAGATGAGCATATATAACATACACTCCATCATCAGTTCTAAGAGTGACATAGTTGCCCCACTGCCAAGTAAGGTCTTTCTTGTCCTCAACCATACGAGACTGGTATATAACACCGTCAGCAAGTGCTACCAATCGCTTGGTTGACAGACCGACAACATCAAGACCATTATGTTCACCGAGCTTAAAGCCCTGCGTTACCTTAAATTTTCCGCCTTCGTATGGACTAATCATAAATTTACTCCTTTGTTTGCTTGTCGAGATTCATCAAGACGGCAATAGCAACGGTGTATGCCGCCTGCTCGATGGCATTGACGAGCGTCTCCGTAGTAAATCCTGCCACGAGGGTTTCAAGCAAAATGATTGCCGCGCCGATTGCCGCTTGGATTGCAGTTCGTTTAACTCTGTTCCAGTCAATTTTCACGCTATCACTTCCTTTCAGGATTTTGTCCCATAACTTTCTCCCACTTGTCTCTTACGTACGAGTTTTTATGGAGAGTGTTTATGTAGTAGTCATATGTTTCATATGCAAATTTGACTTGCACTTCATCCATCTCTTTGCCGTTTTCAACATCATGCAAAAAGTCAATCAAGCGTGTACGGCAACTTCGAGTATCTAATGCTTCAATTCTACTTGTTAAATCTTCAAGCACCTTTTCTACAATTTTGCCGCATACTACCTTTATTGCTCCGTATATGACACCGAGCGCAGAGAGGATAGATGCAATGAGGATGATTATGTCAGTTACTTTCACTTCTCAGTCACCTCGTCCCATCCATATTCTTGTGATGTATGTGCTTGCAGACACTTATACAGATTGTCATTATATCTGCGTATATTGCCTGCGGTATATTCGATACCAACTTCCCATGCGGGAAAAACTTCACTGTGTTCGCCTGCGGTCACAGCGTCGATTGAGCCGTTTTCCGCAAGCACGACAAACGCGATCTCATTCGTGAGGGAAAGGCTTTCGATTGAGGATGCGGCAAATTCAAGCCGCTTTTGTTTTTTATAGTTTTCTATTGACATTTAGACCTCCGTGAGTCAAATTATAGTAATAGTCGTTCATCGCCTGTCTTATCTTGTATGTGTTTCCGCGTTTGGCATTTGCAATCCAAGCACAAAAACTGTTTTGCGTCGAGCCTTTCGGCACTTCACCTTTTATTTCTTTTGTATACAGTTTCCGCAAATGCCTTTTTGCTTTGGTAACTTTTCCTTTCGTCATAAGCATCAGCACCTTGCCGGAATTTGTAATGGCAAATTTCCATTTCAAGAAAATGATACCTTGTTTCAGCGGATGGATATACGTCTTATCGTTGAAACGGAATCCGAGTCGTGATATATATTCGGATAGCTGTTCCCGACAATATTTGAGATATTCTTTGTCGGAATGTATCAGCACGAAATCGTCCATATATCTGATATAATATTTGATCTTCAAACGTTCCTTAATGAAGTGATCCATATCGTTCAAAACCGTCAGTTGCACGAGTTGACTGATCTGCGATCCAAGCCCGATACCTTTGTTGCCCTCGAAACTGTCGATTACAAGTTCGACATATTCGGCGGTTTGAGGATCTCGAACGTATTTACGCACAGCAGCTTTTGCGATGTCATGCCTCGTTTCCGGGAAGAAATGGTATATGTCGCATCGAAGCACCCAACCTTGGTTCCCGTGTTTATTGTAATACCTCCGCAGGTGCGTTTTCATCCGGCGAAAAACATCGTCCGTGCCTCGGTTCGTTTGGCAAGCAATGTTATCTCGGATGAAATGCTCCGTGATGTCTTGATACAATCCTGAATCGCATAACGCCCTCTGCACTTGCCTGTCAACTATTCGGGACGCGATAATAACTCGCTTTTTCGGTTCGGTTATTGTAAACGTCTGATATTTGCTGATTTTATACGTTTTATTTTTAAGTGCGCGGTTAAGTTTAAGAGTGTTTATTAAGGCGTTCGCCTCATATCCGACGACACTATCCTTCCAGCGCACGTTTCTACAAGACTTTTTCAAACCCTTGTATAGTGACTCAAAGGATATAGCGTCATCATAATACAAATCATTGCGTTTCATCGTGCGCAAATAGTCGAGCGTATCTCGTAAGACATCGACGTCGCACGTTGTTATTCGGCTTTGCAGCACAGGACAACAGCTCCCTGCATATATGCACTGATTTGACCATAAAGGCTACTTTAAGCTGGCGTTATAAGCAGTCGGGGACGACGCCGTAAGAGTTCGTCGCGTAGTTGTTGTTGGACGCGCCCGAAGTGTTCACGTTGTACTCGTTGTTGGCATTGTTCACGTTGGGAGCCGCGAGCCACCAGTTGCGCTTCAAATAGCCGTTGCCCTATATTATTTTTCAGACCGTCTCCATCTATCGAGAAGACCGAGCGTTTCATCCGCGAGATTCGTCCAAAAGTCGATTTTCTTAGTTTCGATACCGAAAACCTCGTATGCCAAATCTATGAGAGACAATAACGCTTCAAGATGGCATTTCGCTTCCATTTGCTGCGCGGCGCGATATTCCTTTTCCGACGGTTTATCCGCTCTTGCCGCGTTTGCACGACGGATACAAGTAAGCACATCGAGTGCTTCGTTCGCTATTCTCTGAGACATTATCCATCTTTGGGATTTCGGAAAGACGTTTTCGTTTTTGCAAATCTGTATCGTATACACGTTCAGCTTTCGCGCAGCGCGAAGGACTTGCAATTTGCCTTCTTTACGATCTCCTGCCCTTACGCTCGTACTATCATTCTCCTTTCTCGTTTCTCGCCTCTATCGAGGCGGATTATAAAGATTTCTTGATTTTGCAGGCGGGGACGACGCCGTAAGAGTTCGTCGCGTAGTAGTAGCTGGAGCTGGACGCGCCCGAAGTGTTCACGTAGTACTCGATGTAGGCATTGTTCACGCTGGGAGCCGCGAGCCACCAGCCGCGCTTAGTCGTGCCCGTGTATTTGATTCTGTCGGTTGCTGTTGCCTGCGAATACAGCGCCCACGGTACATTGCCGCCAAGACCCACGTCACCGAGACGTGCAAGTCCGAACTTTGATGTGATAGTGTACCACGAGTTTTTCAACGCAATGCCTCCCATCGACGCAGGGGCTTCATACGTGTTATTGGCTTGGATGTCCCATACGGTATCGGCGATAACGGCGAGTGCTTCGGGGTCGATGCCGTAAAGCCAGCCGCCAGACGTGCCTGTTGCATAAGGACGCGAGAACTTATTAATTCTCGGCGAAAGCGTGGTATTCGGTGCGGCATCGGAATTAAGCCAAGCCCAAAGTCCCGATTCACCGGAGTTGTTACTGCCGTTATTGACTCTATCCATGTTGTTAAGGTTGCCGCTTGCCGTTGTTCCGAGCAATGTCGCGCCTGTGATTGCGGTAGTATTTACAACGCCCGTTTCAATTTCAACGTCATCATACTGCGAAGCATAGGTCGTGAACGCGGAAACAGTAGCGCGTAACTGACCGCCTGCGGGTACGTCTTCGGTCAACGTAAAGTAATAGTTTACATTGCTATGTTTAAACGTGTACGCTCCTGCCTCAAGCCCATCGGGGAAATATGTCAGAGCCTGCGCTGGTTCAAATACCATATAATCGGGTAAAACTTCGTGCATAAGAAGCGTGACAACGTGTTCATCGGTATCGTAGTCAACGATGTCGAAAGTGTGGTCGGTGTTTTGCCTTGTCAGCGTGACCTGCTCTCCGACGATAGCGGTAAGGTCGAGGTCGTTATTGAGTGCCGCTTGAATATCAGTAAACGTGTTGATGTTGGAGTAGTCACTATATGTAAGGATTACGTTAACAGTTCCCGCGTTCATTACTCCGCGTACAGTCGTAGGGTTGAAGTGGTGCGCGAGAGTATCGGAAACGGAAACGTAATAGTCAAAGCCGTAGGGGAGAGTGAACGACAGCGGCTGACCGTTATATGTTTGTGTATCAAAAACCGAGCCGCTTGCGTCGGTCTTGCGAATTGTGACAGTCTGTCCCGTTACGGTTACACCGTCCTGTGTGACGCAAGTAACGACGAGAGTACAGAGTTTTGCACTACCGCTCATTACTATTGTAGGATTTTCAAAACTTGCGTTAGGCATTTATTTCACCTCAACTTTCAAAGTTATACTTTCATCGGGTTGCTCGACGGCAATTATAGTTACGTTTTGCCCCGAAACTGCGGAAATTTGGAAACCATATTTTGCAAACAGAACGGGAGTGTTGTTGATGAGTGTAACAGTTTTGGACGAGTCAAGCGTTGTAGTAATTGTCGCTGTTGCAGAATACTTAAACGGGTCAGAGTCAGCAAGAGCAGACCACGAGGATGTGGGAATGGTTATTGAATCGGAAATGGGGACAATGTTGCCATTGATGTTGCCACGGAGAGTAAAACCAAAATGCGTTGCGTCAAACGAGATATTAAACAAGTCGCCGTTATGGAACGTGACGGTCTGTTCAGCTCCGTAAAAATCGGTATAAGTATACGTATCGCCCGAAGTTCCCGTCCAAATGAAGGCGCGATTGCTCTGTGCGCCGAAGTCCTCGAAGTAATCTGCAAAATCATCTGTTGAGGAAGCGTTTATAAGACCAAGACCGGCATTAAGGTCTAAAAGTTTTTTCCTGTCCTCGCTCGTAAGTCCCGAATTAATTGTGTTCATCTGTGCCTGCGTAAAAGCAACAGTAGAAAACGGAATTACGAATCCCCATACGACGGGGTCTACGCTTGCGACAACGTACTTGGTAGAAATGCCGCCCCTCGATTCATCCGCGAGAACATACGCTACATCGTTCTTTGTAGGGATTGCAACAGTGCCATCTGCGCCATAAAATGTGGTTGCGGAAGTCAGTTCCGCTTTCGTAGCAAAAGAGCCTTGCAAAGCGGTTTTGTACAACTGCTTTGCTTCGACGGAAGAAATGGCATCACCCATTTGTGATTCGGAAACCAATTTGTTTGAAGATGACGCTTCGGAGGGGATCGCTTCCTCTATCGGATTAATTCTGCCAAAAACAATATGGCTTAATCCCTGTATCGCTTGCTCCACCGCAAGACCGCTTTGTGCGTTTACGCTATCGTGGTTAAAGGTTTGGTCAACAGGCGGGCGGAGATTGCAGACAAACACATAGGTACCGTTTGCCTTAACTTCGTATACCGATCCAATCGGATACATCGGAATTCCACCGAGTTCAATATCGGCTACAGCAAGAACATATACGCTTGTAAAGCCTTGTGATACAACCCAAGCCCGAACCGCTGTTATATCGTCGAGCGTTGCGACGGGAAATATCGGGAGTGTTCCGTCCGTAAATCCACCACCACTGCTCGATGCGGCATAGTCAGTATCCCAATCTTCCTGAATCCAAAGATGTTCAATACCCTTAGGAGAGTATACTGCACTATGCATTGTCTGCCACGTCTCCCCGTCACGGGTACGGGCTTCATATGCGGTATGCGCTTCATTATATATTTCAAGTAATTCTTCATCAGAGCTATCTTTAGTTGTACCGCGTAATCCAATGAACTCCGAGAGTCTATCGGGACTTTCATATGCCTCTGTAAAGCGTAGCTCCGAAAGGTTGTCGGGCATCATATTCCAACGCTCTACGCCGGTAGGTCGGGTTTGCAGACTGGTGCGGTCAACTAATGGACTGCTTACCCACTTGAAATTAGTGAGTTTAGGATTAGAAGTAATGTCGATAATTTCATATTCGCCCGAACCGTCAGTTTTAGGTGTAAGCAAGGACGTACTTGTACCATCTGTAACAAGAATCTGCATAAGATATTCAGCATTAGCCATTTCCTGCGGTACATATATGTTGGTAAGTAAATCGCCAATATCGTCATTGAGCGTTGCAATCGACTTTGCGTTTTTAAGGATAAGATACGGTAGCCTCGTAAGTGGGATACTTCCATCGCCCTGAAATTCCCAATCGTTATAAAGAATATGAGTGGACACCATTATGCCATCATCATTTACGCCATCCGTAAGATGATAAGGTAACTGACCGATAAGTCTATCATCAATATTGGTATCAGTAAGTCCGTCAATGCAAGCGAGTCCTTCTATATGCGGAAGACGAACGTGGAAGGTCGCCTTATTATCATAGTGAAAGTCAAGATTCCTATACAGTTTTCCGTCATTTACATAGGATGAGCATCCGCCAAAAGTGCTCGGTGCGCCAGTATCATCAGCAACATTGAGAAATGACACATTATAGAGATACTGAGAAATTCTTTCAAGAGAAAGATAAGGTTTTTCAGTACCTGAAAAATGGAAATCAATAGTGACATCATCTGCGGTTATGGCGAGCATATCACCTATAATGTATGTTGAAAACGCAGAAGCCACAAAAGCGTATGCGGTATCGGCTGAATATTCACCGCTTACTATATCAGACTGTATTGCTTCAACTTCTTCCATAGACGATACATTCTTAACAGGATAAGCGGACTTGCCGTCGAATAGACCCGCATCTGCATCATCTCTTACAGATTGTGCGATTTCCCGCGCCGCAGCAGCGGAGCCTTCTGCGCCCTCTGCGTATTCACGAGCTTGATCTACATAATCAGCCGTCTGAATAAGTCCCTGTTCGATAAACGATATCTGTTCATCGGTTATATATTCATCAACTACCTCGTGATGAAATACAGGGAACGATACTTCATTGGTCTTAAGTATCGCCGTATCAGTTCTGTCAATGATTTCAATCCAGAGACGGATAAGCCCATCTTCCTGAGTGAACAGTCCTGACAACTTAAAAGAATCAACAAGGTAGTTAGGATTGCGCTCCGAAACGGATAGGTCAAGAGTAATAACATCTGCGTGTTCGGAAGCGTCTATAATATGGACTGATGTAATGCAGTCCAATACGTTTCTACCTAAAAGAGACACCGGAAGTATAAATTCCAGTGTCTCAGCAAGGTTTTCTTGTTCGTAATTATGAACGGGTCTTGCGACTATACTCAGATTCTTATCTGAGTTCAATTTAAATTTAGGCACGCAAAAACCTCCTTTTTATTATGTCTGTGTTTGTTGCCAAGGATAAATTGGAACAAACTTTTCTAATTGAATTTGAGAAGTGCCGTCCGCAAACGACCCCTTCTTTGACTTAACAATATAATCTTCCACGGG
The DNA here is from genome assembly GCA_045641145.1 of Paludibacteraceae bacterium. Taxonomy (GTDB): domain Bacteria; phylum Bacteroidota; class Bacteroidia; order Bacteroidales; family Paludibacteraceae; genus Colicola. The sequence continues at coordinate 58,355 of JAZUGJ010000195.1, forward strand.
GATTTCTCCCATAGGGGTTTTGTCTACAGTAAAAGATCTATATGATAATTTTTGATTGACGTCCAACCACGGAACATCAACTATATTGAGTTGGAGGGAGGATACCAATGTAGATGCTTTCCAGAGTTCATATTCGGATCTCTGGATAGCTTCGGAGCGACGATGTATATTATCATACTCTCCGCCTGAAAGTACCATTCTAACCTCTCCTATGCGGTCTATAGTAAATGGATTGTTAGGGTCGACTTTGTATATGATATTTCCGGTCGGCACCGCTTCCATATATCGGTTGGTGAAAGAAATTCCAGACGCTAATGTAACGGCTTGATAATCCATCCAGCCATACCCTATTCTATTGTAGGGAATATATATGCCGAGATTGTGGTTAATCCAATCGGCACTTTCGTCTGAGTAAGTTGCTGCAAATACTCCATCTATATAAAAATAATACTTACCTTCCTCTAATGAGTAGGTGACAGTAATAATCGACCCGTTCTTTAAGTAAGGAAGCGTGTTGATGGGGGTAATTGAATTTGAAGACATAGTATTAGCGTTGCAAATTCTGCCGTGATAAGTATTGGAATCCCATGCAGAAGTATCTTTTCCTAAATAAACGCTCCTAATTGTAACTTGATGCGACGAGTTATAGAAAGAGCCAAGGACAATAAAAATACCTTCCGACTGATTTCCTAAAAACTTCATGCTAATAGATTGAGAAGAATAAGTATACCAATCAGGAATATACTCTGCCGCAGAAGAAACACCTCTAATATGATAAAGAGTATCGTCAGTATTAGCGTCTCCCGCCACTATATGACCGTAACCGAATCCATCACCCTTGTGAAATGGTGATTCGCCAGAATTCATAATATCATACGCCTCCGCTTCAGCCGCAGCTTCCCGAGTAGAGTAGAGCTTAGCAACCGCACAGGGCTGAGTCTCTCCTATGACCTCGAACCAAGGCACCCAACCCTTGCGTAAGACTCCGTTATGGATAAAATCAAATTTGCCATTACAAGAGAAACCCTGTTGATGATACTTGATGATATATGTAACGCCAACCTTTAAGTCGCCTGCGGGCACTGGCGTATTTTCATCATATCCTAAATATCCAGAATATCCACTCGGAGTATAACCTTCTTCGCTTGTCTTGACATTAATGGATACTGAATGCCAATCGGTATTTGTTCCAACTTCATTTGTAATTGGCAAACTTACTATAAATCCATTAAAGGATAGTGTATCGCCGTTATCTATATGACAAACATATTCATTATCCGTTCCGGGTTCTCCCCACGATCTTGTTTGAACAGTAGTGTTTGTTGACGTTATTGAGCTCGTGCTTACACCGGTACCATATAACTCAATACAGTTTTTGATTGTTTTAAGGTCTTTAGATAAATTGGGTTCTGATATGATGAGCGATTTTAATTCATCATAAGTAATGATATGCGCCTCGTCAGCAGTTGCGGGAATGGGTTGATATACAAAACAACCATCCAAATCAAAGAATGTTTCCCAACCTATGTTCAAATCTCTAAGTTGAGTTATCATATCTATTGCAGTAGTGTTGGCTCCAAACTCAAGATCATAAGGCACATAGACCTCCGCTCCCTCGACAGTAGCGGGGTCTGTGAGTTTTTGCTTATTAAGAGGCACACCATTTTCTAAGAGAATGCTACTCATTGCTCCGATTATTGTACTCTTGTCAATACCCTCCTCTGTATAGAAAGGTTGAGTGTTTACCCCGGAAGTAGTTTGTACTGTATTAAGATAGGCTTCGCTGCTCGCGGGTATAATAGTGCCATTGCCTTTCATAACGCCATTTCTATCTCCCGTAAGTCTACACATCTGATCAAGGCAAGAAAACGAAAGTTTGCTTGCCGCCGCATCATAGGATGAAGAGACCGTATCAAAAAGTAAGTTACCGAGTGTGTAATATTTGACGGGACTTGTATTTCCTATCTGTTTGAGTTCGGATAGATTGGTCGCTCCTGCGATGACCGCTTTTGATACGCATAAACCAAAACCGACTTCGGTAATACCATACTCGTCGGGATCAATCGTTAAGGCAGGAGTAATCTCACCCTTCTCTGTGAATTTTATAAGTCCATCACGATAATCAACTGTATAAGTTGTATTAGTCAATAAATAGCCTGAAAGATTACCTATAGAGTCGCCTCTTGTCTCAGTGGTCATAGGATAAATTACTCTATTGCCCGACGAAGAGCGGGAGGCAATACATCCCGTATGAGTATCGTCGGTAAAACCGAAAACAAGATAGTGGTTTGCAGGAAATGAACTTACGTGAAACTCAATAGGGAAACTATTTCTTGTAAATACACACCAAGAATAATTGTCTGTGCTTTGAGTGGTCAATAATAAACTACCATCATCTAAACCAAACACTGCGTCACCGCCGATTATTGCGTTATTCAGCTCAAGGTCTACACCAAAACTGCTATCATACTCATAGCCAATACTTGGACGAACATAATGATTCATCCAGTAGTCATCAGATAAAGCACATATATTAGTTGAGCTGGTTGTACCAAATGACGCATAATCACTAACTCCTGTATAATAGTCGATCAGTACGTCCATATTGTATGTACGGCGGATTGCTGAGTTAGAGTCTATTGAATAACCATCAGAAATAAGACGACCCGCGAAATTTCCGACCGGGTTGTAGTCCCTGTCAAGTATTTCTGTCTTGATGCGAATCTGTCTCGTTTTCTGATTAAGTATTGCTTTGTCAATTTTAGTAGGAGCGTATGTCATACTTCCTCCTTATATTGCAAAACCAAAATCTTTAAGGTCTTGCGGCTCGTTGATATTTCCAATTTCACTCCATTCAAATTGAGTTGTTACGTTATGGAGTGCCGAGTTCTTACTATATGAAATAGTATTATTTACAACTGCGGCAATCCAAGCACGTCCATCCTCTGTTCTTATAAGAATAGGCTGAAATTTAGTAAGAAACTTTTCAACTTGCTTTCTGTACGCCCAAGTTTGGTCGGTAATATAGTCACATCTATCGGGGTCAAACTGTAAGAAAAGAGCGGTGAGACTTCCTGAATCGTAGTCATTAAGTGTGTTACTGATAATGAAAGGATATCGACCCGCAAGAGTGGTTACAGCAACACGAGTCATATTATGGTTCATAGAAATGTCCCAGTCAAGTTCACTAAAATAGCTTTCTCCGTCGGGAGCGGTTATAACTACACCGCGCAACGTCGGAGATACGGTCGTGCTCGTATAGAGTACTGTTTCGTCCTCTGCGGTCAGCCGATAGATATACGTTTGATTTGATACCCAAGTACGGTCTATATATATATCTGACAACTCCGTTTCTTCAGTCGTCTCTATCGCAGCGAGACGGGTCTTGCTACTATCAACAGGAGAGCCATTTTCAACTACATATCTGTCAATATAGAAACTTGGAGTGCTGCCCCCCGCTTCTGATATGCTATAATTTATCCAGAGCTCACCATTTGTCTCTGGAGTTTGGGACTTGATTATGTTTATATTAAATGTCATAAAGTAAGTCCTCCTTGTTTCCCTAATAATTTGACAGTGCTTCCCGGTGGGAAGGCACCATTAAAAGATATTTTGATCTTAGTGGCGTATCCATTAGCCTCGTTATCTGGAGTAAACGGAACTGCTTCAATGTGTGAGCCAGTCATATCGCTTCTTATTCGAGAACCATCATAACTCCATTTATCATCTAATACGAAATGAAGTCTGCCGTAAACGTCTAAATCGCTTCTTACCTCATATGAAAAGGGAGCAATAAGACCTTCTTGCGTATACACCTCTCCTGTATATTCGATACTCGGCTGGGAAGCCCATCCTTTGATATAGTATTTGACTACAAATTCATCGCATTGAAAAGAGGGATCTCCCACCTTCGTCTCAAATACGTGGGGCACTGTTCCAACCGGAAGGTCATCACTGCTCCATTCCCTAATCGGGAAGTATTCAAAATACTGACTAAGATCTATATTGTTGGCGTAGTTTCCTACGATATAATCACCGTTAGGAGATGACAGGATGAATACAGTCACACCTACAGTCAAAGGGAAGTTGCATACAGATATAGCTGTACTTGCAACATTGTTCGTTACAACACGAAATCTGCCGCCTCCCAAATTAGCAAGTATTACACCCACCTTACAAGTAAGATAAGGCAATCCTTTGAATTGGTCAGATATAACTCTTTTTATAGCTTCATATAAAGCCTCTGAAGCATCAAAGTTTGACACACTATCACCTCCGTGTTTTTGAAATATAGAGGGGCGTCATTTAGTTAACGCCCCATTGATTATAAGATTTTTGTAAAGATGTCTGACGTATCATATTAGACATCTGAATAATTTTACGGTCAAGCATCTCGGACAGAGAATCAACCGTTGTCTGATCTGCATTACCATTGATTACAATACCTCCAAGGTCAATATTTATTCCATTATTAGAAGTGATATTACCCGTCTTTGCGCTCGATACCAAATCGTGATATACAAGGTCGATAAGATTCGGGGTATTGTGAATAAGAGAATAGAGTTTTGCTGAATCGGCTGAGTTGAAAATAGTTTCAGGACTCGACGGAGAACCGTGAAGTTTTGCAAGCCCTGTAAAATTCGCAACGCCACCATCCGAATATCCGCGAAGTTTTAAGTATGTAGATACATCTGCATATCTTCCCGTGTTCGGATAAAGACTACCATTAGAGTTGGAATTATTACTCTTGTTCTGAATGGTATCAACTGCATCGACATAGGCATTGGTAAACTCTTGAATAAACTTCTGCCCTTCTTCAAGTTTTTCCCGCCAATTTTCACCAAGCAGCATTTCGGTCACGTCATTGTTATACTCCTCATCAGCCATATTGAGAATCTCTTCAAGTGAAGTTCTAAGGTCTTCCCAATATCTGATTTGTTCGTCAAGAGCGTTATCGGATGTAAGCTCGTTATAGCGTTCTTCTGCGGTTTGAATTGCTTCTTGATCGGCTGTCCAAATAAAACCGATACCTTCAACATAGAGTCTCTTATTTCTCTGTGCGCGGGCTTTTTCAAGCTCATTAAGAGAATCTTGAAGTTCCTTCTGCTTTTCAAGTTCATCGTTCTCAGTTTGAAGAGCGTCTATCTTTTCATCGATATAATCGTTAATAACAGAAAGGGCTGTATCATAGTTCTCTTGAACAGCATCCATCTCGGCAGCCAAAGAATCGTTCATCTTTTCAATGTATTCTTTGAATGTAAGGTAGCCATCTTTATATGCCTTTTCGATTTGTCTTTGCTTTTCTCTCTCAATAGCAACTTGCTTTCCCGCACTGCGGTCAAGCATATTCTCTTCATTGGTAACGATTTGATCAAGAGCTTCTACTCGAGAATTGAGCCTGTCTATGTTTAACTGCTTGATTTGTTCAGTTACATCTCTCCAATGATTTCCGAGTTCTTGAATGTATTCAGAATTGTCAATGTCGTATTTGGAGAGGTAGGGAGCCATTTCTTTACGGAAACGGTTTGAACCTTGAATAATAAGTTGTTTCTGCTGATTAAGAACTTTTTCTCTCGCATCATAATCGCTTTCGGCAATACTATCAAGTTTATACTGTAGGTCGCCCCAGTCTTCGTTAAAGAGAGCTTTATATCCTTCGTGAAGCTCTTCAAGGATGCCACGATATTCATCGATGTATTTTGATCTACCAGCAAAGTACTTTTGATTTAAAGCATCTAAACGCTTATAATATACCTCTTCGGTAATGTATTCCATTTTACGGAGATGGTCTAATGCTTTGCGTTCTTGATCGTAGGCTTTCTTCCAAGTATCTTCTGTGCTACCTGAGCTTCCTCCGCCCGACGAGCCTCCGCCCGACGAGCCGCCGCCCGCCGAGCCGCCAGTACTAATACCAACACTGGTGTCTGTAAATGTAGGAGAAGTTTTAAGACCAAGACTACCTATGGCAACCTCAATATCTCCAATCGTTTTATAAAGACCGGAAAAGAATCCGCCACGTTCGGCTTTTTCATAATTGCTCTGAGCCTTCCTGAATAACTCTATACGTTGAGTGGCAATACCCGCCGCTTCCGCAACCCTTATTAACTGCTCAACAGATTCAGACTCATTCATCTGATTTTGATTAGAAAGTATCTTTTGAGCAAGAAAACTAACGAGTTCGTTTTCGGTTATTCCCAGTTGCCTTGCTTCGAGAACAAGAGCTTGTATTTCACTATCTTCTGCATTCTTGAAATCATAAGTAGCAACTTTAGCATTGAGTTTGGCAGACACCACCATACGATGAGCCGTTTCAGCGGCGTTTGCAACGCCCGCTTCTTTAAGCATAGAAGATATTAAGTCTTCGTCAGCACTTGTCAGACCTTCAGATGCGGCTTTTGCATCAAGATACTTACCACCAAGTTTTGAAAGAGTTTGAGATAATTTTTCTTGAGTAAGATCAGCAGATGAAAGAGTATCTATGTAGTCTTGTATACCTTCTACATCTGCAAACGCTTGTGATATTTTCTCTATTGCACTGTAACTTACGGCTCCGTCTTTAGAGAAATCACTATAAGCAGTAGCTAAACTGGATACGGCATCTTTAAGTTTAGATATGGACTCTATTCGTTCGGAAAGAGATTTTTCTATATCTTCAATAGAATTACCATCGTTTTCTGCAAAAGTATATACACCTTCAAGAATTTGGTCTAATATAGAACGAATATCGTCATTTAGATAGTCAACTCCCCTTACTTGTAATTGCTCCAGTAAGGAGTTATAGATTTCCTTAAATTCGGGTTCGAGGTATTCTCGTGCGAGCGGAAGACCCTGAGGAATCTCTCCAGATTTGTACATCTTTGTAACTTCATCAATAAGAGATTGGTAGTCTACAGGATTTCCTTCTATATCTCTGCCTTTCGAAACAATACCATTAATAAGAGTTGATAACTCCAGATTGCCTTGTTGGTAAGCAATCGCGTCTTCATACGCTCTATATAAGGAGTAGAGTGCGTTAATTTCCTTCTGAACGTCATCAATATCTGAGTCCTCATAATAACCAGATACTCCTATGCTTTGGAGTATATCTTCTATATAATCGCGTTGTCTTGTAAGGGTTGGTAAAATATAAACCTCTTTATCTAAGTCTGACACATTTGGATTGTTAAGGTTTTCGATTTGTGAAGGTAGTGATACAGAGTAGGGGTTTGGGACTTCTACCATATTTCCGTGCATAGAAGAAACTACTTCGCCCGACTTGCCGCCATATCTGAGGAAATTGTAAAGATCAGATCTATCGTTATCCTTATCTGGAGCGTCAAACCAAAGGCTTCCAACCGCAAGATCGCTTGCCGCGCGTTCTTTTGTAATATTGTTGAAATCTTCTTCGACTATTTTTAGCTTTTCTTCTTGCTCTTGCTCTAATAAAGCGATTTGTCTTTCGTGCTCTGCATTCTGCTTTTGAAGCCTTATTAATTCTTCTTCTTGAGACGTGGCAATATTTCCGTTTGTTTTGAGTTTAGTAAGTGTCTCTAACTGCCCTTTTATCTCGTTGTATTCGGATTTTTGTTGTGCAAGATTATCGTTTATTTCTTTAAGCTCTGATGCATCTTCTTTGAGTTTTTCAACGTAGTCAATCTTCTTAACTTCTTCTTTGCCATCTTTAATTAATGAGATAACGCCGGATATACCAGAAGCGACAGTTCCAATCAAAAAAAGCACTTGGGAAGTTTTATTGATAGTTGCAATTTCGGCTCCGAGAGCCTTCATTGAAGTTCTTACAACTAAGATTGCCGCAGAGACTGCAAGCAATCCTTTAACAAAATCTCCAAAACCACTCCAACCTAACAGTTCATTCAAGTAACCTAAAACAGTACTCAAGAAATCTACTGCACCAGTTACTAATTCGCTGTTGAGTATCTTGTTTGAAAAATCCTCCCAAGCAACAGATAACTTAGCAAGCGAGCCTTCGATGCTGTTAAGTACATCTTCCATAGCTTTATCTATGGCGCCGTCTGCTTCTCCCGATACTACACCAGTAAGAGAATCCTCAGCTTGCTGAAAGTTATGAATAATGCCTTCAAAGACATTCGTCATTCTCGTTCCGGCTACTTGAGTAGTAATGGCAGCCCTATTTTCATCGCTTAAAGTACTCCATACTTTAGAAAGCTCTTCAAGTATTTGATATGTACTCTTAAACTCATTACCATCCATTATATCAACGCCCGAGAGGTTAATGAGCATCTCGCGGTATTTTGCAACGGTGTTTGTATTTTCATCCATTTCTTCACCGAGCTCTTGTAAGTCGGCTTTTACATTACGGATACGAGCAGTGATAGTTCTAAGACCTGTTGAAGCCTTAGATATATCTTGACAATCTGTTACTTTCGGCTTTCGCCTACTGACCACTCTCATGGCGCATAGGACTCTCATCCTATGTCTGTACTTTTATAAGCCTATATGTACAGTTCAGACCATACCTTCATCCCGCACAGAGAATAATGCGGGAGGGTAGCATATGCGTATAGTTACCTATATCACTTTGGTCGTTACGGGGTTTATTATATTATGTAATCTTTCTTTAAGTATTTTCTCTATGTCTTCATAATACCATATGTCCCATTTGTATTTCTCTGTATTACATAATATAATAAATCTTACCCTCGGTATTGCCCTTGGCTTAGGGGTTTCACCGATTTGAGCTACCTACTTATTGCATATTACTATGCAACTCGGCACAAATTTACCGATGTATTTGCTGCTGTAAGTAATGCTATAGATTCTTCAAGTGAGTTACCACCTGCGTGCAATGCTGAACCAGCATTTCGGAGACCTTCTCCGAGTTCGCCCGCACTGACAGGGAAATTGTTCAAAATCTGTTACTTTCGGTCTTTACCTACTGACCGCTTGTGCGGCGGATAGTCATTTCTGGCTATCTCTCGTGCTTATTTGGTTTATACACGAGATCGGACTGTATATTCATCCTACTTTTGTAGGAGAGAAGCGGAGTCTAATACGTTACCGCATTAGGCTAAACAGTCTCTCGGGAAACAAAATGTATATATTTCTTTTTTTTATTTCATCACTACTTAAACTATAGGGCAATTCAAGAAGCGATATGTTTTTATCTGCACAATATAGTCTTTCCTTACTTTAGATATTTTATCATCTCCTATAATTATTTCCCTATATACATTTTGTCTTTCCTCGGTCTTGTTGATATATCTTTCCAAACCAATTTTGACCGATATAGCTTCTAACTATACGGCATATTACTATGCCGCTGGGCAACTATTTCTACCCACATACGTCATCTTATCAAGCATATCTGTTACTCCGTCAGCCGAAATATCAAATGCTTTAAGTATTGACGTTATATCCGACGTTGCGTCCCCGACTTCAACGGCGGCAACTTTAGAATATTTTAGCGTTGCTTCTGCAAGTGTTAATGACTCTTCTGCGCTATAACCAAGTCGAGCGTAAACAGTAGCCGCACTTGTTACATCTTTAGCACTTGAAGCAACATTCTCTGCCGACTTAAGAGCGGCATCGGCAAATTGATCTATTTCTTCTGTTGAAGAACCTGTTACAATCTTGAACTGAGTCAATTCGGTATTCAGGTCTTTAACATTGACATAAATTTGCCTTATACCCTCCGAAAATTTAGCAATAGCTGCCCCGGAAATCAAATTTCTAACTTGAGAATCAAAGGTCTTTAAAAACTTCATTAACCCTGTCTCTTCAAAAGCACCTGCATTGGAAAGAGCATGATCAAGTTCGAGCAATTTTGTTTTTGCTTCTTCTGCGTTTCCGCCACCCTTTTCAAGGGCTTCGCTTAATTGATTTATTAATAAAATTAAATCTTTATAGGCTTGAGGATCTGCGTCGGGATTCTTTATTTTTTGAAGTGTTTTATCAGCAGAGGAACGAACTTTTTCAAGAGCAAGCCTTGAACTTTCAGCATTTTTTGCTGCGTCGGCAGCGGAATTAAATCCTGCTTTAAGTTCTTCTACTCCTGCCAATATAGTTTTGACGTCTGCGACTGTGGCTGTTTTAACGCCGGAACTGATTTCACCTATCTGTTCAAGTAGTTCTTGAGCGCGTACTTTATAACCCTGAATATCATCCAAATACTTTGAGTTAGGATATTGAGATTCAATGTCAGAATTGACTATCTTTTGTAATGAGCCCGTAGTGCCCAATGCCTTTGTTATTAAGTCATTGGGCGCCGCCTCCGTCCCTTCAAATAAAGCCTTGGGAATATTTGCGGCGCGGCGCTTAATTTCATCAAACTCAACTTTAAGCGCTTCATACTTTTGTATAGCTTGATTTACAGAAGCCTCCGACGCACTACCAGTCTGTTTTACTTCCTCGGTAACACCTTCAAGCGCACTTCGTACACCTTCCGCTTTTGCTCTGAACTCATCTATATCTTTTCCTAAACCGGAGTCTCCAAATTCACCCTTAACATCTGCAAGTGTAGCATCGTCAAGCATCTTTGCTACATCTGTTATATCGCTCTTAACTTTATCAATAGATTTGGTCGCAGTAGCTTCGGCAGTCTTAAATAATTCGGTGGGCGCATTTGCGGCGCGGCGCTTAATTTCATCAAACTCAACTTTAATGCCACCCATAGCATTTGTAAGTTTTTGAATTGAACCCTCGGATACTTGACCGGTGCGATTTAATTCATCTAAAACATCCTGCCATGCAGTCTTTATACCTTCTACTCTGGTCTTGAATGAATCTATATCTTTCCCTAATCTGCTATCCTTGAACTGTGAAGATACCAAATTAAGATTTTTATTATCAAGCATAGCATTAAGTTTGCCAATATTGCTTGATATCTGATTTGCAACCTTTTCAGAATAAGGTACAACACCGTCAAGCTGCTTCTTGAGTTGATTGCCTATATCAGAGTTTACGATTTTATACCCTTTTAACAAATCATCAAGGGCGGATTTTATTTTATTTTTGGTTGCTTGTGCATCTAATTCAAGTGCTATTTGTCGGCTTGATTTAGGTAAACTTGATAATATTTTGGGTAACGCTTCGACAATGGCGCTCTTTGTTCCGACCGGATCAAGCGATAATACGATTGCATTACTTTGTGTTGCCATATTATCCCTCCTTAACTATGATAATCTTTAACTTTAATAGAGGACGTATTTACGACAATTCCGTACTTATTGGTAGCGTTAAATTCATTTACTGCTTTCTGAATGAATCCATAGCCCTTTCTGTATCCAAAGTTCTTCTTGTTCTTAAACCATACGTCCTTTTTGACTCTGTATCCCCAGTTCAATAGCTTGATAACATTGACCTGTTCCGAACTAAACATAGATTTATGAAGTGCAGGATAAAGAATAATTGTAATTGACAACCGTGTTCCGTTTATAAAAATGTCCGGCTTAACCTGAAAATACGGATACGTCATCAGTCTTCCTGTGCGAACATCAGTCACTGGCGGATTTCCAAAATACATCTCTCGCATATACTTATTGATGAGATCTACAAGTCTTTTTGCTTCGCTCTTAAGTATGGTTGTATAAAGCACTCCATTCGGTGCTTTAAGTTTGCTTACATTAAGCCAATTTTCCATATTACTTATCCTCATTGTCGAGGATATATTTCACAACCGAATCATTAACTGCTTTAGGGTCGTCAAGTCCATTAAATGCCTTGGATACTTCTTTGAGGTCGACATCCTTACTCCATTCGCGCAGAGCTTCGAGCGCGTCAACCGCAGGCTTGAACAACTTTTCAATATTGACTTCAAATTCTCTGGTCTTAAGGATGTGGTTTCTACCTTCCATAACACCTTCGAGTATGTAATCATAATGCTCTCTACCCATTGCGTTTATTACCTTATCCAGCACATCTGTCTGATCAAGAATATATCCCACTTCATCAATATCATTTATACCCATATTAGTGAACTGGTCGAATATAGCTGCGGCGGTTATTGTTTCAAGAGACTCATATGACACAAAAGCATCATCATCCAACTGTCCCTCGAAATATCCGAGTATCGCATTGATCATCGCATTGAGAAATGTGCGGGGCTGATTTGACTTAACTTCTATTTCGTAAGGCGCTTCTTCAGTACCTATATTGATTACGGTTGTCTTTACCTCGTTATCTATAAATCTTGTAATATTGTTTTCCATATTATTCTCCTTGTAATTCATAAATATAAATTGTAATTTCCGTGCGCGGGCGACTCTTGTCTATGTCGCCCTCAAGTGTCAAACTCTGTATATGTTTGCAATCATCGTCTACAACAAGACCGCCCTCAACCAATCCGTCAAGAATAAACTTGGGGACGTAGTTATCGCAGTCGTGTCTGATGTTTGTCGGGAAGTACGAAACAAACTTCATCTTGCATTTTTCAATTCGTTTTTCATCCAATCCTTTTGATTTCACAAACCATACGATAAAGTCTTTCCATCTCTGTTTGAGCGCGTTCATTTGTATGCGCTTCATTATAGACCATTTATTTATTGACTCGTGGTACGGTTGTGCTATAGGTCGCTTTCGCGCACGGGGATGCAAAGCAAAGTAATATTTCTCGTACTCCACGAGAGTGTTTTCGTCGATTATAAGTTTTAGTGTCTTCATAACAGAGGGTTAAGAAAAGTGGCTTATTCGCCACTTTTCTCAGCTCCTTTTGCTTTAGTCTTTTTTGACTTACTGCCCTGAGCTTTTACCTCAGTGACTTCGGTATTTTCTTTTTCAAGATTTTCAACGATTTCTATCATCGTCATAGGCTCTTGACCAGCCTGCTTTGCTTCTTCATTCTGACGTTCTCCAGAATGAAGAAGTTCTTTGTAACATTTCGGAGAACAGGCTACCGCTCTCCACCCACCAAACTTGATACAAGTAGGGCAGGCATAGTATTGCTTGCCGCATATCGGGCAAGTACGATTAGGCTGTTTTCCCATAATTGTTTACCTCTTACGATTAGGTAGCAGAAGCGGGTTCTGCCATATTGTCCTCGTCGTATACATAGAGGTGCCACAGAGTCTTGTCGTCGGAGCAAGCGGTCGTGGTAGCCTCAACGCTAATCTGATGAGTAGCAGCCTGATTGCCAAATCCAATGTTGTATTCGCCGCTCAGTTTACCCTTATCAAGAACTATTTGAAGAGGAACATCGGTGTCATCGCAAAGATCGGTGAACCAAGCATCGATAATAACTTTGCCGGAAATAGAGAACTTGTTACCATCGTTTACAATTTCGGTATACTGTTCAGTAGTAGGGTAATAATCGAGGATAAGGACGGTGCCTGCTACGAGAGATTCCGCGCCAAAACTAACTTCTCCGGTCTCAGCATTATAAGTAAACTGATCCCCACCAGGAGTAGCCGTTACCTGAGTAAATCCCGAATTATAATCGTAACCACCTTCGCCGTCCCAGCTTCCACTAATATCAGGAAGTCCGCTTGCGTCTACTTGATAGATGAATCCAATTTCCTTACCAGCGGTACCGGTTGCAAGGAATCTGGTTTTGAATTTCTTTGCAGATGCTTCTGCGGCAGTAAGAGTATGGGTTTCTCTATAAGAGATAGCAGTGCCACTTGCAACATAATTGGTCTGAGTACCAACCTGAAGCGCGAGGGTATCAAGGTCGATAGAGCCGTTAGTAGCAGTCATAGAAGAAACCTTGTTTATATCAAATGCGGCAAGATGTGCGCCGTCCGCACCTTCGGCATAAACAGTTTCAGAACTGCCCTGAAATGTTACATCGGTAAGGTCGTTAAGAGTAGCCTTGGAAGCGCCAGTAGCGATGTCTTCAATGCGTATTCTACGAACCTTTTTAAGTGCATACTTCATAGTTTATTTCTCCTTAAATAAAAATGGGCGGGATTATTGCATCCACGCCAGTTGTTTTTCGGTAACATCGGTATATTTGATGTTACCCGTATATACGCCAGTCATAACATTATTCAGATTCATCTGCTTCTGAATAGTCGTCAGACCGGACATCAAAAGATAAATAGGAACATCCATAAAATTCTCAGGAGTAATATTACCTGACCCGCCGTGTAGCACACCATTTAATATATCTCCAAGAAAGTCAGAGTCCTCATCTTTCTTTTGGTTTCTTTGTTTTCGTTTTTGTTCATCCCTCATATCCTCAATCAGCATCTTGCGAGCCGACTCGGTTTGAGGTTTAATTTTATCAGTCCGTTCAGTAATGTTATGTATTAACTGAACAAAAGCGGAGATAGAGTTAAAAATATTTTTTGTGATTACGGTTTTATGTTCTGGGTCTTTAGTATCAAAAAGTAATTTCGTGCCATCTTCAGTCGTCGCCGTAATAAAGAGATGCTCTCCCTCAAGAAAGAAGTTCAAAGCCTTCTGTGCGGAACACAAACTTTTGAGTTGTTGCGTTATTTGCAACGACTGTTCCGCGTCAACAACTTCTTTTTCTTCCTCCTCTAACTTCATATAGAAGAGATCAAAGGGCGTTACATCTTGATAGTTTATACCGTGATCGTCGAGCCACACCATATTATCGTATGGGTCGCACACAAGTGTTGCAAGATAGCTTTGATAGATTACATCGGAAAGCGGCTTAGGTTGGATTTCGCCAAATATCATACGGAGTGTAGGATGTCTGACTTTAAGAGATTGCGTGATTTCAAAGGGCTCTCCCATAAAGAGAAAGACCTTGGAAAGCCTTAAAGAGTCTTTAATCATAAATCAACCCCGCAATGATTACCATTTACTTCAACCACTCGATAGATATTGACCTTATAGGGCTGTCCAGTATCAAGAACGCCGGGCAACGATGACACGAGTTCAAACGCACTTACGCCCCCGAACTCACGACTACCATTTAATAACTCGTCAAAGCGCGAAGCAAGATAATCAGTTCTTGTAAGAACAGAACCGGGCACTCGCATTACATCATCGTGAGAGATAATAGTAATACGAAGCTCAACATTCTTAAGAAGTTTATTACTTAATACTTCAGGTACCCCTGCATCCACTGTAACAAAGGTCTCTGCCTTCTCATTGATATCAGGGACTTTACCGTAATCAAAAACATTTTCCATAAACAAATCTTCGGGCTGGAAGCCCTCAGGCTTGTCCGGTTTTATCAAATCAACTGAAAGTTTATCTTCGAGTATAGCATCTACTATCGCTCGCTTGAAAACACCAATTTCGCTCAAATTGCCCATTATATCACCTCCAGTATTTTACTTGTAGGAGTGAAATCTTCTGTTTCTTCCGATTCAGAAGCGGACAGCGAGATGTCGATCCTTTGTCCTATTGCCGCAACATTGTTTATGTAAAGAGTTAAACTACCATTTGGTTCGTTAGTAATATCTACATAAGATGAATAACCGCTCGGAATGGTCACAGACCATACAGGTGTTATTCCCGTCGCCTCGCTACCGTCAGCAAATATGAACTTGGCTCGATAGGTTCTCGCATTTGCATTCGCACGGAGAACATTCCCGCCAACGATCTGACAGTAAGGCTTCGTTCCTGCTATCGAAGGAGTGGGCGGCTCAACATAATCAGCCACTAAATACTCAATCGAATCGCTCTCATTATAGGTATCACGCCGCATTTCCAAAACAGCAATCTTTCCATAGCCAAATTCTTCAGATGCCAACGAAATGTCGGCAACTTTATAAATTACAGGAATAGGATTCTGTTCTTCATCATATCCTATCCAAGTAACGAATCTGCGGTTAAGGTTTATAAATCGGGTTACGTCATCGTAACGAACATAGAACTCCAAATCGCCGTGAGCATCATTGAACATTGCTGCATATCGGTTTGTTCTGTATGAAGAACCAACAACAGCCCAGCATTCGTGAATGATACAGTCTTTGGTCTGAAATCTCAAAGGCTGTGTAGCCAATGTCATAGTACCAAAAACTTGCATCAAATCAACTTGCTTGCGTGCCGTCACGAGCCAATGTTTTCCTTCAAATACAATATCATCACCAATGTCGAAATTGTCTCCGGGCATTGTTTCAATATTGTACTCAAAATGGTTCTTGGTTGGAACGACGATAAGCGGCTGAAGAACTCCATTTACAGATACATTTTCATTGTAGTGAATAGAGCTTTTCAGATTGTTGGAGAGTTCCCAACTATACTCACGTACACGAGCGGATTTTTCGCTATGAACGTCATTTGTGCCTTGAATAAGGCGGAAGTAATCAAGTTCCAACTACTACCACCTCAATCCTCGGTATCATAGAGACTGTAATCAAGTTCGATGAATCCACCCGTAGAGCGGTCAGTGTTCTTATAAACATCAAGCAAATAGTCGTTCTGCAACTTTACTCTATCATAAAGAGCCAAGAATGTAGAACGGGCATTGCTTGGATCAAATACTTTCAGTTCAGCATTTGTATAATTTACATTGAGCAGTTTTATATATGAGAAGTCTCTTTCGAGGTATATCTCATACATAATCGAAGGGATAAGCGTCTTCTCTTGCGGATTAAAATCAAATACAAAATCACCCGTCACTTCATCTCTTTGAGTAAAGTCAACAGACGGTCTGCATTCCATCATCACGCGGTCAACCGCTTCTTCGAGTATGGCTCTTGCTCTGCTCAGTGCGAGATCCATAGTTTCCTGTTCGCTCTTTTCAAACACATTGAAAAAGCGCCGGTCTTCTTCAATCTTGTGAAGAAATCTATCAATAGGTTCGGAGATACTGGTCATACTAATCCCTCCTCTCTATAAAGTTTATTAGGTCGACATAACCCATTAAACCTTTTTAGGTGCAGGCTTTTTCTTTGCTGCGGGTTTCTTTGGCTTGGGAGGAGCCGTGACCGTATTTTTCTCTTCAACTTCTTTAACCTCTTCCTTGTCATTCTTTGCTTCAAGCATCTTAGTGAGCACGGCAATTTGCTGTTCAAGTTCCTTGATGCGACTGTCGTTGCTCTGAGGAATACTTGTATCAGAGAGCTTGATTTTGGTATTCTTAACACCAAGTTTGATCTCCTGAAAACGGGTACGCATCATCTTTTCAATGTTCGCGGCAATCGGCTTGTTGGCATTAACAAGACCCGTAAATACGCCGTAGATTCTATAGAAGTAAGTAGGGTCTTTTACGTCAAGAAGTGTAGTAAGATTTTCAACAGTCGGATTGAGGAAAATTTCCTCTATTTCCTCGTTGGTGAGGATGTCCTTATAATTTGTAATACGAAGTGTCTCATACATATTAGCTTCGTCTTCTTTGTCAAATCTTAATTCGCCGGAGCGAATAAGGGAAGAACGGGAATTGAGTTCCGTAATCTCATTAAGAGTCAGATATATAACACCCGCCACACCATTAGCACATTCGGGTATAATATATTCATTATGTCCTACAGTAACACTGATGGGATGACTACCGTAATTGAGAACTGCGTATGTAGTTTCACTTGAAAGTTTCATCTTAAAATTTATCCCTTTCGTTTTGATAAATGTAATCCTTATAATAGTTTAGTTCTTCTGTTGCCCAATATAACCAAAAGCGAGAATGCGTTCTGCAATTAATCCCAACACAAATATATTTGAAACCATTGCTTGTCAACGCTTTCTTTAATCGCTCCGAATAGCAGAAGAACAATCGTTCCTTATTGTCTGTCATTAGAAACCTGTGCTGGCTTAAAATGGCGCTCCGAAAAAGGAGCGCCAATCAAGCATTATTTATGAATTACTGAAATACGATCTTAGCGACGTTTTCAAGGTTTTCCTTGGTGAACGCCCAACCGTAGGTAAAGTTCTTGAAGAGGATATGTACGATTTCCTTATTGGGGTCAGAAACCTGATATACATCTACAGAACCCTTCATGCCGAGAGTACCGATCTTGCCCGCAATACCAAACATAGTCTTTGCAGGGAAGATTGCAGTACCGTTACCAGTGGTCTTGCCGCCAGCGATGCGGTGCATAGGAATACCATCATATTCACCAAGGAAGCCGTTACGATGTACTTCATTGATGATTTCAGGAGTAGTAAATCCAGTCAGCTTGGAAGCAGCCTGAATATACTTACTGGTAGATACGATATTGCCATCTCCGTTAGTTGCCTTATCAGCAATATAGAGAGAGAGCCAGTCCATATCAGCCTGAGAAGGAGTAGCATTAGAGGAAGCAAGATAGTTTGTACCGGAGGTGATAGCGCCGTCGAGTGCGGAGAAGATATCAGCAAACATACATTTCTTGAACTCATCAGTAGCATATTCAGTGAGAAGTGCTACGGTCTTCCAACCGTTACGCTTAAGGTCGGAGTAAGAAATTTCCGACTCAATCTGACGATTTTTCCAAGCGGGAGCAGCCGAACTGATATCAAGGTAAGAACGTTCTACGTTGCCGCCGTGAGCAGCTTCGTAAGCAATAAGAGTATTTTCGGGATCGCGGACGAGCTGGAAGTCATCGTTGAAACCAATATCATTTCTATCAAAGAGCATATCGAGCAGTTCATCGGGAGCGTCATAAAGTTCAGTATTTACAGCTCTCTGGATGAATGCGGCGATTTCGCAGTTGGGGTCTGCACCGGTGGTGCCGACTTTCTTAAAATAAGCATCAAGCTGAGTAGTGTTATCAGTTTCTACATCGCTGAGCTCAATCTTATGGTTGGTCTTATAAGCAAGATCAAATACATCGAGGTCTCTGGAAGCCTCTGCAAGTACAAATTCAGCCATAGTTAGTCATTCCTTTCTATCAAAATTAGGCGTTAGCCGTAGCGTCTTCTACAACTTCAATCTTAGCAAGGGTGTGACCTGCATCATTGTAGAGACCACGGAAAACATAACGGGAAGCAGTACCGGCGGTGCTGCCTGCGGTAGCGGTAGCAAGACACCACTTACCATCAGTACCAACTGCAACTCTCTTGCCTACATTACCAACAACAAGGTCGGTAGTTTTATAAGCATCGGTAGCAAAAATGGAACCAACTTTGAAACGATAAAGAACTACCTTTTCACCTGCCTTGAAGGTGTTGAAGGCGGGATCGTAGTCGGAAACATTTTCGATACCAGCAAGAGTGCCGTAAGCAACTCTGTCTTTCTGGACGAGCCAGATATTATCTGCGGTTTCAGCTTCGGGAAGGTCTGCGGTATTATTTGCATAATCCTTAGTTACACCCATACCCGTAGCAAGGTTGTCACCTGCGGTGTAGTACGCAGGAGCAGCATCATAATCATCAACAATTAACTGTCTGAGCATAATTATTCTCCTTTATTTTTTAATATAAGCACGAACAAGAAGTTCGCCCTTGGTTACAGTAGACTGTGCGGATTCACTGTCTTCAGCGATAGCACGACGTACTTCCTTAGAAGATACAAATGTGCTGGTTTCGGTCTTAGTAGACTCTACAGAAATCTGACTTTCTGTGAAGCGGTCTGCGATGAGACCTTTGATGAATGTGTAATCAACATTCTCAATAGCGGAAGCAAGTTCACCTTCGGCAAGTTCTTCTTCAGAAATCAGTTTGCTCTTAAGAGCGTAATTTTTGATTTCTTCGCGCTTTGCCACAAGTTCTGCCTCCTCCTTTTCTTTGGCAATTCTCTCAGCCTCTTCTTTATAGGGCGCAAGAGAAGCCACTTCATCTTCAAGCTCCACGATTCTTTCGTTTGCCTTTGCGATAGCATCGTCTTTGCTTGCGATAGTAGAATTTACTTCGGTCATAGCAACAACAAGCTCTACAACTTCGGGCTCTCCGACAATGCGGACTTCGCCTTCGGAGATTTCATAATCGAATTTGAGATATTCAAGCTGTTTGGCTTTGAAACCAAAGTCACACAGACAATATCCCTCATCGACCATTACATAAGTGACCCACGCCCATTCGTGCGCATTATCTTTTGCCCAATCTCTTGCTGCAATAGACAGCGATCTGCGAAGGTCATAATCAGTAATAGCAGATACTTCTGTAGAAGTAGGTTCTACAGGATGTTCTTCTGACTGTTCGACTTCTCCGTTGTCGGCTGCATCGGGAGTTCCGATCTCGGCAGCCCCCACGGTTTCCGTCTCCTTAACTTCCTCTGTTCCGGCGTCAACGGTCTGTGCTTCTTCTTTTTCTTCTGCCGCAGAGGTTTCATTAACTTTCTCTTCTCGTTCCATGAGTTCTCGTTCTCCATTCTTATCCTCACTAAATGCGGTTGCAATCATAAGTTGAGCCTGTTCAAGAGACGAGAGGTCAATAGCGTTAGCACAAGGATATGCGGGTTCTACGTTAGAACCAAGCAAGCAGTTGCCAAGGAATGAGTAGTCTTCAATTTTCTTGATGCCTTCCTCAAACTTATAAGAATCAACTGCGATTTCCCACGAACTAAACAGCTTACCTTCGTCGTACAGACGCTTAACTGCATTAACAACATTTTTGTTGCGTTTCCAAATACGGGCGGTAGCAAAAAGACAGGGAAGAGTTTCTTCCTGACCATTGATAGTAACGGTGTCTTTTTTGACCTTGGTCTTGATATGAGTTCCGATACAATCTGTATCAAATTCGATATCTTGAGTACGAGAGTTATAAATCGCTTCGTGACCGCCAAGGTCGTCTTTTCCACCTACTCGTTTGTATTTTGCGACAACAGGCTGATTAATAAGGGTTTTTGCCTTTTCTTCAGCATCTTCGGAAGGGAGTTGGACGCCGTTCAGATTAGGTCTATCGTAGTAACAGAGACGGTTCGTAAGCTCGATATAAGATTTACTTTCCGAGAGTTCGACTACCTTGCTCGACAAACACAATGTTTCGTTGTTCATCTGTCATCATCCTCCTTTCTTCCAATTTCTATGCCGCAATTTGAAAGTTGTTCATTTGTGGCTTTGATGTATATGTCATCGTCGAGTAGGCATACCTCAACGTCAACACCAACATAAAAAGTCTGCCCGCAGCACGGGCAGACAACTTTTATTTTATTTTCCATTATCTGGCTACCTTATTATAGTTTTTATCTTCCGTCTGCTTTTCCGTATCATCACTCGATGACGGTCTTCCAACATCTCCGCTTTCGCCACTTGAAACGGTATATGAGGTTGCTCTTGGGAAGAATATTTCATCTACGCCCTCGTCATTCTCTTTCTGACGCTTGCGCTTTTCATCTTCAATATCAAGACCAACAAATTTAAGCGCAGTCTCAAGAGAAGCGTTAAGAGTAGAATATACAAATTGAGCAAGGTCTTTACGAAGGTCGTAGTCAAGCTGCTCGCTATCGATGATTTGAATGTGCGGAGCAAACTTGGGTTCGATACCTTTCTCCTTAAGTATTGTCTGATAGAATCGCTCGATAATACGTTCAAGCTGACGAGATATTGAGTTGATTGTCTTGAGTAACTGAGAGATACTGATATTAGCGACTGAATAGTTTGCTACATTAGTATCAGCAAATCCGATTCCGAGTGCGGTAAACAAACGCGAGTTGTATTGTTCAAGCAACTCCGGTTCGGATGTGTCCGTTTTATCAGTTACATATTCAAGATTCTCTACGTATGCCATTATTATTAAAGTATAGATTGTAGTATTTTTTCAATTTCATCGTATTGAATGTACGGTATTCTTATTAGTTTGATTTTGTGCTCTTCACAATAATCGTCTTTAATTTTATCTCTTGCCTTTATTGCTTTTAGACGCTCTTTGGCTTTTTCATTATCCTGACCATAAGGGATAGCGATAAAATGTTGTTCGCCATCGTATTCTATAGCGCAATCGAGTGACGGTATATAAAAATCAAATCTTAACCGTCTTTTGCTCTTACAGTCATCAAATTTGTATTGTTCGTAAAATTGTATATGGTTTTGTTCTAAGAATTTCTTTACCGCCTTTTCGCCTTTGGATGCGAAACATCGTGGGCATCCAGAACCCCTCTTTAAATTAGCGGGGGATGCCATCCATTCATTTCCACATATCTTACATTTACATAAAACATTTTTGTGCGTCGATATGTACTCTCCCAATATTGTAATATTGGGATTGATAGATTTCATCTGGCAGACGAAGTCATCCGTATTTAACTTTAGGTTACCGCTGCATTTTGGACACCCATTTCCACTTGATAAATTTGATGCATACGTTTCCCATTGATGACCACACACTTTGCAAAGACATTTCATTTTTGTATTCTTATTCACATAAGAACTACATATAACAATATTAGGATTTTTTAACGCGATAGCTTCCTTAAATGTTTCTGTAGTGTACTTCTCTCGTTTGTGACATCTCGCACAACCTCTACTGCCCAAAAGACTCCCGGGACTGGTTTTCCAGACATATCCATCAATCTTACATCTAAATCTGATGCTATTTTTTGCTCCGTTATATCTGTCAATAGGTTCTATATTTGGATTCTTTTCTGCAAGCTCTTTAAGAAATTCTTCGTGTGTTTTTCTTCGTGTATTATGTTTTGTTTTAATGATATTCCTTTCAATACTACAATCATATAGACGCTACTCTATACTTGCTTTCGCCTCATTGTTTCCAATAAGATTAGACTATATCTTCATCCACTTTCGTGGAGCCTACCACTTCGGACGCCGATCGCTTGCGCCCTACTCCCTTGCGCGATAGTCGTTGAACCTTCCTCTATTCGAGGCTTGGCTGCTGATTGCCCAATCCACATCATTTTCAAACCGTCGCGCTTGCGCGTTTCATCGCTACGCTGTGGTCGTGTGGCTCTAAGGGGTTTCCAGCAATTCAATAGGTGTTTTTGCATATGGATTACTCCATACGCACCCTCTAATTAAGGTGCCGTGTAGAGAGAAAAATTAGTCTTTAATGCCGCCGCCGCTTCACTATGAGCCAGCTTTTGTTCAGACAATCCCTTATACTTGCCTTGTTCTCCCATTAACTCCTTGCGAAGTTTCTGGAAGATTATCTTTCTGCTTCTTGATTTAGAAGATGCGACGTCCGCCGCTTGTATATTAGACAAAACTACTAAAGGCTTCAAGCATCTGAAGAACGGAGATACGCCGAGGCGTCGTCCGTTATTTCCTATACGAATGCAACCTGAATAGTCGTAGTTGAGTTTTACAACATCTTCCTTGTTTATATAAGCACGATACACTTCGTCGGGATATGCACCTTGAATCTCCTTACCGATGTTCTCAAAGTAAATTGCTTTCTTCTGTTTCTTTGTCTTAGGATAAGTTTTCTTGAGACGTTCGGAGAGAGCAGAAACATTGAGCTCTACGATTGGATCACGGTTGATGTTATATTCTGACGGATATGCTATCGAAAGAGGAATATGGTCAATAGCCGCAGAGTCTTCATTTAATCTGAGATACATAGGATAGTTACCCTCAAGATAGGTAACTGAAACCGCATCTTTGATAAGACTCTTAAGGTCTACCACTTCGTTAAAGGATTCGATAATCTCCTTGATTCTCTTATGAGTATCCTCGTCAAGCTCTTCCTGGTCGTCGCCAAACACCAAACGGTATTCGTCATTGATGTTGGAATAAATACACTCAAACGCTCTGCCGAGGATGCCGTCTGCAATTACTTCTCTTAAAATGATACGGTTGACTTGCATCAGATTATCATAATTGCTGTTAAGCCCCTGAGCAAGTTGAGATATGGTCTCAAGGGTAAGTGTATTGTTATCGGTCGGGTCTGTAACGTATGCCGCAACCTCGCGGGAGTTAGATAAGTTATATGTCTCAATATTCTGGGCAAGGATTTTCAGTTCCTCATCCGCTAAATCATCATAAGATGTAATAAGAGTAGTATGTTTGTCTACATCGCTTACAATCGGAGCACACTCGGTAGTGTCTACTGCAATATTATCTGCCGCCATATTATCCTCCTTTCTAAAAGTTTAACGCCGTAACACAACTCGCAATATCTATGAAGTTGACATCTTCGTCATAGCGAGTCAGGTCGCGGGAAAGTTGTTCAACAAAATAGCACCCCATAGCAAGAGATGAGTAACGGTCTTTCACTTCGTTGCCTCTCTCGTGGATGCGAATAAGTCCCGTAGTTTCAAGCCGCTCATACTCAAGTGAAATCATTTCATTGATGAGCAATGCGGTCTCCATATAGGGCTTTTCATAAAAAAGTTGCTCTTCGGGTTCCTGAGTCTTCAGGTATTGAGGAGCAAACTTTGGTATTTCATTTATTGCTTCTTCTTTACTGATAAGTAAATCAATTCGTTTATCAATAAGAAGACGCTGAAGATTTACTGCCATTTCGCTATTGAGTTTTGCCGAAGCAGCAATAGCAAATATAACTGGCTTTGCGTTTGGATTAGGTATACGTTTAGCAATTACGGGATCGTTCATACAAGTAAGAGGAGCGTATTCTTTTCCACGCTCCTTGTCGTATAAAACTTTAGCAAGACTATCATACACGGAAATCAATTTGTTATCTTATCGGCTTTTTATCCGATAAATCTAATAGTTTATTTTTCTATTAGTTCAGCATATCTTTTAACCATTATTAACAGAATGAATCTCTTAATTTTAGGTTGTGCGGACTCTTGGGAACTATTTTTATAGTTGTATTTCTACAGTATTATATTCTATGCACAACATTTATATTTTCTATATCTTGTAACAGAATGTTGCGCATAGGTTCAACTCCTATGCGTTGCGTGTGTCTATATTTTTGAACATAGACTTCCACTCTGATTGGCATTTCAGCCTTCCAGATTTCTTCCGCACTAATGACATAATACATTTCTGTATTAAGCGGCATTTCTACCGGCATTTCTTACGTCCAAAATCAGATAGTCAGCTTCAAAATCTTCATATAATCGTCTAATATTAATAGCCTGCTTTTGTGTCTCAGACCCTTTATATCCCTCAAGATATGGTATTTGAATTCTAAAGTCCTGAGCAACGCCGGTCTCTTCATCAACCACTTCGGGGAAGAGTCTCATACAAGTGCTTACCGAGTTATCGTTACCGGCACGATTGACCATTGCAATATCGCACGCGACAACTCGAATCTCACCCGGTTGCTTTGGCATAGATGTCATCTTACGATGAGACGATATATAATTTTCTGCCGTGCGCGGATAGAACGGTTTGATAAGGTTTTGGTTTTGTCTAAGCATTTCCAAAGTATAGAATGATTTTGTATTGCTACGATATACTCTGTTCTCGTATTCTATTGCCCACGTAATCGGGTCGGTCGTCTGCTTCTTCTTTTGAAGCTCTCGCTTCGTTTTTATGCCGTGCCTCAAACTGATTGAATAGTCAAAGGCTAAGAACAGAGAGCCGTCCTCTTTGAACATTCCGTCGCGTGCTTCAAGAGCGGTCTTATATAACCAGTGTGTTTCTTCTACAGATGACGAAATAAATATCGATGTCGGTTCTTCCTGAAATTGCAGGTCTCCTTCGTAGTCGGGTAATTTCATAAAGTCAACCTGTCTAACCATATGGAAAGGATCTATAACTTTTTTATAAATTGCCTTGTCGATTTCTCTCGCTTCTTCTCCGATATTTACCGTACTTCGATTACCTCGCGCATTCTCGCTACAAGTAACCGTAAAGATTTTACTTCCATTTTTGAAAGGCACGGATACATCTGTCGGGCTCTTTGAAACATGAGACATATCTATTGCACGAGCGAGATTGCTATTTGGGTTAGATCCTATGAGCTCTTTAAGTATCTTTTCAGTAACAATCAGTCGTGATTGCCCTCGTGTACCCGATGTCAAAACAATCTTACTGTTTGGATACAACTCTGCTCTACAAATACTATATACACCTATAATAAACGACTTAGCAGCTGCACGAGAAGCAATCATTACAATAACGGTACTTACGCCCATAAGGTATAAGATAATGTTTTGATACCAGTGCAAGGTTAATCCGAAATAATCACGCGCAAACAAGTGAAGATTACGCCTATAAAATGTATTCCATAACAAAAAATGTTCCGCGTTATTGCCCTTGGCAAGCCAAGACTCGGACGGAACAAGATTTTTTAGATTCCTTTGATTTTTATCAAGCAGTTCAGTCATCGACATCACCGCCGTTGACCGAATAGTTGGGATCCATATCTGAAGAACCGGTAAAGAAGTTTCTAAACGGTCTTACAATAAACCTATTGAAGTACTCTCCAATTTTATCGTGGTCTTCAAATAAGTGCTTATCTTTGTATACTTCTGCGGGGCAGAACTGTTCTACTTGATCAATAAATTTCCCCCAGGTATCATTCTCGTTTCCGCTTGACTTTTCAATCTCGTTCTTCGGCTTCCACTTTGCGGATTTGAGCGTTGCCTGATATGTCTTAACAAACTTATCGTAAGCGTCCATATCGCCGCGTATCAGCATACGGTCTTGCAATACTTTGTTGGTACAAAGTGTGACCGTGAGTTCATCCTGAACTGTATCGTCATCATCGTCCGATAACTGCGAACGCCACTTTTCATATTGCGACCGCATACGGCTATACTCGTCTGCCGTATAACCAACTCCAAATCTGTCAATATCATCTTGAGACACACTTGACTCACTTGCGTCGTCGGGCTTGATATCTTCGGATGACTTAATTACTACATCGTCCCGTTCGGCAAGATAGTTATCATAGGTTTTACCATTGTGCGGACGCATTGCTACCGCAGAAAAATACTTACGCATTATATTGGTATTAGCAGCAGGTGTTGCAGCGAGAGCCTTCTGAGCCCAGGCGTAAGCATCTCTGTTCCAATAGATGTCAAACTTCTGACATACTCTCTTTATTGCTTCTTCCTCGTTTTCGAGTAGCTCAAAGTATTGACGATACAAGTCATCAACACATAAGAAGCATACGGGTAGATAGCAGTTGTTGCCTCTGAATATGGGCGACTTGGAAACGGGAAAATTTGTCTGTTGTTTCTTATACTCTTTACCGCAGCACGCACAGTAATAAGAGCCTCTATCTACTACGGGCTCCACCGGCTTGATTACTTTAACAGGAGATTCTGTGCGCGGCGCGGAGTACGGTAATCCGCCCGGCGACATTACCGTTTCCATTGCAACCTTTTTAGGTCTTCCTCTTCCTTTTGCCATAAATTCTCCTTAAATTAAGATAAAGAGCCGCAGAAAAATGCGGCTCTTTATCTTAATCAGAACAGCCTCAGCCATTCCGATGGTCGCAAGCCTCTCAGGTTTTTGCGACTCGATCACTCTTCATCATAATCATTATCTTCTTCGACACCTAAATCTGCCGCTATTTCGGCAGCCTCTCGTATCTTCTTACTAAGAGTAAGCGAGGGCTTAAAATCAAATCTTAAACTTTCGGGGATAAAACATTCCTCTTTTGTAACAGGGTGCAAAACTACCCTTGCAGGTGTCTTTTTTAACTTAAAGGTGCCGAAATTCTGCACCATAACTTCATCTTTATCATCGACCACAGTCTCTCTTAACGTCTCGAAAATCGCCGTTACCCAAGGTCGAGTATTCTTAAAAGGTACGCCGTACTTCTTAGCGACCCTTCTTGCAAAATCACTTGTATTGATTATAAATCACTCCTTAAAATTAACAACATTTCAAACGGTACTCCGCGTCTACGCCATTCTTATCAACTATAAGTAAAAGTTGTGACGGGTCTGAATACAATCTATGGTCGTTTGCATAATCATCAACACCGCAAAGCGAACCACATAACTGGGCAGTTACTCCTACCTCATCAAACATCTCGACGTGATGCTTATCGCCAAGCAAGACATACTCAACATCTTTACCAACCGTCTTTCTTATAAGAGTTGGAAGAAGACGAGTCGAATATCTAACATTGTCAAGATCACCGTGTGACGCACAGAAACCGTGTCCCATAACGTTAAATACTAAGAACTCATACTCCTCACCATGTGGGAAGAGTATTCCATCACACTTTGCAAGTCTCTGCTTCAACCACCATTTTACAAGTCTCTCCATATTATCAGCATGAAGACTGTCAACTTTACTTTGTACCGTGCGACCGTGATTTCCATAAGTCATATATACATTGACTTGAGGCACAACCGAACGGATACGAAGAATGGACTGCGCAATGATTTCAGAAACCTGCATTATCTGTTCGCTGACAAGCTCTTCGGACGCGACACGCACTCCCGCGTGAATTGCTCCGTGAAAACTATCACCAAGCATTACAATATTTACAGCCTTACACTTATGTAATTGAATACGCTCAATAGCATTTTCTACTACATCGTGAACACGCTGTTTACATATCTTGGTATCGTAACAGTTGAATATGTTATCAGCAACCATACCGTAATGCCAATCGCTGAACACCAGAACCGCTTCGTTATCATTTACATCAAACGATTTCTCTTCATCAAACATCTTACCAACTGTATCGTTGAGATTATGCGCCGCTTCTTCAAGCGTATCATAGAGATGCTCTGTGCGAGCATCAAGGGTAGAGAGCTTGCGGAACTCGCGTCTCTGATCAAACACTCTTTGACGTTCTTTACTAAGTTCAAACTTAGCAAGTTCAAGTTCTTTAAGATAATCTTTGCCATCCGCAATATCCATCATTGCGGCATTGTATCCGTCAAGATACGGACGTACATATTTACGGTGCGCGGACTC
Source organism: Paludibacteraceae bacterium (assembly GCA_045641145.1). Taxonomy (GTDB): domain Bacteria; phylum Bacteroidota; class Bacteroidia; order Bacteroidales; family Paludibacteraceae; genus Colicola. The sequence continues at coordinate 86,839 of JAZUGJ010000195.1, forward strand.
GTCATACTCAACACCAAACGCTTCGTTGCACAAATCACCAATCTCTTTATTGGTCAGATTATAAAGCGCTTGATTTTTGTAAAGTCTAATCCTGTACTGTTCAGGAGTCTCGTCTTGCTGTCTTTGAAACTTTTCCACGAGGCTTCCTCTCTTTCTGTCTGCGAAGATTACTTAAGAATGAAAGAGCTCTGCGCTCTTCCGTAAGATAATACTTCTTATGATTAGACTGACGGTTTACTATTGCAATGTGAACTCCTTTACATTTTTCGCGGATCTCCATTGCTTCTTCTTTTGTAATAGGTACTATGTTTACCACTCCTTAAAATTATTAGAGATTTATATTTCTCCATATTGCTCCGCACCTTGCCGCACCCCGAAAGTGTCCGAAATATCGGACATAAATGGGGCGCTGACAAAAGTGTACATTTGGAAGTTTTAGGCTGTTTTTTGTATTTTTTTGACCTTAATATTATAGATTTGTATATCCCCGTCTTCACACTCAACCACTTCATTAAGTGATTCTTTAGCGGTTCTGATCACTCTGTAGAATGATGTGTTAGGATATCCAAAGAGGATGTTAAACATCAATCGTGATATATGAGTGTTATCGGGAGACTCAATACTCTTAAGCAGATATATCATCGTATTGTCTGACATATACATCTCACCAATAGCTTCTATCACCGCTTGCCGGTCGTCGTGATAAATGGTAGCTTTGGTCTGATCGTCAAGGTCTGACGCGAACAGATGAGCCATACTCGTTGCGTGATTCTCCAACATCTCTTTGACTATCTTGACTCTTGTATAACTTACGCTATCGGCAACAAAGTTATCAGAATTGATAACATCCGAGAACGGTATGAACTCCTTGCTCTTTTCGCCTTTGCGTGAGCTTCTATACGAGTTGATTATCGTCTGAAGATAATCCATTGTCGTATCATGCTTCTTGTAGTGTTTGTTCTTGTTATCGTAGTAACCCTTTGACTTATCTTTGTAACTGAAAAAATTTGGTTTAATGCTTCTTCCGTCTTCTCCGACCATCTTGTATTTTTCTCTGAGTTTCATAAGTTCTATTGCATTGTTTACTACGTATTCTCGCTTTGCTTTATCTCCTTGTGTTCTACCGAGGTCGCTAATCTCGGTAGGTCTTTTGACTCCTTACGGTTTCCCGTAAGAGCAGACTATATCATCTCCCCGCGATGCGGGGCGCACCACTGGACTCGCTTGAGCCACTTAGTCGTTGAACCTTCTCCTATTCGGAGCTTGGCTGCTGATTTCCGATTGATTAAGGACTTAGGATTTAACCATATCCCATACCAAGTGTTGTTTCTGCTTTCGCCGCATTTCACAACCGTATTTCATATTGTGTTTTAGCCACTCGGTCTTTACGGGTTTCCAGCAATTCAATGCTTAAATTATTGTGCACATTACTGTACACCGAGACTAAATGTTAATCTCTATATTGCTTGCTATGCTGAGAATACATACATCTTTATAGATGTCTTTAATATCTTCATATGTGGCACCGTGATTGATTTTATGCCATATCTGTGTGTTAAGCTCTTGACTCAAATTGATGATATCACCTATAAGATTGTTACTTGTCTTTATATCAAGATCACATTGCTCCGCGCTTGTGTGCTTGCGGGCAATCTTACTTGATGAAACATTCATTATCGCAACAGGGAACTTGTCATAGTTCTTCTGTGCGGCACTGATTAAACATTGATTATCCGTTAAAAGAACGGAATCTGAATCGAAATCACAACCTGCCAATCTAAACAACGTATTCTCATTAATACTATTAACACATACAATCTGCTCGCTCAGATTGAGATATCTATCTATTATCTCATTATCTGAATTATAAGGCAACCACACATTTGACATCGAAACGTGTGGACTACGGGACGCGAGAAGCGTCTGACCGGTAGGAAATCTTATTGAATGTACGTTTCCAACACCAATTTGTGACGTGCCGTCAAACTTTCCTATCGTATGTAAGAGCATCTCTATAGGATTTCCGCACAGAGTTGAGTAATTTCCGTCTACAAGTACCTTTCCGTGCCGCAAATTTGCTACATATGACTTCATAACCTCGCTCCTGAAGTCATAATAGAGCTTTGTCTGAGCGAATTTATCGTTTACTCCCAGCATTTTATAGATAACATCGTTCTTGGATTTAGCGGGGGTGATGTTGAAATCCTCTTCTATGGGGTATTTTATATGATATCTGAGGATGTCGGGGTCGTTTTTCAGCAGGTTAAGGTAATCAATAGTAGGTTTGAGGAACTCCGCCACCTCATCTTTAGTCATTTGAAGCGTATTAAGTAACTGATAATGAGTTTGAACCATACGCCCGCCGAGAAAATGAGTCTTCTTATCATACTTGACTACTCCGAATTCGGGCTCGATATGGTTCAACCATTGGTTAAGAGTACCAAATTTGAGATATTTGATGCTGCTCGGAGTCGTAATCAGCTTAATATCCTCTATCGACTCAGCCTTTGTGTATCCGTTAAGCTGTGAAACGTCCGTTATACCGTTATCAGCAAACCATTTCTGTATTTTTGTATTAAAACAACAGCATTTGAAGAAGCGGTTGCGTAAAAGTATCATTCCTTTATCGGAATATTTCTCTTCAAATACCGATTCATCAAGCAATCCTTGACCGTCCCATATAGAATTAGCTATCTCACACTCTTTTTCGTATGCTACAAGATGACTTGACTCCTCTTCAACTGATATAACCTTATCTTTGAACACGCTTTCATAGTCATCAATGACCAAAATGCTGTTCGGATCTATGTTGATCGTGTCAATAATTGAGCTCGTAGGGAGTGAAATGTAAGATTCAAAGCCTGCAAGGTCTACGCTGTCTCCCGGATTTACCTTAATGCCGCACACTTCCCATTTGTGCATCCTTGGATAGAGCCTTTCATCGATAAAGAGACACTTTCCGACGCGGGAACTGCCGCACGACCGCTTCCATCTGATAAATTTGATGCCGCCGCACATAAATCCGTCCTCATAAACCATTTTTCTGAGTTCTGCGGTGCTCTTGACACGCTTCGGTTTGGACTTCATTACATATTTTCCGTCTTCGCAAGTGAAATACTTGCCAAGAATCGCTTTAGATACAGGATTTTTTACTTCTTCATTGAGAATTATACCCACAAGCTCTCCGTCGATGACGCAAATACTATCTTCAAACTGACATTGAGCAGGAATAAACCCTATTTTTATGTATTTGTTAGTCGCAATCTTGTTAAATTCATCTACTGTATACTTAAAAGTTACGTTGACTACGCGGCTACAATAGTCTTTATGACCCCTGCGGAACGAAAAGTCCTTTCTTCTGTATACTTTTTCGTATATTTCTCTTAATTTGATTTGGTCAAGAGAGTAATCAAGACAATTTACAAACTTTCTTGTATTCATACTGCCTTTCTTGTCTATAAGACTGTATCCTATTCTGTTTGCCGAAGGGCTGTTTGTATTATTTGATAAGTAAATGTCTTTAGCGTCAATGCTCGGTATGTAAATTCCTTTATTGTTGGTTATAAAAACTCCCCCTCTCAGTCCTGTTCTCTCAAAATCTCCTCATACGCTTCCAATCTCATCTTCATATCCGCGCGGTATGCATGCTCATCATAGGTCATATCATCTCCAGAAGCGGGAGTGAAGTATCTACATTCATCATAATCTTCGTTATACTCTTCGTCGCACCCGCACGCCCAGAAGCAATCTCTACAGATTCTCTCCAAAGTCTCACCTCATCCAAAATAGTCAATAGAGAGCTTGTCTTCCATTGAGTATGTACCATCATTTTCCTTGGAAGCGCACTCATTGCCCGACATTTTTGTTCCGCACTCCGGACAGAAAACGAATAGGTTATCAAATTCAACCACCCGCATTTTCTCATAGGGCTGAGCGCCGCACGCGGAGCAGGTCACTCTGCCATTTACAAACTTCCATTTAGCTTCTTTCATTATTGTTAAGTCCTTTCCAAAAATCTTCCGTATTTCTATCGAATAAATGACAGTATTTCATATCAGACATATTTCCATAAAACTCACAAACCTTACGGTGCGCACACTTTGTGCAAGAGCGAGTCTCGCCCGCGCGATTGGTCTTCACTACATTCGATAATGTGACGCCCAATATTCCTTCTCTTTGATCTATAAAAGCAAGTTTGGCTTCGTATGTATCCTTATTATCTTCTATATAAGCTGTACCGTATCCGTTTTCATTAACCAATATCTTCATATTTATCTCTCCATTCTTTTATCATTGTTTTCAGCATACGATGATAGTTCTTCTTTCTGACTCGCAATGAGCCGTGCTTCATATGATGTATTATTGTCTTATTAGGACATTCATCACCGACCAACGCCGCACAGAGGGCAAAAGCAGTTTTAGTAATGAGAGTAATTGCCATTTCGGACGGCTTGTTTATATGAACTGCGCGTTCTGCAACCGCACACTCAACATCGCTCGATACAGATATATCATGTATTTCACCATCAAAATCAAAGTACTCACCTGTTTCCTTATTGTATATTTTCATACCCGTTATTTCTGAAACCTTAATCGACATTTTATTTTTTGTTCCTTTCTCTATATTCTTCGCTCCAGCAAGCAGCGCAATTTAATTTTCGGTGTCGCTCGAAAACATTCCTTTATTTATCAATATTATCACCCCTTTGCGAGCAACTTTAAATCCAACGGAGGATTGAACTTGCTTGCGGATAATTCAATGTCGCCGCAATACTTATAGACTTCAGTAATCTGATCTATATGGCAAATAGCGCCGCTATCAAGACATATTGCGTTGCAATAAGTCCAATCGAAAGAAACCTTCATAAACGGTGAACTATATCCGTGTCTTGATTTGGTTACAAATATATCACCTTTGTTGAGATAACCAAATGTACATCCATTACATACTTTATCTGATCCAAATATCTTCCAATTCATATCTTTACCCCCCTCTCTTCCTTGCTCTTTCTGTGTTTTACTGATACTTCTTTTACCCAAGCGTTAAACAGTGTACGCATACGACGTGACGGGATGTATATCCAAATATCCTCGCCCTTACGGATTGCTGATCGATACACCCATTGCACCATCTCCGACAGTGCGTATTTATCCTGATTGATCTCAATACCGCGCATACGGAAATATTCAACTATGAAGGGATTTACAAATACATTCAGACAATACATAAGACGTTTCGAGCCTGCATACATATTGGTGCCACGAGCGTTGCAAGGTACAAATCCTTTGACAAAGCCTTTAGAAGTCAACTTCTTCTTGTTCTGCTTCAGGGTAGTCCACATAACGTCCCCGCCGACGCCGCGAAACTTATTTCCGATCACATTACTCATATTACGGCGCAGTTCGGTGATTTCCTCGTTGGTATTACCTCTGCGGTTAAACCAAGCCTTGGAGAGAGCGGTTTTATTGTAACCTATCTCATTACACTTTCTGTCGCTTACGATATGTATCCTATTACAGAGGTCAATAGAGAGGTTATTTTCCGGCACCTCGTAGTCAACGAGTTTAAACCCGTGCTCATCTTTGTCTACATACATACGACCGCACTCTACTCCATTGATCTCAAAATAGTAGCTTTGAAGTTGACAGTCAAACATATAAGTCATTACAATCACTTTATCGAACGCCTCAAATATATCAGGCGGAAAAGTCCAGAACAGAGCGCAACCGTTAATTAGTATAAGTCTGCCTTGACGCGCATATGAGGCAATATCCTTGTAGTGCTTAGGGGAATACGAGTCTTGGTCGCACGCAAGCGTATATCCGTCATCCTTCAGATAAAGCAAACCTGAACCGGTAAGAAAATCGAGTTCTTTTTTGGGTATGCTCATTGGCTTGATAACTTCAAACACCTCATCAAGAATGAGCGTATAGCCTCCTTCCTTTATAGCATTAACAGCGTCTTTATCGAGACGGGAAAAGAGAGCGTGTGTGGTTGCTATATTTGCTCCCTCGTGTATGAGTTCTCCGAGATTGGAACTCTTTGAATCTTCTTCGTCGTTAGGAGAAACGAACTGCTTCTTATCACAGCCGTTAATAATACGGTCAACCTCTGTGAGATACGGGGTAACGTACATATATTTGCCATCACCCTCATTCATATACCGTATCGCGCCGCACGACTTACCGGCGCCCGTCATAGCATCTACAACAAATACCTGCATAAAATACCTGCCTTCCATTAGATTTGCATTTGTAGTTTTATTGCTTTGATTGTAGTATATCATAGTAAATTTCAATGTCAAGTAGGGGTAGCTAAAAAAATTACAAAAATATTAAGAAATTTTTAACATACCCAAAAACACCGTACTGCATATAATATAAATGAGTGGTATATATTAATATAATACCTATATAAGAGATCAACCCGCACACCAAGACGATGCAGCGGGTTTAATTTTATTGCCTGTAACGGCAAAAAAATATTAAATGAGGAGTCGGTGCGGACGGGACGGACGAGTCATATACAGGGCAAAAAAAGTGTAAAATAGAGAGAATGTATACTAATTTTACGCCGAACGCGGCGTAAAAATGCGGTGTAAAAGTTCTAAAGAACCCAGTGTTTATGCGGGTTTACGAATAATTTTGTTTAACAAAAGAGAAGTAAAATCAAGAGAAAAGACAAAGCAAAATTCTACAGGAAGCCAGATACACCCCCTGGTGTTTTTTTAATGTAGTGAACTCCGTTCACATTATAACTACTGACTAACAAGTCTGCACTATCTCTCCCTTAGCGTACTAACTGTCATTTTACTATCCTCTAAAACAAAACAAAAAAGAAAAAATCTACTGTCGATATCCTTTAGATAGGTGATATATGATAGATGAAAGTAACAGATAAATCTTTACTTTTACCGGTAACAAAAGAAAGATAAGTGTTATTTTAAGTCTGTCTTAACATATCTCACGAGCGGTTCAGTGTTTGTTTGATAATAGACCAGACTTCATCATAATATCTGTCATATTACATTCTTATTTACCGGTAACAAGAAAAGAGTGATTATTTATTTTCTCGATGAAAATAAAATAATATGAAGTAACATAGATTAGGTATCATTCAGCTATGAGATGAAGATATCAGATCTAAGATTTATAACGAGATGAAATATCTTAGTACAGAGTATCATTTCGAGTTTGTCGATATTTTGATTTTTCCTATAAAGGTAATTGAGATAGTAAATGTCATTTAATATCGGTAGTGTCGATATATATGATAGTTTACCTTTAATGTAAAAGGTACGGGAGTAGGTAAAATGATAGTTTGTTTATATCCGATAGTGTCGCTATTTATAAGATAGTAAAGGATGAGTGGAAATGAATAAATATACAAGAAAGTGAATGAATGATGGATTGGAAAAATGAGTGTTTTATAGAGAGAATAAGCAACTGTCCCTTTCTTACCGTGTTTTCAATGGAAAAAAATGTAAAATATCCCCTAATGTATACTTTTGTTATTAGTGTACAAAATTGATTTATAATCTACAGGTTTTCAGGGATTAGAGTATCTGTCAATCCTTGCCGTTATTGAATTTTCGGGCATTTTTCATATACAAATCAAGTACATTATCAATCAACAAATCTACCAAAATTCCCGCACAAAACTGTATGCCATTTTCCCGTTTTTCTATCCGTTTTCAAAGTTTACAAAATCCTGCATAAAAATGCGTTTTGCCGTGCTAAAATATATATACGGCGACAGAACGCCGCCGCTATTAATATTTTATTTTATAGGAGGCTCAAAAATGAGTACCAACACACGCAACAACAACACCACCACCACCACGCACGCCGCCGCAGACCGTGCACGCGCAGATCTCGCCGCCGCACGCGCCGCACTCGCAGACCAGGCACGCGCAGACCTGGACGCCGCACGCGCCGCCGCCGCGCTTGCAATAGCACGCACGCAGGACGCACGCGCCGCGCTTACACTTAACGCCGTGCGCGTAGAAGAATTAAACAAACGTGCCGCATTATGTGAGTATATACGCAAGCGCATAGCAGTTTGGCACTATAAAGACGCACTCGCCGCCGCCGAACGCGCAGGACGCGCCGACCTGGTAGACGCTATTAATATTATAGAAGGCGCACGCACACATAAAGACAAGGCGTGGGCGCGTAACGCGCTCGCAGTATTATTAAAGGCAGACCTGGACGCCGCCGCCGCCGAACGCGCAGACCTGGACGCAGAGGACACCGCCGCCGTGCAGACGCACGCCGCCGCCGCTGCAGACGCACGCGACGCCGCAGAACGCGCAGAACGCGCAGACCTGGACGCACGCGACGCCGCACGCGCCGCAGAATTTGCCGCCGCAGACCAGGCACGCGCAGATCTCG
>JAZUGJ010000196.1:0-1880 GCA_045641145.1 Paludibacteraceae bacterium
CGGCCTATAAGTCTCTGTGCATGACGCTGTATTTCGACAAAACGCCAGCAACCATCGTCAGCCATAATCGCACCTACACACCAGCTTCTTTGGAGCTTCACGGCGAAGAGAAGCTGAAAGAGGTCATCGCTTCGGCAGAGGAAGCCATGCGCCGTTTCACAGGTGATAAGTTCGATTCTGAAATCTTCTTGCATGAATCCTTGCTGTACACGGATTTCGTCTGGGAACTGCGACAGAGGGGGATAACGGTTGTTCAAGTTTATGACGGATTCTATCTTGAACGCGGTCGCATAACGGCAACCGACCTTGAAACCCTCATGCACCAATGCGCCGTCCGTTATTTCAAGGATTACTCCGAATGGCTGGAATCGCCCCTTTATGACGCGCAGGGCGAATCCCAAATAGCATCAACATCCGTCAAACGCCGCCAGACGAAGCGGGAGGCACACCGGAAGCGTCCCGCCGTCAAGAGCAGATGAGATTACCCTCCCGAACCGGAGCCCACCAGCGCAATTCTGGTGCATCCGGTGAGATTCGACGGTAAAACAAGCGTGGGCGCAGAATCTCGGTCAATCTACCAACGAAACACTTGTGCCGTCGTTCTTGTAAAACCGCATCTGTACCAAGTCCAGCAGACCAACGCCAACAACCTTGCACTTGCACGGTACAAGATTTCTCAAAAGCTCGTATTCACCAAGTCTATTCGCATCATAGATGCGAAGATAGTACACGCTCCCAAGCGCAAACTGATTGAGTGATGTATAATTGATTCGGAAGAGCCGAATATTGGAAGATGGACACGCTCCCGTCCTCGCCGTTTTCGATTTAAGCACAGAACCCGAAACCATGTCTTTCAAGTAGCAATTCCCGAACTCCACTTCATAGGCCGTGTCTCGATATGCGGCTCCAATTTTTATCTCTTCATCCAAGATGAACACGCGGCCTTGATAAGTTTCTCCATTTGGGGCGACCCCCATGTAATAACTTCCACCACTATTCATTACGCCGACAATCCCTATTCTCTTGGCATCGCCACCAGCAATTGACCATTTGATTTCCGTTTTCATTGTCAGCGTTGGCGGCAGTCCCAAATCGTACCATTCGCTTCCAGTACACGAAACCCTTTCTATACCGTTGGTCGAGAACCCCTTGGGCAGTCCCTCATCTTGCGAACTTTCGCCCTCGCCCGATGAACTGCCACCCTCACCACCTCCATTGCCATCATCAACCTTGGGCATTTTGACCGTCACCTTGAAGAAGTTAAGAAGTTCTTTTTCAGATTCGCTGACTTCATCCATATCCGTCCATTCGTCAGAGCCGCCAAGATTCTTTGCGCCGTAGGTTTTGTAGATGCGCAAATCCTTTGTGCCGTTCTCGTTCAAATCGGGTTCCCATGAAAGGATGGGCTTGCCATCAATGATTTCGATTTTGACTTTGAAATTGGATGTCGGGTCATTGGGGTTCGTGCCTGCCACAAACTCATCAGCCATCGTCAGTTCGCGTCCAGCACCATCGACCTTGCCGCTTTTCTGACACGCCACAGTCTCTGGGTCATGTTCGGACAAAAGCCCATGCGCATCGAGCCAAGCATACGGGACTGGGACATCATTTTTCTTCGTCACAGCAGAGCCATCAGCAGGAATCCAGACAAACTCATCCACCCAGATGCAGTCCTCGCCCTCCGAATCCTCCTCATCCTTTGAATAAGTCCAGGTAAGCTCATGCGTCACATCACCAGCAATCTCCAGACGCACCAACTCCCAAGGCGTTTCCCACCCAGACGCCAATTCGCCATATATGGTTTTCTGCACCTTGCCGTCCACACTAAATGAGCCATAATCATAATCTCCTTCGCACGATGCTTTCCACCAAAAGACAAC
>JAZUGJ010000197.1:0-5877 GCA_045641145.1 Paludibacteraceae bacterium
CCCGCCAGCACATCGTTCAGTTGGGCGGGTATACCAGCATAGGGCTCGCTGATAACAACCACTGAGTCGCGCTGCATAATGATGGCTCCGATACCACCGTATTTGCCGGTTGTCATCATTTTGAGGTCATCGTCCTCTTTCTTTGGAATATAAACGGTGTAGGGATCGACATGTGAAAGAAGAGCACGGATGGCAGTTTCCAATAGGTCTTCATAATCCAATGTATCTACATAGTTCATATCCAACTGACGCATCACGTCGTTGTATATATTCAGGTTGCGGGTTATATCCACTGTTTTTACGGAGTCCCGTGTCGCGGCCTGTGCGCTGAATAGGACGCACGACAGCAATATAGTCAAAAAAAAGTGTCTCATTTTGTAATTGGCAAATAAACGGATATATCTTTATGATGGGCATATAGGTCGCGTACTAAGGACGACGATATATGGGCATATTCGGGTCGGGTGTAAAGCAATAAGGTCTCAATGTTACCTAACTGTTTGTTGGCTTCCGCCATATTGCGTTCATACTCAAAATCTTGCACACATCGAATGCCACGCAAAATGAATTGTGCACCCACTTGGCGGGCAAAGTCCACCGTTAGGCAGTCATACACCTGTACATCTACATTCGGATTGTCCTTAAACGCTTTTTGGATAGCATTGAGCCGGTCGGTAAGAGGGAATGCCGATTGTTTGTCGGCGTTTTTTCCGATACCGATGGTAATATGGTCAACAAATTGCAACCCGCGGTTGACAATATCGTAATGACCGATGGTGAAGGGGTCAAAGGACCCCGGAAAGATGGCTTTTTTCATAATTAATAACAGGGTTAGTATACATTTCGTGCAACTTGTCCGTCAGAAAAACTTCGTCCTTATTAGGTAGGTCAATGCGGCGCAATTGTTGCTGTATGTATTGGTCAAATACTTCCGTATGGGGGAAGATTTCATAATTGGCATGTATCTGTTTGTCTATCTGTTGGGCGACGGCGCGTATCTGTTCGTTTTTATTGAGAGCATTCAACTCTTCGGTGTGAGTGTCTATCCAATGGTTAATAGAAGGGGTTAGACGGAAAACTACGCGCCCTTTCTTACCATGAATGCCTGTGGACATGGATAGCAAATCATCTTGCTTCGATTTTTTCCAGTCGGGGTTGTCGCGTTTGAGTTGCATTTCGCGGGCTTTGAGGTAGTCGCACGGGTCATATTCGTAACTGAGAGATACAGGACAGATGTTCAGCCGGCGCATGCCGTCCAGAAAACACCCGTCTCCCATGGTCAGCATTTTCAATACAGCGGGTTGTGTCAGGTCGTTGCTGTCTTTTGCACGCCCTTCACGTTGGGCAATCCAGACGCTTCTGCCGCATTTCCGTAGGTGGTGGATATAACTGGACAGGATTTGACTATGCTGAATGAGGTCCCGGGGTGAACCGTCCCGAATAACAACAAAAGCACGGTTGAAACGCACAAACCATTCTATCCACCGCCGTCCGAATAGGTTATTCCCGATGGCGATATATGGGCGGATACCGAATCGGGTGCGAAGCAATAAACTCAAAAATGCCGAATCCATGACGATGTCGCGGTGATTGGTCATGAACACTGCTCCGTGCCGCAAGTCTTGACATATTGTTTCCTTCTCCCCTTGTGCGTAATCCAAGGTGATGGAAGTTGTTGTACGACGGGCAATGCACCGCAATCCCGGAACAACACTTATCCAGTCTGTCAGTGCCAATATCCAGCCCGAGTGTATGGCACGTATCTGTCCGTATTTACCACTTAGTTTCATGCTTTATAGTTTTTTATGGCGTCTCGTGTCGCTTCGCGATAGGCGACCATTAATCCGCCTGTCCCGAGCAATGTGCCACCGAAATAGCGGACCACCACCACAAGTATATTATCTAGTTTTTGTGCATCAATGGCGCGCAGAATGGGTATGCCGGCAGTTCCATGCGGCTCTCCGTCATCTTTGGTTCGGAATAAATTTTCCCCCAGACGGTAGGCATAGCACACATGGCGGGCATCATGGTATTTCTTTTTATACCAGTTGATGCGCTCCTTGGCTTGTTCCTCGTTAGCAATCGGTTCTGCAAAACTGAGAAACTTGGAACCACGATCCTTGTAGATTCCTGATGCAATAGTCGCTATGTTGCTGTTGTCTGGCATGAGTACTTTATTGATTGGAATAGGCGAGGGCAAACAACCGCATCTGTTTTAACATGGCATTCAATCCGTTGGTGCGGGTAGGGGACAAGTGCTCCCGCAGTTGAATGTCATCCAAAAAATGTAGGTCAGCATGCACAATGTCCTGCGGCGTTTGGTTGCTCAATACACGAATGAGCAGTGCTACGATACCTTTGACCAGAATGGCGTCTGAATCACCGTGATAAACAATAACGCCGTTTTTGTATTCGCAAGTAAACCATACTTTGCTCTGGCAACCGTCTATCAGATTCTTGTCCGTTTTGTCGGCTTCCGAAAACGGTTCCACCCCGTTGCCATAGTCGATAAGCAGAGAGTAACGGTCCATCCAGTCGTCAAACGAGGTGAATTCTTCTATTATTTCGTCTTGGATCTCACTAATTGACATATTTCTTGTGCCATTTGTTCGTCGGCTTCCGGAAAGAAACCAGGCGAATGAATTGTATAATGCGCTTGGGCGTAAAAAAACTCTCGCGCCTGAAGTTGAGGAGCAACAAATTGCAACAACTCCCTTTCTGTTCTTCCCTGTAAAACAGGCCGTTCAGATAAATCGGTTAGCATCAAACGGTGTACCAAGTCCTCTGCTGTCCATTGTAAGTAGAAACTGGTGCCGAGTTCATTCATACACTCCATGTTGTCTTCGTAGCACGGATAACCTCCGCCGGTAGCATAAACTACCTCTTCGCACGGTGCCATGTCGGCTACATCTTCAAGGACATATTTTTCTTTGATACGGAAATCGTCTATCCCGTACTGACGGATATAATCAGCCGTACTCAAACCATGAATCTCACGGAAAGCATCGTCTAAATCAACAAACCGCCAACCCAGTTGGTTTGCCAGCAACCGTCCGACGGTAGTTTTACCGGATGCCATATAGCCGATGAGGTAGATAGGTCCGTTCATTTCCCTTCTTCGTCCAATAACATGGCAGTGTTATCGCGCCACCTAATTTTGCCATTCTCGAAATATGCTTCGGGAAAGGTCATATGCTCATCGGGAGAGGCAACCACTCGTACCAATTGCCACTCCTTATTATCTATCGCGTACACGCGCGCGACAGATGAACAGATGGGGGAGCATGCCGTAATAATGACAAAAGCGCTGTCTTGCATTAACAAGGTATCGCGGGTCACGACGGGCGATTGACTATATATGTTTGATAACACTCCCCATGCGAGGATTAAGATACTGATAATCTTCTTCATTGCAGTAAAACGACCGCTTGGGCGGCGATACCTTCTTCGCGTCCGACAAAACCCAGATGTTCGGTTGTGGTGGCTTTAATACTGACTTGGTCTAAATGGACTCCCATTACCTCACTCAAACATTGGCGCATCTGCTCAATATATGGGCTCAATTTGGGTGCTTGGGCAATAATGGTAATGTCGCAGTTGCCCAATTTATAGCCCTCTTTGTGCAGTAATTCCATTACGCAGCGCAACAGAATCTTGGAGTCAATGCCCTCATATTCGTTACCTTTAGTGTCCGGGAAATGGTAGCCGATGTCACGCATAGCGGCAGCACCGAGTAGGGCATCACATAGGGCATGAATGGCCACATCTGCATCTGAGTGCCCGAGCAACCCTTTTTCCGACGGTACACGAATGCCACCCAACCATAGTTCGCGGTTGGGGGCAAAAGCGTGTACATCATATCCAAAACCGATTCTCATCGTTTATTATTAACAAGGTCTTTGATACCTGCCAAATCGAAACCGAGCGTGAAACGCATGGTTTGGTCCAGAGGGTTGGATGCGGCGGTGGCAATACAATATGCCACATCAAAGCGTACGATGGACAGTTTAAAGCCGGCACCCAGAGTTACATAACGACGGTTACCTTTCATTCTGTCCTCATGGCTATAGCCGACACGACCGAAGAACTGACGGTTGTAACTATATTCCAAACCTACACCCCAACGCATTTCATTGAACTCTTCTTTGGCTCCGCCCGGAGCATCATTAAAGGATTGCCACCAACCTTTTGGAGACGAAACTTTTGAATACTCCTGTTGGTCTTTCGTATTCCATTTGTAGTTTACCGGGTCTTCCGTATATACGGAATAGGTACTCGGTACCAATAGACGGTCGCACTCTACACTTGCCATCAAACGGTTGTAATTATCAAACGGAATTTCGTAACTGACACCGAGGCGCATGCGGGCAGGGATAAAGTTGGAAGTCACATTTTTATCGTAGGACATCTTACCGCCGAGATTGGAAATTGTAAAGCCCAATGCAAAATGGCTGGTTCCCATCGGCAACTCAATCGGCTGCCGGTAATAGAGTGAAACATCGGCCGCAAAAGTAAAAGCAGGGTACATTTCTGTGGATACACCTGTACCTGAATAGTTGATGCCGTTGTTCAAATCGCTGTACATGAAACGCAGGGTCGCTGCCATACTGACATATTCGTGTAATTTACGCGAATAAGCGACATCCAACGACCATTCGTTGGGTTTGGCAGTAGCATAAATGTCCTCTTGACTCCCTAATCCGCTTTCATAGTTGCTGTTTAAACCAATCAGTGCCACTTCACCCATTGAGAAATAGGTGAACGAAGCCGAAATGGCCTGCTTGTCGTCAAAGCGATAAAAACCGGTCAGATAGGCAAGGTCAATGTCGTTTACCAACTTACGCAACCAAGGCGTGTAGGAAGCAGAGATACCGCCTTTGTCCTCAATGAATGCATACTTGGCGGCGTTCCAAAATTGAGAGTTCATGTCCGGCGTAGTGGCGGCACCTATATCGCCCATACCTGCCGCGTGAGCGTCCGGAGCAATGGTGAGAGCCGGCATAGCCGTAATAATGGGGTTAACATCATAAGCCAGTGCATTGAGCGACATGGCTGCGAGAGCAACAATGCTCAGAAATGTTTTTTTCATAAAGTTTAATTATTTGAGTTAATGAATTAATTGACATGTCGTTGACATAAATTTACTTTGAAAGATGTACCATAGGCAAACTAAAATGAATTTTTAATACACAATCAACCGTCCGTTATATTTTTCGGAAGATTGTGTAGTGGTTCGTATAGTGAATTGATAAATATATACACCGGGTGGCATAGATGTGTTCGCCATGGATAAGGTAATGTTCTCATCCGAAATGGCTTGCTCTGTGGACCAAACCTTATGTCCTACCATATCATAGAAACATAGTTCAATGGACAATCTGTCATCAGGACGGTCGTTCTGAAGAACCAAGTGCAATGTCCCGAATTGGGCAACGGGGTTGGGATAGACAATCATTTTCTTGACTACAGGTCCTTGCTCGTGGTTTACTGTGAAATGGAGAGTCTTGGTGGATGCGTTGTTTACCAAGTCCCATGCACGGAAAGAAAGCGAATGGCTACCATCCGCCAGTTCTGGCATTACATAACTGGTCAATCCCCGCTGGTAAGAATTATTTTCTGCCGTGAAATAGTCATTTAGAACGTATGTCTGCTTATTGTTGTTGTCAACCACCATCAATAAATCATGACCAATACCGGAACCGACGGTATTGATACCGTTTCTATCATATAACTCAGCAAAGAAGTGCGGCGTGCTGTTTACACAATCGCCATTTTGGAACAAGGGTGTATTAAGGTACATATGAATATCCGGTCCCTCATTGTCGTCTATAGTCAAGGATGTCGAACCGCCTACTTACGTCGGATCGTAGCCATGTC
>JAZUGJ010000198.1:0-2207 GCA_045641145.1 Paludibacteraceae bacterium
CCTCAAACCCCAATGTAGCAACGGTAACCAGTACAGGAAGCGTGAAAGGTATCGGACAAGGGCAAGCCACTATTACAGCGACCACCAAAGATGGCAACCTGACGGCATCTGCACTTATAACAGTTACTAACGAGGTGATACCTGCAGATATGTTCACTTTGGTAACCGATGTTTCGACATTGAGTGACAATACAGATATCATATTGGTAGCAACCCATAATTATGTTCACTATGTCGCCACCAAGAATATCTCCTCCACTGCGGCATCTTCCTATATGAATTATGAACAAGTGTCTATTACAGACAATACCATTACGCTGGACGAAAATTCGGCGGCAGCAGTGATGACTCTATCCAAGTCGTCCGATTCGTGGATACTGACAGGTGAGGAAGGCAACTTGGGAACAACGATGGCGCGCAAGGTGAATTGGCAAAAAGGCATACAGACATGGAATATTGGCATCAATAACAATGCAGCAACGATAGCCAGTACCAGTGCTTCTTACGGTAGATTGCTATTTAACTACAACAACGGCAATCCGCGCTTCACGACCTATCGGACAACCACCGGCACTTCTGCGGACCTGCTTCTGCCGCAAATATACGCACGAACGACATCAATCGGCGTGGTGCCTGTTACCGGCGTTACTTTAGGGCAGAGGAATGCCAAGATGGCTATTACCGACAAGATCATGCTGTATTACACCATTCAGCCGGCTACTGCCACCAATAAGAATGTAACATGGGTTAGCGACAACCCGTCTGTTGCCAAGGTGGACCAGAGCGGCAATGTGACCGCCCTCTCTTCCGGCACGGCAACTATTTCTATTATCACGGCGGACGGCAGACATGCAGCAACCTGCTCTATCATTGTTCGTTCCACAAAGGCAGAAAAGGACACCGTCTATATCACCCCGTCCGAGGCATACGCCATCAGCCAAAAGATGGAGCCGGGTGAGCAGTCCGACCAGTTCTATGCCGTGACGGGTTATGTAACCGTACCTAACCAATCGGAATACGGAGGTTTCTGGCTGGATGACAACACAGGCGACACGCAGACATTCCAGGCATACGAGTGTGTCATGCCGGACGGCCATATCGTCTTGGAAAAAGGCAGTTATGTGCGCGTGTTTGGTTACTTGATGCTGTATAAATCGCAAAGCACGGGAGAATTACGCATACAGATAAAGAACGGCGATGTCGAGTTTTTGAACCCGTCTGACCTGCTTGAAACAAAAAAGCAGGACAATAATCCTGCCTTCAAATACTTGCGTAACGGTCGCCTGTATATTCGTCTTAACGGTCGGATATACGATTTACAGGGGCATTCCCTAACATCCTATTGATAGGCAACACGGCTTGTGCTGCCAGTTCGGGAGACACTTTCACCACAGGAGATTCGTTTTGCAGACAAGCGAGAAGTTTGTCCAATGTGTGCAGGCGCATATATTCGCAGCCATTGTCCGCACTGATCAACTGCGCCGAAGGACACGCTTGGCGTATCTCATGCTCCACCCCGTCGGCGGTCATAATGATATACTGCCCGTCGGGGTGCTGCTTGACATAGTTAATCAGCACAGCCGTCGAGCCGACCACATCGCTCATATCGACCACCTCTTTTCTGCATTCGGGGTGCGTGAGCACAAGCGCGTCGGGATAGCGCTTTTTCAGTTGCTGCAAGCCCTCCGGCGTGAAGCGGTCGTGTACATGACAGCAACCGTTCCACAAATCCATTTTGCGTCCTGTCTGCTCATTGATATAGCGCCCCAAGTTGCGGTCCGGACCGAATAGAATTTTAGCGTCCTCCGGCAAGGCGTTCACTATCTTGAGGGCATTGCCGCTGGTCACCACTATATCGCTCAGTGCCTTGACTTCGGCAGATGTGTTCACATACGACACCACCCGATACTCGGGGTGTGCCTCTTTCCATTTCTTCAAGTCGGCGGCTTGGCACGAATCCGCCAGCGAGCATCCCGCCGAAGCGTCAGGGATGAGCACTTTTTTGTCGGGGCACAAGATTGCCGCTGTCTCCGCCATAAAATGGACGCCGCACAGCACAATAATGTCCGCGTCCGTTTGTTGCGCCTGCTGCGCCAATGCCAAACTGTCGCCTATAAAGTCCGCCACCTCCTGTATTTCGGGGCGTTGGTAGTAATGCGCCATGATGACCGCTTTCTTTTGGCGGCACAAGTCGCGTATCTGTTGTT
>JAZUGJ010000199.1:0-8680 GCA_045641145.1 Paludibacteraceae bacterium
CTTGCAGTTTGAGGGCGACCAGCATTATATGTATCGTATTCTCCGGGCGCAGAAGAACCGCTTCGGCTCCACATCTGAGTTGGGTATATTTGAGATGCGTCAGGACGGCTTGCGCGAAGTGACCAACCCGTCTGAATTACTGCTTTCGTCCAATCATGACGGACTGAGCGGCATAGCCATTGCGGCGGCGGTAGAGGGGGTGCGTCCCTTGCTCATTGAGGTGCAGGCACTGGTCAGCACAGCGGCATACGGAACGCCCCAACGCTCTTCTACGGGCTTTGACGCGCGACGGCTCAACATGCTATTGGCAGTCTTGGAGAAACGTGTCGGTTTCAAACTCTTGCAGAAAGATGTTTTTCTTAATATCGCCGGCGGAATACGGGTGAACGACCCTGCCATTGACTTGGCAGTCTTGGCGGCTGTCCTGTCGTCCAATATGGACATCGAGGTTGATGCCGGCACTTGTTTGGCAGGTGAAGTAGGATTGGCAGGCGAGATACGCCCCGTCAATCGCATAGATCAACGTATTCAAGAGGCAGAGAAATTAGGTTTCCGTCGTATTTTGATTCCTGCAGGGCAGCAGTTCAACGCCAAGGGGTCGCAAATCGAAGTCGTCCCCGTCAAGAAAGTCGCTGACGCCTTTCGCCTACTTTTCAAGTAATTAAAAATCAGTTATTCTTGACCATCAAGAATAATTTATCGCCTCGGCGGACAATGCGGTCTGTCTTGAGAGCAAAGAGATGCCCCTGATCAACCGATTGAACGGCATTGCCCGGTTCATCGTGCAAATTATGCGCCGTCAGTTCGTAAGCGCCTGTCGTCTCGCCCGTAATGAGCAGTTCATCACCCTCATTGATTTGCGGAACGGCTTCCAGAACAAATTCCGCCACAGACAGGTTCTTGAAGAAATTGGTACACTTGCCGGCATACATTTTCTTGCGTGTTGCCTGCGAACCATATTCGTGTGTCCATTCCCCCAAGCGTTGTCCTTGATAGTAACCGTCCCAAAAACCACGATTGAACACACGCGAAAGACGGGCGTTCCAGTCCGCTATCTTGTTTTCTATACCCGCTTCGGCATATTCGCCGCGCTGCCATGCTTCCACCGCCTCACGATAGCAGCCCACTACGGTCTTGACATATTCGGGGCCGCGCGCCCTACCCTCTATTTTCAGCACCCGCACGCCGGCGTCTAACATTTTATTGAGGAAATGCACCGTTTTCAGGTCCTTGGGCGACATGATATATTGGTTATCTACCTCCAATTCAAGGTCGGTCTCCTTATCCTTAACAATATACCCGCGCCTGCACACCTGCATACATGCGCCCCTGTTGGCGCTGGCACCGAGGTTATTCAGACTGAGATAGCACTTACCGCTCACTGCCATACATAAGGCGCCGTGGCAGAACATCTCAATACGAATCAACTCGCCCTTGGGTCCACATATATGCTGCTCCTGAATATCCTTATAGATGGCTGCCACCTGATTCATATTTAACTCACGCGCCAGCACGACCACATCGGCATAACGGGCATAGAATTTCAACGCCTCCGTATTGGCTATATTCAGTTGGGTGGAGAGATGCACCTCCACACCTTGCGCATTTGCATATTGTAACACTGCAATATCGCTTGCGATAATAGCACTCAGCCCCACCTCCTTGGCAGTATCCACTATCTCGCGCATCAAGGGCAAGTCCTCCGGGTACATAACAGTATTGAGCGTGAGATAGGTCTTAACTTTTGCCTCTTGGCATATCGCCACTATCTTGCGCAAGTCGTCCGTTGTAAAATTGGCAGAAGAGCGGGCGCGCATATTGAGGTGTTCAATACCAAAATAGACACTGGTAGCACCGGCTTCAATCGCCGCCGCCAAACTATCCCAGCAACCGACGGGAGCCATAATCTCTATAGGAGATGGACATTGGAGCATGGGTTATTTACTATTTAGAAGATATTCGGCTATTTGGATAGCATTGAGGGCAGCCCCTTTGCGAATCTGGTCGCCTACACACCAGAAACTCAATCCGCAGGCATCCGTTATATCTTGGCGCAACCGACCGATATACACATCGTCTTTGCCACTAAGGAACAACGGCATCGGGTACTGTTTTTCGGCAGGGTTATCCATTATTTGGCAACCCGGCATAGCAGCAATGGCTTTCCGTACATCATCAATAGACAAGGGTTGTTCGGTCTCCACCCACACTGCCTCACTGTGACAACGCAAAGAAGGCACCCGGACACAGGTTGCCGACACACATATAGAATCGTGAAAAATCTTGCGGGTTTCGTTGTGCATCTTCATTTCCTCGCGCGTATAACCGTTATCGGTAAAGATATCAATATGAGGAATGAGGTTATACGCCAGTTGATAGGCGAATTTATTGACCGTGACAGGTTGACCCGCCAATACCTCGCGGTATTGTTGTTCCAATTCCGCCATGGCTTGTGCACCTGCACCGGAAGCCGCCTGATAGGTCGCCACATGTACGCGGCGGATAGGACTCAGCCGATGAATGGCACATAACGGCAATGCCATGACAATAGTGGAGCAGTTAGGGTTGGCAATTATATTACGCGGACGGCACCATGCATCGGCTCCGTTTATCTCCGGCACCACTAAAGGCACATCTTCGTCCAAGCGGAATGCACTTGAATTATCAATCATGACTGCCCCAAAGCGAGTGATATCCTCTGCATACTCTTTAGAGACCGACCCGCCGGCACTCACAAAAGCGATATCCACTCCCTGAAAAGCATCGCCGTGGCACAATTCTTCCACAACGATCTCCTTCCCGTTGAACGGATAAGAACGCCCCGCACTGCGGGCAGATCCGAACAGACGCAGATGCGACACAGGAAAACGGCGCTCGGCAAGCAGGCGCAACAATTCCTGTCCGACGGCTCCCGAAGCCCCCACAATAGCAACAGTCATCTTATAAGGCAATTAGTATTTCTTAAACAACAGGCAGGCATTCTGGCCACCAAAGCCGAATGTGTTGGATAGCGCATAACGCAACTCGCGTTTCTGTGCCTTGTTGAAGGTGAAATTCAGCCGATAATCGATATTTTCGTCCTCATCGCCCTCCTCATGGTTAATAGTAGGCGGTACAATTCCGTCTTTAAGCGCCATAATAGTTGCCACCGCCTCCACAGCACCTGTGGCTCCCATCATGTGTCCTGTCATGGACTTGGTAGAAGATATATTCAAGCGGTAAGCATCTTCACCCCACACGGCTTGTATGGCTTTCAGTTCACATATATCGCCCAGCGGCGTAGATGTGCCGTGTGCATTGATATAATCGACTTTATCAGGGGTGATACCCGCATCAGCCATGGCTTCGCGCATTACCCGTGCCGCCCCCAGTCCTTCGGGGTCGGGTGCCGTCATGTGATGTGCGTCGGCATTCATGCCGGCGCCGACCATCTCGGCATATATCTTGGCGCCACGCGCTATGGCGTGGTCGTATTCCTCCAACACAAGGCAGGCGGCACCTTCACCCAAAACAAATCCGTCACGGGATTTGCTGAACGGACGCGAAGCGGTGGCCGGACTATCGTTACGGGTGGAGATAGCGTGCATTGAGTTGAAACCGCCAATACCCGAATAAGTTATATCGGCATCGCTACCGCCTGTCAGAATAACATCCGCACGCCCCAAACGAATAGCATCAAACGCCTGTGCAATAGCATGGCCGGAAGAAGAGCATGCCGAAGCCACTCCAAAGTTGATGCCCTTTAAGCCGAACAGGAGTGAGATATGTCCCGCTCCCATATTGATAATGGATTTAGGTATATAGAACGGACTGAAACGAGGCGTCCCGTCTCCCCTGCCATATTCCATACTTTCCGCTTCCAAACTAATCAAGCCCCCCATACCGCTTGCCCAAATGGAGCCGATACGCTCCCTATCCGCAGTTTCCAAATCCAGTCCTGAATCGTCCAACGCTTGTTTAGCAGTCCATACAGCGAACTGTGCAAAACGGTCCATTTTGCGCGCCTCTTTGCGATCTAATAGCCCACTGGGGTCAAAGTCCTTCACCTCGCAGGCGAAATGGGTTTTGTACAAAGTCGAATCAAATTCGGTAATCTCCGCAGCACCGCTCTTACCCGCTTTCATTGCCTCCCACATCGTCTGAATATCATTCCCCACCGGTGTCAAAGCGCCCATTCCCGTTACAACAACTCTCTTTAATTCCATAGTATTGATTTGATAAAATTACGAGCCCACAGCCATAGACCGCAGACTCGTAAACAATTGATACATCTTTTGTTAGGCAACAGTTTTCTCAATATACGCTACGGCATCACCGACCGTTGAGATTTTCTGTGTATCCTCATCAGGTATTCTGATATTGAATTCTTTTTCAAACTCCATAATCAACTCCACTGTGTCCAACGAGTCTGCATTCAAATCAGCAGAAAAACTTGCTTCCATCGTTACCTGTGCCTCTTCCACACCCAGTTTATCCACAATAATGGCTTTCACTTTCGATTCAATTTCTGACATAATTATAAAAGTTATTAGTTAATATTCCTCTTACTTTCTTTCAGGGGACTTTCCCCAAAAACGGCTGCAAAGGTACAAAAAGAATTTTATTTATGCAAATTATTACGAAAAAAAGTATACTTTTTTCGTTTTTTTAGAACTTTTTATCCAATTCGTCGTCCGTCAGCACCGACACCACGGTTTTTCCGTCCTGCGTATAACGATAGTCAGACAAAGCCAAAAGTTTCTTAAGCAAGTCCTCCATTTCTTCTTTTTGAAGCGTTTTCCCGTAGGGGATGGCGGTATCTTTTGCCAAACTGAGGGCGATTTGTTTTTTCCATTGCGCCTGTACGCTCTGCCCTGTAGAATGCACGCAAGTCAAAATATTTTTAAGCACAGCGACCGGGTCTTTATCTCCCAGCATGGCAGGCACACCTGAAACGGAAAAACTATGCGGATCTAACCTATCTATATCAAAGCCCACCTTACGCAAATCCGGAAGGACACTATCCAACAGCACCACCTCATCCGGCGTTACGGGCAATATCTCAGGGAAAAGGAGTTGCTGAGAGGCAGTAGGGAGGTCATTCATTTGGCGCATATACATGTCGTACAGCACGCATATATGGGCTCTATGCTGGTCTATTACCATCAATCCGCCTTCCGCAGGAAGCAGCAGATAACGGCTATTGTACTGATAAACCCGATTGATTGCCGCCGTTTGTTCAAACAATGTTGCACCGGCTTCATTCAACGGGTCGCGTTCCCGGAGAGGTGTCGTATAAAGCGGTTGCCAATCTTTATTCCGCACCTTTTCCGCCGAGCGTTTGAAGGGGTTATAAGGAAGCGTATCGTGCGAAGTGGAAGGTGCGGACTGCACGGTAATACGGTTGTCTCCGACAATCGGCATTTCGATATAGCCGTTCCTGTCAAAGTCCAAAGAAGGGCTGACATTGAACTTGCCCAACGCTTCACGGACGGCAGCCATTAGGATTTGAAAAATAGGTTGCTCGTCCTGGAACTTGATTTCGGTCTTTGTCGGGTGGATATTAACATCTATTGTCTCCGGCTGTACCTGCATGTAGATGAAATACGTCGGGTTGTCCTCTGTATGCAACAATCCCGAATAGGCGGTCATTACCGCTTTATGAAAATACGGGTGGCGCATATAGCGGCCATTGACAAAGAAATATTGTTGGGCATTTTTACCCGCCACTTCGGGTTTGCCTACAAAGCCGCGCAGGGATACCAATTCGGTATCGCTTTGAATATTTACCAGATGGGCAGTAAAAGGTTTCTGTCCCTTTCCGAAAACGGCTTCTATGCGTTGTTTCTCCGTGCCGGCAGGTAATTCGAGCAGTATCTCGTCGTTGCTGACAAAGGTGAACTGCACTTTCGGATAGACCAAGACGATGCGGTAGAACTCCGTCAGCAGGTTACGCAACTCCGTTTGGTCCGTTTTGAGGAATTTGCGCCGTACGGGAACATTATAGAACAGGTTTTTAACTTTTATATTCGTGCCTTGCGGGCAGGTAGCAGGTTCCTGTTCCATCACCTGCGAGCCGTGTATCACTAAACGGGTGCCTATCTCGTCCTCTTTCCTGCGTGTTTGCAGTTCCACTTGCGCCACGGCGCATATACTTGCCAGTGCCTCTCCGCGGAATCCCATTGTATGCAAACTGAACAGGTCAGCCGCTTCGCGTATCTTGCTGGTGGCATGTCGTTCAAACGCCATGCGGGCATCCGTTCCGCTCATTCCCTTACCGTTGTCAATAACCTGCAACAATGTACGCCCCGCGTCGCGCACCAACACATCGATGCGTGTGGCATCGGCATCAAGGGCGTTCTCCACCAGTTCTTTCAAACAACTGGCAGGGCGTTGTACCACCTCGCCGGCAGCGATTTGGTTGGCAACACTATCCGGAAGTAAACGGATGATATCCATTTGCGGGTTGAACAAGACGGGATTATTTCAGGAAGAAATAGAGGAGCAGACCGAGGGCGAGCAGGGCAAGCCAGAATCCTAATTTAGAGCGGTTGCGCGTGCGTTGCGTGGACATATTCTTCTCATGCTCCTCACGGAAGGAGCCGTGATGAAGGCGCGCAAGTTTATCCTTGCGCGCCTCTTTCTCCTCATCGTAGTAAATGGGGCGGTAGTCCCACTCACGAGGTTTCGGAACTTTCGGGAAAAGTACCGACATTATTTCACGATAGCCAAGAATGCCTCGTCCTCTGCGAATTTAGCGAACTCGATATCCTTAGCGGCTCTCTCTTTCAGTTTATTGCATTTTTCAACAGCCACTTTGAGGTTGCTGAGCACTGCTTCGCGGTCGTTGGTGCGGGCACCTACGATAGCCGACAGATAAGCAGTCTTAGCATCGGGCTCGGCAATAGCAGCCAATGTCTTGCGCGCACCGGCGTAGTCCTCGTTAAGGATTTGCTGAACAGCGGCGTTGTTGTTAGCCGTTGTACCGTAAGCGGCTTTGGCTTTCTGATATTCACCCTTCATGGTGTAGTAAGTACCCTGTGCGGCAGCGAGGTCGCCTTGCGTGCCGGCGGCTTTACCCAAATACATCTCGGCTTTTGCCATGTCGTTGTCTGCCATGGCAGCAAGAGCAGCGTTGTAGTTCAGGTCAGCATTGTTGGGTTCAATAGCCAGGGCTTTGTCGTAGCATTTGCGTGCCTCAGCGATGTTACCCTCCTGGAAATTGACCATACCGAGGTTACTCCAGCAACGATAGTCATTGGGGAACATTTCGGCAGCTTTGCTATAAACGGCTTTCTTGTCAGCGATGAGCGTTGCAGCATACAACATTTCTTCCACATTCAGTTGAGCGGGGTCGCTGTTGAACAAAGCAACAATTTCTTCGTCCGATTTACCGATCACATCAATCGTCAGAATCATACGGCTACGACGCAAAGCGGGCAGGATGTCGTCAGCAATGTTTTTGTAAACGGCACTGAGGTTTTTGATTTGGCTTTCACGCTCTTCGGGATCGCTATACATACGGAGCACATTCAGCACGAGGTCTTTGTCGGCGATACTGCTCTCTTCCATTGCTTTCTGGAAGCCGTCCCAGTCCTCTGCAGTCACATCGGAAGCGATAGCGGCATTCACTTTATCTTTCTTCATGGCTTGTGCCAAGAATTTCTGCGCATTAGCTTGGCGTTGGTTTGCCAATTTGGTATTCAGATCCATTCCACCTTCGGGGCTGGCATAACCGGCAACTTCGAGTTTATTGATGGCTTTCTTTTCGTTGTCATTTGCCTCTTTGATAGCGGCTTTCAAGTCTTTTACCTCTTGCGAGTTGGTTTCCGAACTGCGCAGATTGCTCTGTTGGAGAAGGAACTTAATGTCGGCTTCCTGCATTTCTTGGATAACGCGTTGGAATTTGTCGGCAGCAACACGTGCTTTGATACCTTTGGCATCAGCCAATTTAGCGGTAGCAACCACGCCGTCAGCTATCTTCAAGTCGGGAATTTCCACCACTTTCTTACCATTGCGTGCTTCAAAGCGGAGATACAACTCACTTTTAGCCATATCTTCCTCATAGTCAAAGCTGATACTTTGAGAATAAGTACCACCTTGTTTGTAGTTAACGACCTTACCGTTTTCTTTTACGCGCTCTCCGACATAAGTAACGGGCTCACCCAGCAACTCTTTGCCATTGAATTTAAGAACGGGAGTAACGGTCAGCACGCCCTTACGAACAAATTCCTTTGCGGGGAAAGTACCCGTGATTTGGGCATTAACTTTGTTACCTACAACTGCCAGCGGATTGGGGTTCACGCTGATTTGGTCCGGTTGAACCGGAGCGCCACAAGATGTCAGCAACGCCATGGCGATGATTGACACAAAAAAGAAACTTTTTTTCATACTTAAATTGTTGTTTGTATGTTGGTTGTTAATTGGTTGCACATTTAGGGCATACGCCTGACATGCATTTCGGCTGCAAAGATACAAAGAATTTTTGGAATACGCAAATAAAAGTTAAAAAAAACTGCATAAATCGGGCACAAAGTAGGTTTTTACCTACTGAATAGCCACATTTAGGACTTTGTGGGGTGCTTGCACATAATCGCCCAAGAAAGAGTCTTAACAGAGGACGCGCCGGAGGCCCTACAGGTAACAGATAACAAGTGTAAAAAAACTACCAAAAAGGGTCTGTCCCTAATTGGTAGTTTTC
>JAZUGJ010000200.1:0-4798 GCA_045641145.1 Paludibacteraceae bacterium
GCTCTTCACCATGAAGTTGGGTCCGTTTCCGATATAGGTTATACTGCCAAAGAACACAGCAGCAATACAGATGGCTTTCAACAGCAGTTCGGGAATACCTGCTACGATATGGCTATCCATAGAAGCCATGATTTCAGGTGACAGACCTGTAGCCATCGAGTGGAAGGCAACAGCGGTAGGCGTGTTGTCAAGGAACGAGGACAGCAGACCGGTGGAATAGTAATACTGCCAGATGTGAGTCAGACCCAGCGAAGCGGCATTCTCTTTGAGGAAGATAAGTGCCGGTGCCATGGTGGTGAAAATACCGATGAACAGGGCAGCAACCTCCAAAATAGGCGCCCAAGTATATTTATTATCTTCGTAGCGTACTTTCTTGGGTGTAGTCACTAAGGACAAAACCATAAAGACAACCATCGCCATCTCACGCAGATACTTGATATACAGGGGAGCGTCCTCTTCGCCCATTGCAGGAATAGTACCGGCATTGAGGAAAGCCACTGCAGCCACTACGCCTGCCAACCACAGGAAATTGATATTACCCGTCAGGCGCAGGGGCTGTGCCTCGCGGGAATCAGCAGACAGGGCTGTCCAATCTTCTTTTTTATAATAATAGGTGTCAGCCAGGAAATACATCACCAGCAACAATGCGCCCGTAAAGAGCCAGGGAGCCCACATCGATGCGAACCATGTGAATTCAGCACCGCGCAGGAAGAGCATGAACAATGGGGGGTCTCCAAGCGGAGTCATCAGTTCGCCGCAGTTAGCCACCAGAGCGATGAAGAAAAGGACGGTGTGCATCTTGTACTTACGCTGTTGATTGGTCGCCAATACGGGACGGATAAGCAACATGGCCGCACCGGTTGTACCCATGAGCGAAGCCAAGAAGAAACCGATAGCGAGGAACAGGGTATTCACAATCGGTTTGGCTTTGATATCACCGCTGAGGTGAATACCACCGGTAATGACAAATAGTGCCAACAGCAGAATGATGAACGGCACATAATCAAAGAAAATAGTATCCACCAATGAATGACCGAGCCCCATACAAATCATGTAAACGGCAACCGGCACACCCAAAACGGCAGATACGATTAACTTGTTCAGATTGCTTTCCCATTTCTCAGGAGCGATAATAGGACCAATAGCAATCGCAAGCAGCATAATTCCGAACGGAATCATTGCCCAAGCGGGCATCATAAAAGCTTGTTCCATAATCTTTTTTGTTGTTTATAAATTGGGTTGTTGTTTATTCTTTAGTCCAATTTGAGTACCGCCAAGAACGCTTTTTGCGGCACTTCGACATTGCCGATTTGCTTCATGCGTTTCTTACCGCGTTTCTGCTTCTCCAGCAATTTGCGCTTACGGCTCACATCACCGCCGTAGCACTTGGCAAGCACATCTTTTCGTACCTGTTTGACGGTCTCGCGGGCAATAATCTTGGCACCGATAGCCGCCTGAATGGCTATATCGAATTGCTGACGGGGAAGTAACTCTTTCAGTTTCTCACACATGCGGCGCCCAAAGTCCAACGCATTATCGCGGTGGGTCAGTGTGGACAGGGCATCAACCTGTTCGCCGTTGAGCAAGATATCCAGTTTGACAAGGTTGGACGGACGGAAACCGTTGGTGTGCCAGTCAAAAGAAGCATAGCCCTTACTGATGGATTTGAGTTTATCGTAAAAGTCAATGACTATCTCGCCGAGGGGCATATCAAACAATATCTCAAGGCGGTCACCGGAAATAAATTCCTGCTTGACCAACTCGCCGCGCTTGCCCAAGCAGAGGGTCATAATAGGACCTATATAGGCAGAGGCGGTGATGATGGACGCACGGATATAGGGCTCCTCAATATGGTCTATCTCGGTCAAATCGGGCATTCCGGCGGGATTATGCACCTCCTTCATCGTGCCGTCTTTCAGATACACATTATAGGACACATTGGGCACGGTGGTGATAACATCCATATCAAATTCGCGGTCCAAACGCTCCTGCACAATCTCCATGTGCAGCAAACCGAGAAAACCGCAGCGGAAACCGAAACCGAGCGCTACGGACGATTCGGGCATAAAACTGAGGGAAGAGTCATTGAGTTGCAGCTTCTCCAACGAGGCACGCAAATCCTCATAATCTTCCGCTTCTATCGGATAAACACCGGCAAAGACCATCGGTTTGGCTTCCTGAAATCCGGCAATGGCTTTGTCGCAAGGGCAGTCCACATGAGTGATGGTGTCGCCCACTTTAACTTCGGTGGACGCTTTGATACCTGAAATGATATAACCCACCGTACCTGCAGACAGTTCTTTGGTGGGCTGCATATCCATTTTGAGTACGCCTATCTCGTCGGCATCGTATTCCTTGCCCGTATTGAAAAAGCGCACACGCTCGCCGGTACGGATAGTGCCGTTAATAACTTTGAAATAGGCAATGATACCGCGGAAAGAGTTGAATACCGAGTCAAAGACAAGACATTGCAGCGGTGCCTCGGGGTCGCCTTTTGGAGCAGGAATACGATCCACTATGGCGTCCAATATGGCTTCTACGCCGTCGCCCGTCTTGGCAGAGCAGCGCAGTATCTCCTCGCGCTTGCAGCCGAGCAGGTCAATTATCTCGTCTTCCACCATGTCCGGCATGGCAGAATCCATATCGCACTTGTTCATGACGGGGATAATTTCCAAGTCATGGTCCAACGCCATATAGAGGTTGCTAATCGTCTGCGCCTGTACACCTTGCGAGGCATCTACGACCAGCAGCGCGCCCTCACATGCCGCAATACTGCGCGAAACTTCATAGGAGAAGTCCACATGCCCCGGAGTGTCTATCAGGTTGAGGGTATATTCTTCGTATTTATTGGGATTACCGTCTCCGGCGACTCGCCGGTAGTTCATCTGAATAGCATGGCTCTTGATGGTGATGCCACGCTCTTTTTCCAAGTCCATATCGTCCAGCACCTGGTTTTCCATCTGCTTTTGGTCCACCGTCTGTGTGATTTCCAACATACGGTCCGCCAAAGTACTTTTGCCGTGATCAATGTGGGCGATAATGCAAAAATTTCGTATATTTTTCATTCGGATATCTATTTCCGCAACTTAATTTACGGTACAAAGGTACAAAATAATTTTGAAATGTCAAAATATTTGTGTAATTTTGCACATAAATTGGCAAATATCACACATCATGAATAAACAAAATGTAGTTATCCGTTTTTGCGGGGATTCGGGGGACGGCATGCAATTGACGGGCAATATGTTCTCGTCGCTGAATGCCATTCTGGGGGAGGAGATTTCCACCCTGCCTGATTTTCCTGCCGAGATTCGCGCCCCGCAAGGCACGCTGGGTGGCGTATCGGGTTTCCAAATCAATTTGGGCAAGGAGGTCTATACGCCGGGCGATAGGGCCGATGTTATCGTTGCAATGAATGCAGCGGCGCTCAAAGTATGCACTTTGGGCAGCAAGTTCAACCACCCCGAAGCCAAGTACAACGAGGCGGACAGTATGTTCACCAAGAACGCGGTAGTCATTGTCGATACCGACAGTTTTACTCCGCAAGACTTGGAAAAAGCCCGGTATTCATCGGATAATCCGTTCACCGAATTGGGCATACCCGAAAGCGTGCAGATAGTGCCGGTACCGCTGACGATGCTGACTAAAGAATCGCTGAAAGACAGCGGAATGGACAATAAGTCTATTCTTAAATCCCGCAACATGTTTGCCCTCGGTATTGTGTGCTGGCTCTTTGACGAGCCGTTGGATAAGGCACACTTGTTCCTGGAGGATAAATTCAAGAAAAAGCCCCAACTCATCGCACCCAATATCAAAGTGCTGACGGACGGATACCACTACGGCGACAATACGGCGCTCAACATCAACCATATCCATTTGGAGAAAGCCGAAAATCTTCCGCACGGCACCTACACATCCATTTCGGGCAATAAAGCCACGGCGTGGGGACTGATTGCGGCAGCGCATAAATGCGGCAAGCGGTTGTTCCTCGGCAGTTATCCCATCACGCCCGCCACGGATATCATGCATGAACTGGCGGCACGCAAAGATATGGGAGTGATGGTTGTGCAGGCAGAGGACGAGATAGCCGGTGTCTGCACCGCTATCGGCGCTTCTTTTGCAGGCGATTTGGCATGTACGAGCACATCGGGTCCCGGACTGAGTCTGAAAAGCGAAGCCGTCGGATTGGCTGTCATGGCTGAGTTGCCGCTGGTTGTTATTGATGTGCAACGCGGCGGTCCCAGTACGGGGCTGCCTACCAAAACCGAGCAGACAGACTTGTTGCAAGCCGTCTTTGGGCGTAACGGCGAATGTCCGGCGGTCGTTATTGCCGCCAGCACAGCTGCCAACTGCTTCCGATTTGCTTATGAGGCGTGCAAGATAGCGTTGGAGAATATGACTCCCGTCATACTGATGACCGACACCTACCTCGCTAACGGTACAGGTTTATGGAAACTGCCTACTTTGGCAGAACTGCCGTTTATTACGCCGCAGGGCGTTCCTGAAGAGCTGAAGGGACATTATAACCCCGCCTTGCGCGACAGCAATAATGTTCGCTATTGGGCAGTGCCCGGAATGGATGGCTTTGAGCACCGCGACATCGGTTTGGTGCGGGAAAGTGGGATCGTAGCCATGTCGTTCTGTGAGCGAGGGAGTTGGCTAAGACATTTGTCTTCCTAAGACCGCTTGGCGTCCGACTTCATTATAACCCCGCCTTGCGCGACAGCAATAATGTTCGCTATTGGGCAGTGCCCGGAATGGATGGCTTTGAGCACCGCAACATCGGTTTGGAGCGGGA
>JAZUGJ010000201.1:0-18545 GCA_045641145.1 Paludibacteraceae bacterium
CGCGTATGAGATGCAACCGATGCGCATCGGGCAACCCTATACATTCACGATGGACTACTATTGGATGATGGGCGATAACCGCCATAAATCCGCCGACTCGCGTTATTGGGGGTTCGTGCCGGAGGACCACATAGTCGGAAGACCCGTCTTTATCTGGCTGAGCGTGGAAAAAGATAAACCCTGGCTGAAAGGGCATATCCGTTGGAACCGCATCGGGGAAAAAGCATGGCAGTAATAATGCCGAGTACATATTGGGGAGGAGAGCGGAACAGGTGCCGGATCAGCACGCCTAACGGACCTATGATGTTGAGCGTACCGGTATATGACTCGCGCAAGGAACAACCGATAGAGGATATTCGCATCTGCTATATGCACAGTTGGCAACGGCAGCACTGGAGCGCCTTGTTTTCCGCTTACGGCAAAACACCCTACTTTGACTACTACGCCGACTATATACGCCCTATATACGAGAAACAACCTGCCTACCTGGTGGACTTGAACAATGAAACGGCTTATATCCTTCATCGGCTTCTACATAACGAGCGACCCGACCGTTACACGGAGGATATTGTCCCCGTTTGCCACCCGAGGGCATTGGATATGTTGTTTGAGAAGGGACCGGAAGCAATGGATGAATTGATGGATTGATGAAATGATGATAGATTGGGAATCACTAACATTTGGTTATACGGAAACGGACTATATCGTCCGTGCTGCTTTTCACGGCAGTCGTCTTGCCGACGGCTCCCTGCAAGGCAGTTGGGAGCAGCCCTATGCTACCCGCAACAAGATATTGCCCATGCATGTATGTGCCACTGCCCTCCAGTATGGGCAGGAAGCGTTTGAAGGACTGAAAGTGTTCCGCGGCATAGATGGCAAAATACGTGTCTTCCGCTGGCAAGCCAATGCGGAACGCATGCAACGCTCGGCAGAGGGGCTGTATATGGCTCCCGTGCCGACCGACCTGTTCGGCGAAGCCGTGCGGTTGGCGGTAAAGAAAAACAAACGGTTCATTCCCCCCTACGAAACGGGTGCTACCCTCTATCTGCGCCCGTTGCTGGTCGGTATCACACCTAAACTGGGCGTCGGGCCCGGCGTGGATTTTGAGTTTATCATGATCCCGTCGCCTATCGGTCCTTACTACAAAGCCAAAGGGGTAAGCAGTCATGATGCACCTTTGCGTTGTACGACATTCATCGTTAACCGCCATGTGGACAGGTCAGCACCTCTCGGCACCGGACAATTCAAAGTCGGCGGAAATTATGCCGCTTCGTTCCGCGGCACCGAACCGGCACACCGGCAAGGGTTTGACTGCCTCTTTATGAACGCCAAGAACAAGAACTATATAGACGAATGCAGTGCCGCTAATTTTATCGGCATTCGGGACAATGAATATCTGACCCCACGCAGTTCGGCTATCCTGCCCAGTATAACCAACGATAGTCTGATGACCCTTGCGCGTGGTGCCGGACTCAAAGTGGTGCGGAGGCATATCCGTTTGGACGAATTAAGCACGATGCAAGAAGCCGCCGCCTGCGGCACGGCATGTGTCATCTCGCCGATTGATAAGGTTATTGACCCCGACAACGGCGTCGTATATGCCATTCAGGATAAACCCGGACCCGTCTTGGTGGAGCTGCGGAAGAAACTGCAAGATATCCAATACGGCAGGACGCCTGACCCCTATCACTGGTGTGAAATCATCCGTTAAACCAGTTAAACCTGCTCAACCTGTTAAACCAGTTAACCAAAAATAATAATTATGTTTGACAATCAACCTAAAGGGCTTTACGCTCTCGCTCTCGCCAACACAGGCGAACGGTTCGGCTACTACACCATGTTAGCCGTGTTTGCGCTTTTCTTGCGCGCCAATTTCGGTCTTGCACCCGCCACTGCCGGTTATATCTACTCCGGCTTTCTGGCATTCGTCTATTTCCTGCCGTTGATAGGCGGTATCGTGGCGGACAAAATCGGTTATGGCAAATGTGTAACGATTGGTATTATTATCATGTTCCTGGGCTATCTGCTGCTGGCAGTACCACTCGGAGGCATCGATAACGGCAGCGTGGCAATGCCGATGGCTGCTATGTTCGCCGCCCTGCTGCTGATTAGTTTCGGTACGGGTTTGTTCAAAGGCAACCTGCAAGTCATGGTGGGTAATCTGTACGACGACCCCAAGTATGCCGACCGTCGCGACTCGGCGTTCTCCCTTTTCTATATGGCTATCAATATCGGCGCCATGTTCGCACCCACTACGGCTGTTAAGATTATGGCTTGGGCACAGGATAGTCTGGGCTATTCGGTAAACGACAGTTATCACTTTGCATTCATGGTTGCATGTGCTTCGTTGGTACTCAGTATAGCCATTTATTACGCCTGCCGTCCTTGGTTCCGCCATGTGGAGCATACCGTTAAACAGCAGGCGGCGTCTGGACAACAAGTGGAAGAACTGACCCCCGAACAAACGAAAAAGCGTATCGTGGCTCTGTGCCTCGTATTTGCGGTTGTTATCTTCTTCTGGATGGCATTCCACCAGAACGGTTTGACCCTGACCTATTTTGCCAACGAGTTTGTCAACCCTGCCTGCACAGGTGTTCAGACGATGGCATTTGATATTATCAACCTCGTGATGGTAGTTATTATCGTTTACGGTCTGTTCGGCTTATTCCAATCTAAAGCCCTGCGCGGTAAACTTCTTTCGGCGGTCGCTGTTGTGGCTCCGATGGGCGTATTGGCGTACAAATACCTGCATATAGCTCCCGAAGGTATTACGCTGGCGGCTCCTATTTTCCAACAGTTCAACCCCTTCTATGTTGTTGCCCTCACGCCGGTTAGCATGGCTATCTTCGGGGCGTTGGCTGCCAAAGGAAAAGAACCGTCTGCTCCGCGCAAGATTGCCTACGGTATGTTGGTAGCAGGCGTGGCATATATTGTTATGGCGCTGTCGTCAATCGGACTGCTCACGCCTGACGCACAGGAGTTGGCACGCGTTACGGGTGACGCCACTTTTGTAAACGCCAATGTGCTGATTGGTACCTACCTCATTTTGACATTCGGTGAGTTGTTGCTCAGCCCGATGGGTATATCGTTTGTCAGCAAAGTAGCACCTCCGCAATACAAAGGTATGATGATGGGTTTGTGGTTTGTTGCCACGGCTGTCGGCAATTTCCTGGTCAGCATAGGTGGCAGTTTGTGGGGACATTTGCCTTTGACGGCCGTCTGGTGCGTCTTTGTGGGTGTTTGTCTTGTAGCCGCTATATTCATGTTCTCCATGATGAAAAAACTGGAAGACGCAACCAAATAACATCTTACTGATATGAAAGAAGAATTATTATCGCTTGCCGATTATATGGAATCGCTGGAGCAGCGTGTTGCTGCTTTGGAAAGTGCCAATATCGCCCTGCAGGATACTATCAACGCCTTGCAGGACCGTTTAGACGAGTTGGAGGCGCGCGAGCCCGAACCTGCAGCCGAACCCGAAGTGGAGGTCGAACTGATTATGGACGAGGAGGAAGAAATGCCGGAAATGCCGGAGGTTTCGGAGGAACCGGAAGTACCGGAAGAACCGGAAGTACCGGAGCAACCGGCAGTTCCCGAGCCCGAACCGGAACCGGAGATGCCGGAAGTGCCGGAGGAACCCGTTGCAGAGCCGGAGCCCGAACCGGAACCAATTGCAGAGCCGGAGCCGGAACCTGCTCACATGGCTTCCCCTTACCAGACCTCGCTCTTTGGACCTGCTGTAGCGGATATCCGTCAAGCCATTTCGTTGGGCGACCGCTTCCTGTTCCAACGCGAACTGTTTAACGGTAGCGGCGAAATCATGCAACGCACGCTGGATGACTTGAACGCTTGCAATAGTATAGATGAGGCGGTACGCTATATCGCTAAATTTGGGTGGGATGCGGAAAGCACAACCTATAAACTGTTCCTTAATGTCCTTCACCGCCGCTTCTGATGCTTTTTGTTGTTCCTACACCGGTCGGTAATCTGGAGGATATCACCCTCCGTGCCTTGCGCGTACTGAAAGAGGTGTCTCTCATTTTGGCAGAGGACACCCGCACATCGTCCGTACTGCTCAAGCACTATGACATTCACACTCCCCTCAAGAGCCACCATAAATTTAACGAGCACGAGACCTCTGTTGCCATGGCGGAACTAGCGTCGCATCAAGACATCGCCCTTATATCCGATGCAGGCACACCGGGTATATCCGACCCCGGCTTTATGCTTGTCCGTGCTTGTGTGGAGCGTGGGGTAGAGGTGCAATGCCTGCCCGGAGCCACGGCGTTTGTGCCCGCGTTGGTGGATAGTGGCTTACCCTGCGACCGATTCTACTTTGAGGGTTTCCTGCCCCAAAAGAAAGGTCGGCAGACACGCCTCTTGCAACTGGCTGAACAGGAACATACAATAATCATTTATGAGTCGCCTTTCCGCCTCCAAAAAACATTGGAGCAGTTGGCGCAGTTTCTCGGCGCTGACCGTCGTGCGTCGGTCAGCCGCGAGATAAGCAAGGTGCATGAAGACACTCAGCGCGGTACATTGGCGGAACTGGCAGAACATTACAAACAACACCCGCCCAAGGGCGAAATAGTGATTATTATCGATGGCAAACCTCAGTAACATAAAAGGATTAGCAAAGGAGACCACGATTTACGGTCTGTCGTCTATCGTGGGTAAGTTCCTCAACTACCTGTTGGTGCCGCTTTATACCTATATCCTTGCCAACACGGCGGATTACGGTATCGTCACCAACCTATACGCGTGGACTGCCCTGCTGCTCGTTATTCTCACTTACGGAATGGAAACAGGTTTCTTCCGTTTTGCCAATCGGGAGGAGTGTGACGCGCAGTCGGTGTATAAGACCACTTTCTTCACCGTCCTTTCCACATCGGTGCTGTTTGCCGTCGCTTGTGTCCTGTTTAGTCCCTCTATTGCTTCGGGCTTGGGATATCAGGGACACGCCGATTTTATCGCCATGATGGCGGTAACGGTGGCGATGGATGCCTTTGCGTGCATTCCGTTTGCTTATCTGCGTTATCAAAAACGCGCCCTTACTTTTGCTGCCCTTAAACTGCTGTTTGTCATCCTGAACATCGCATTCAATATCCTTTTCCTGCTGGTGCTTCACAAGCAGGATGTAACCTATGTCTTCCTTGCCAATATCCTTGCCACGGCTATTCAGACGGCTGTTCTTGTTCCCTTCACCCTTCCGCGAGGCGGGCGTTATTCGTTTGCGATGCTGAAAGATATGCTTCGCTATTCGCTGCCGTTGCTTGTGTTGGGTGTAGCAGGTATTATGAATCAGACGCTTGACCGCATTCTGTTCCCTTATTTATACACGGGCGCGGACGCGCAGGCGCAATTGGGTATCTACGGCGCGTGCTTCAAGGTGGCGATGGTGATGATGATGTTTACTCAGGCGTTCCGCTATGCCTACGAGCCCTTTGTCTTTGCTAAACATAAAGATAAACAATCGGTGGAGGCGTATGCCGATGCCATGAAGTACTACATCATCTTCTCGTTCCTTATCTTGTTGGGGGTTGTGGTTTATCTGGATATATTCAAATATATTATCGGTCCTGAATATTGGGAAGGACTGAAAATAGTGCCTGTCGTGCTGTGGACTTATGTGTTTCAAGGGGTCTATTTCAACCTTTCTTTCTGGTATAAGCTTACCGACCAAACCCGATGGGGAGCGTGGTTCTCGCTTATTGGATTAGCGATTACACTGGTACTGCAGTTAGTCTTTGTCCCGCGTATCGGTTATTGGGCGTCGTGCGGAAGCAGTCTGATCTGCTTCTTTGTGGTGATGCTCTTGTCCTATTTCGTAGGTCGTCGTCACCTCAATGTGCCTTATGACTTGCGCCGTATCGGACTATATACGCTCCTCACGCTTATGCTGTTGGGTATTTTCTATCTGGTACCGTTCTGCACCGTTTGGGCGAAGATGGCATTCGGCACCCTGTTGCTTGCAATCTATCTCTTTGTATTCTATAAATGGGACTTACGCGTCCTGCTAAAAAAATAATCAATCCATCCATCATTACAATTATGTTCTCAGGTATAGTAGAAAAAATGGCACAAGTGGTTCGCATTGAGCAGGACCAAACCAATAAACATTTCACCCTCCGTAACCCGTATCCTGCTACGATGGGTATTGACCAGTCTATCGCCCATAACCGTGTATGTCTTACGGTGGTCAAAAACGAGGGCGACCTCTATACGGTAACCGCCATGCAGGAGACGCTGCGGCTCTCTAATCTTGACCTGCTGAAAGAAGGAGATTGGGTGAACTTGGAACGCGCTATGTCGGTGGATAAACTGTTGGACGGACATATCGTGCAGGGGCATGTCGATTGCCGTGCCACATGTGTGGAAGTCAAGGAAACCGAGGGCAGTTGGTATTATCGTTTCTGCTATGATAGCACACCCGATATGATTCGTCGCGGTTATTTTTGTGTCGATAAGGGGTCGGTTACTATCAACGGCGTTTCGCTTACGGTCTGCGAGCCCGATGTGAAGGACAATAAGGGCTATGTGTCCGTCTGTATCATTCCTTACACGCACGAGGTGACCAATTTCCAATATATCAAGGTCGGCTCGGTGGTCAATATCGAGTTTGATATTATCGGCAAGTACCTCGCACGAATGAATCAACTAATCAAATAACTCAACCCGTTAAACCTGTTAAACCCGTTAAACCTGTTAAACTTGTTAAATATATGGAAAATGTAAGTTATCAACTCGGTGCCCAAGTGGCACAGGTGATGCAACAATACGGCATTGCCGAACTCGATTACGCCGAATTTAAACGCGGTGTGGATTTTGTACTCAACGCTGCCAAAAACGCCAAAGCGGACGGAGAAAAATTCCTTGCCGAGAACGCTAAACGCCCTGAAGTGAAAACGACCGCTTCCGGCTTGCAGTATGAGGTTTTGGAATCGACCATCGGACAAAAACCCAAAGCCACTGATACGGTGCGCGTTCATTACGAGGGCACACTGATTGACGGCACGGTCTTTGACAGTTCCTACAAGCGTGGCGAGTCTATCACATTCGGTCTCAATCAAGTTATCAAGGGCTGGACGGAAGGTCTGCAACTGATGTCCGTCGGCTCCAAATATAAACTCTATATCCCTTATGAACTCGGCTATGGTGCACAGGGTGCAGGGGCTTCTATTCCTCCTTATGCCGCCCTTATCTTTACGGTCGAACTGTTAGGTATTGAATAATCCAACCACAAAAGGTTAGACGAAAATACTATTTATCAACCATTTAAATTATCTACAAATGAAAAAATTAAGTATTCTTGCGCTTTCCGCATTGGCAATGATTTCCTGCGGAAACACCTACAAAGCCCACAATGTGGACTTGACTTCGCTTAATGACTCTGTGAACTATGCTCTCGGTTTAGTGAACGGATTCCAATTGCGTTCTTATCAAATGGCAAGCGACACCACCGATGTCTCTATTGCTGAGTTTATTGACGCTTTGCAACGCGGTTACGACGGCAAAACGGAGGAATTGTCCGAAGTGGAGCAAGTAGGTCTTAATATTGGTCAGGCAGTTAAGTCCTTTGAGACGAAGGGGCTGGTGGAACAAGCCGCTTGGGCTGTTAACGAAAAGATTTTCTTCCAAGGTCTGGTGAATGGTTTGTTGATGGACACGACCATGATGCCTGCTGATGAGGCGCGCATGTTCTTCCAACAGGAGTATCAGGCAGCAATGACTGCTCCGGCAGAGGACAATGTAGCGAAACCTGTTCGTGCCAAATGCGGTAAGAAAGCGGCTACAATCGCCCTCAATTCCAAAATGGACTCCATCAACTACGCTTTCGGTGTGATGAATGGTAGCGATATTGCTACTTATGTTTTGGCAAAGGACTCCACCGGCGATGCGTTCAGCAACTTCATTAAGGCGGTCAACAAAGGTCGCAAGTCCAAAGTGCATAATCCTCAAATCGTGTCGATGGGTGAGCAAATCGGTAAGACCATCAAGGAGCAGGAAGCCGACGGTTTGGTAGGCGTTCCCCAATTGGTTACCAACTTTGACCTGATTAAACAGGGCTTCATCAATGGTCTCTATAAATATGAGGATCAGATGAAAGGCGAAGAAGCCGGCAACTTTATCCAGAACGCTATTGCTGAACTCAAATATGGTGAGAACAAAGCCGCAGGCGAGAAATTCTTGGTAGAGAATGCCCTCCGTGACGGTGTTGTCGTTACCGAATCGGGTCTCCAATACGAGGTTATCAAAATGGGTACCGGTAAGAAACCGGCGGCTACCGACCGCGTGAAGGTGCATTATCACGGCACTCTTATTGACGGCACTGTTTTTGATAGTTCGGTGGACCGTGGCGAACCTATCACATTCGGTCTCAATCAGGTTATTGCCGGTTGGACGGAAGGTGTGCAACTCATGCCTGTTGGGTCCAAGTTCCGTTTCTATATTCCTCAAGAGTTAGGTTATGGTGCACGTGAAGCGGGTTCTATTCCTGCATACTCGACCCTTATTTTCGAGGTTGAACTGTTGGATATTGAGAAATAACTAATTCTCTAGTTCCCCAACTATGGGCACCATCGCCAAACAATCCATACAAGGCACTTTTGTAACCTACTTAGGGGTTGCAATCGGCTTTGTTACCACATTCTTCGTGCTGACCCGTTTCCTCACTTCAGAGGAAATAGGGTTGGTGCGAGTGTTTGTGGATGCGGCTACGCTCTTTGTCGGTTTGGCGCAATTGGGGACTTCGTCGTCCATTATTCGTTTCTTCCCTTATTTCAAGGAGGAGAATGCCGACGGCACTTACCACGGCTTTTTCCTCTTTACTGTTTTGGTGCCGTTGGTCGGCTTTGCCCTGTTTGCATTGGTTTATTTGGCTTGCCGCCAACCGGTGGAGGCGTTCTTTGGCGATAAGTCGCCCCTCTTTGTCAATTATTACTATTTGGTACTGCCGTTGGCGTTCTTTATGCTTTATCAAGCGGTCTTTGAGACGAATGCCAATGCCCTCATGCATATTGTCCTGCCGCGTTTCGTGCGCGAGGTGGTCGTGCGTGTCTTACTTTTAGGAGCGTATTTGTTGTATGCGTTCCGTATCATCAGTATAGACGGTTTTATTTGGGCGATTTGTGCGTTGTATGGTGTTGCCGCCCTTGTCAATATCGGCTATGTCTTGTGGCTCTTGCCCAAAAATAACCGTATTTTTGCTTTTGATTGGGCGTTCCTGCGCGCGCGTCGCACGCTCGCCCGTTCCTACTTTTTATATACTCTATTCCTGCTCGTCTCGGCAGTTACTTCTGTCTTGGCACCTACACTGTCCTCTTTCTTTATCACGGCGCAGATGGGACTCAATTACACGGGTATATTTGCGATTGCTACCTATATGGCGGTCATGGTTTCTGTTCCGTCCCGCTCGCTGGTGGCGATTACCCAACCCGAGTTGTCGATGGCGATTAAAAACAATAGCACGGCGGATATACAGCGCCTTATGAGTCAGGCGTTTTCCAATCTGCTGCTTGTGGGCGGATGTATCTTGCTGCTTATTTGGATTAATATAGACCTTATCTATGCCCTTTTGCCCAATGGCGAGACGTATGCGGTGGCCCGTAATGTCGTGTTGCTGTTGGGTATTGGCCAGTTGCTGGTGGCTTCGTTCAGTGTTTTCCTGCCAGCATTATCTTACTCGCGTTACTACTGGTTCGCGTTGCTTAATTCGTTTGTCCTGACGGTCTCTGCTTTGTTGCTCAATAATGCCCTCATTCCCCGTTTCGGTATGATTGGTGCAGCTTGGGCAACGGTCTTGGCGGATGTCCTGTACTATATTTTGGTGGTGATTGTCTCCACTTGTGCCACGCATACTCAACCTTTCTCCGGTCGCCATTGCGTGTCGGTGGGGTTGATTATTGCTGCTTTTGTCCTCAATGAGTTGTGGCTTACCTACTGGCAAATGCCCTCTTTATGGGTCAGCAGTGTGGCACGGACGGTGGTCTTGTTGGGCGGTTTGGTACTGATAGCCCGTAAAATGAATTTATCTCCGGAAATACATGCGCTATTTCGTGCGTTTCACATATAACGGTACTTCTTTTCACGGCTCGCAGACGCAGCCGAACGGTATCACGGTGCAGGAGGTGATGGAGAAGGCCTTCTCCACCTTGTTGCGTGGTCAGGTGGCGCTTACTTTTGCAGGACGCACCGACGCCGGTGTTCACGCTCTTGAAATGTACGCCCACTTTGATTCTTCCTCCTTCCCCTTCGAAGGGGAAAGTCGGGAAGGGGTCTTTTTACCTCGTCTCAATTCCCTCCTTCCACCTTCCATTGCGGTTTTGGATCTCTTCCCCGTGGCGGACGATGCGCATGCGCGTTTCTCTGCCCGCTCGCGCACGTATCATTATCGTATCACGACCCGCAAGGACCCCTTTAATCTGTCCCTCGTGACGCGTGTCGCGCCCGGGTTGGATTATGATGGCATGAACCGTGCCGCACGGCATCTGCTCGGAAAACATGATTTTGCGTCGTTCTGTAAGGTACAGACCGATGTCAAAACCACTTTTTGTACCGTTTCGGAGGCGCATTGGGATATGGTGTCTGATACGGAAGCCGTCTTTGTGATTACGGCGGACCGTTTTCTGCGCAATATGGTGCGGGCGGTGGTCGGCACGCTCTTTGAGGTCGGGCGGCATAAAATGGACGAGGACGCTTTTTGCGAGGTCATTGAGCGGCGTAACCGCTGCTCGGCAGGACAATCGGTTCCTCCCGACGGACTCTATTTGGTCCACATCGCTTATCCGCCTCTCACTTTGAATGAAAGTCAACATTAAAACTTAAATAATATGAACAAAACACTTATTCTTTCCGCAGTGCTGGCATTAGCTGCTTCTTGCACCTGCAAGTACCAACAAATCTGTCAAAAAGACTTGAACAGTCTGACTAAATCCGCTGAGTTTGCAATGCCGAAGGTGCAGCTACCTTCTTTCCCCCGTCGCACATTCAATGTGATGGACTTTGGGGCGGATTCGACGGGACAGACGCTTACCACGGCGGCGATTCAGTCCGCTATCGATTCCTGCTCGGCTTCGGGCGGTGGCACGGTTATCATGCCGCAGGGTGTCTATTTGACCGGTCCTATTGTGCTCAAATCACATGTCCGCCTCTACACCGATTACGGTTGTCTGGTTCTTTTCAGCCCGCAATACGATCTCTATCCGCAGTTTGAGACCTCCTTTGAGGGTGTCGATACGCGTCGTTGCCAATCGCCTATCTCGGCGTTTCAGGCGGAGCATATAGCCATCACGGGACATGGCACGTTCAATGGTAACGGCGATTATTGGCGTCCGCTCAAACGCTCCAAAGTGACTGACTCGCAGTGGAAGAACCAACTCAAAAAGGGTGGGGTGCTGAGCGATGACGAAAAGATTTGGTATCCCGACGAGGGATCCAAATTGGGTGTTACCCTGTGCGCGGACCAGAATGTGCCTGTTGTGGAAAGCGACAGTCTCTGGCAGGTCATTCATTCTTTCCTGCGCCCTGTCATGGTCCATTTGGTCGGCTGCAAGCATATTCTTTTGGAGGGTGTTACTTTTGAGAACTCGCCCGCGTGGAATTTGCATCCGCTGATGAGTGAGGATATCGTCCTCAGCGGTCTCACGGTGCGCAATCCGTGGTATTCGCAAAACGGTGACGGTGTGGATGTGGAGTCCTGCAAGCGTGTTGTTATCACCGACTGCTCTTTTGATGTGGGCGACGATGCTGTATGCATGAAGTCCGGCAAGAACGAGGATGGTCGCCGTCGGGCGATGCCTACCGAAGATGTCTTTGTTAACCACTGCACCGTCTATCACGGTCATGGCGGATTTGTGGTCGGCTCGGAGATGTCCGGTGATGTACGCAATATCGAGGTCCAGAACTGCACCTATCTGGGTACTGATGTCGGTTTGCGTTTCAAATCGACACGCGGTCGAGGTGGTATGGTGGAGAATATCTATATCCGCGATATCATGATGTGGAATATCCCCAACGAAGCCCTGCTCTTTGACCTTTTC
This sequence comes from Paludibacteraceae bacterium, assembly GCA_045641145.1. Lineage (GTDB taxonomy): Bacteria > Bacteroidota > Bacteroidia > Bacteroidales > Paludibacteraceae > Colicola. Next base: position 12,039 of record JAZUGJ010000201.1, read on the forward strand.
TATGGTGGCAAAGGTGCCGGCGAGGAAACCGAAGAGGAATTGCTCGCACGCATGTTGGCTGCCGTTCCTGAGGCGGACGAAACGACTCCTGCCTTCCAAAATATCTCTATCCACGATGTAACGGCGGTGGATGTCAAGTGCGCCATGTATTTCAACGGTTTGCCCGAGATGCCTATCCGCAATGTGTCTTTGTCGGATATCACGATGTCCTGCACCCGTGGCGCTACTGTTCGCCAAACGGACGGACTGACTGTACATAATGTCTCCATCACTCCCACTGAGGGGGAGGCGTGGAATGTCGCTTCATCGGTTAAAAATATTAGAATAAACGATAAATAAAGACTCTTTCATAGAAATGAAAAAATTTATTTTTGCCTTTGCTGCCGTGTGTGTGGGGGTATCTGTCTTTGCGGCTATCCCGGACGGTTATTACAATAGCGTTGACGGAAAGAAAGGCGATGCCATTACAGCTGCCCTCTATTCCAAGATTACCAATCATACCGATGTGGACTACGATGGTTTGTATGATGTCTATCCCACTTCTGATGTGGTGCCCGGTACCAATGAGGTCTGGGATATCTATTCGACCTGCACTTTTCACCATGGTTCCAAGACATGTGGCAGTTATAAAACGGTCTGTAATTGCTACAACCGTGAGCATTCGGTTCCCCAGTCGTGGTTCAATGAGGCAAAACCGATGAAGTCCGATGCTTTTCATGTGTACCCCACTGACGGTAAGGTAAACGGACAGCGTTCCAATTACCCCTATGGCGAGTGTGCAGGCGGCGAATCGTTGGGCGGTCACGCTTTGGGACGGCTTGGTACTTCCACTTTCTCCGGCTATGGAGGTAAAGTTTTTGAGCCCGATGACGAGTATAAAGGTGACCTTGCCCGCTCCTATTTCTATATGGTTTCCTGCTATCGGAATCGTAATTTTACCCAGTCCACAGGCGCATCTGCCGTGTTTACTTACTCATCCAACACGGCGGGGCTGACTTCCTATGCCATCAATCTGTTCCTCAAATGGCATCGGCAGGACCCTGTGTCCCAAAAGGAGATTGACCGCAACAACGCCATCTATGCCAAGCAGAAAAACCGTAATCCATTTATCGATTATCCTTGCTTGGCTGAATATATTTGGGGCGAGTATAAGGGGCAGACGCTTAATTTGGCAACCCTGATGTCCACATCCGACTATGCCTATGCGGAGTCAGACGGTACGGGTTGTAACTGCGCTACGGAGATTCCGACCCTGCTGACGCCCAAATACGGAGTGGTTGTCCCGTTGGGAGGTGCTTCGTTAGATGAAACGGTACAGACGAAGGTGCGCGTATTGGGCTCTCAGTTGACCCAACCGGTCTCGGTGGCGGTGTCGGGTGCGGACGCCGACTGTTTTTCCGTGGCTGTTTCGTCGCTGACGGCGGAGCAGGTCAATAGTGGAGTGGACCTAATTGTCTCCTATTCGCCTATTCGGTTGGGTAAGCATACCACTACACTCTCTTTTTCCTCGTCTGAACTGAGTGTAACTACGGATATTACGCTTACCGGCGAGTCGCAGACGGAACTGGTGCAACCCAAGTCAGGCGATATTATTTCGCTGGTGTCGTACGGGGTGGGAACGCCTTCTTCGCAAACGGTAAATATCAAAACCACCAACCTCTCGTCGGATATCTATGTCTATCCTGCCTCTGAGCCGGAAGAACTGCGTATTGAGCCGGAGGACGGTTATTTCTCTTTTGATGAAGCCAATAGCGGTACAACCATAACGATCACTTTCACGCCTAAGGCATTGGGAACTATTACCGAACCGTTGGTTGTCTATCCTTTGGCGGGCGATTTTGTGCAACCCTCTATCTCGATTGTTGCCTCGTGTGTCTTTGATGTGATGGACCCTACCGACATCACCACCTCGTCGGCTACGCTTCATTGGACGAATGCCGGCACCAATAATTATTTGGTTGATGTCTTCACATTGGTGGACGAAGAACGGGTGCATTTGGCGGGCTATCCGCGTGTGGAGAACTACACATTCCACACCGTTACGGGCTTGTTGCCCGATACTGAGTATGGCTTTACGGTCAAGCCCGATAATACGAACGAGTCGGAACCGCGTATGTTCCTCACATCGGACGGAACAAATCTGCCTTCAGTCTCGGTAGATGAGGTTGCGCCTAAGTTTATCCGCCCTGACGGACACTTGTTTATCCGCCATCGTAATAACATCTACAATGCGCATGGTACCCTGCTTTCTACCTCTTCTCTCTCTCCGTTAACTCTCCGTTAGCTCACCCTTCGTTCACCCTTCGTTCACCCTTCGTTCAGTTTTGAGTGGGCAGGGTATTTCCTCCCTAATAACTCTCGCCCTCATTCGGGAAGGAGGTGTCATGAACGGCGGCAATATAGTCGTTTACTGCCGTCTTTACCGCTTCGCCTAATTCGGCAAAATGGCGCAGGAACTTGGGTTTGAAGCCCGTGTTCAGTCCTAACATATCATGCAGCACCAGCACTTGTCCATCCGTCTTGTTACCGGCACCGATACCGATAGTGGGGCAACTGACTGATTTGGTCACTTGTTCCGCAAGGGCAGCAGGAATTTTCTCCAGTACGATTGTAAAGCAGCCCGCCTCGTCCAGTAACTTGGCGTCACGCAGCAGCTTAGCTGCTTCGGCGTCCTCTTTGGCACGCAGACCATATCCGCCCAACTGGTTGACCGACTGAGGTGTCAGTCCTAAATGTCCGCAGACAGGCACACCGGCTTGAATCATGTGGCGAATAGCGGGAACAATCTCCTCACCGCCTTCCAACTTGACCGCGTCGGCTCCGCTCTCTTTCATCATGCGAATAGCATTGCGTACCGCCTCTTCTTCACTCACTTGGTAAGAACCAAAAGGCATATCAACCACTACCAGCGCGTGCTGCGCTGCACGCACCACGCCTTTGGTAAGAAAAATCATCTCGTCCACCGTGATAGGTAGCGTATATTGGTTGCCGCAAACGACATTGGACGCGCTGTCCCCAACGAGGAACATATCCACGCCTGCCTCGTCTACCAATCGCGCCAGCGTGTAATCGTAACTGGTCAGCATGGTTATTTTTTCCCCTGTATTCTTCTTCTGACGGATTAAAGCGGTCGTCATGCGCTTGTTTTCAACATGTACGGACATAGTATCTTCTCTTTCTCAATTGGACTGCAAAATTACACTTTTTCCCCGATATTTGCAAAAAAAGTTGCATATTTCGGTATTTTTTCGTATCTTTGCGGACTAATATGAGTAAGAATGCCCTGATAGGTTCGCTCCTGCTGCTTCTGCTGCCCGCATTGGCACTATTGGATATCTGTTGCGGGTCGGTTTTTATCCCGTTGTGGGACCTTATCGGTAGGACGGCGGCAGACTGGGAAGACCCCGTATCGGTCGTCAGCGCACAGATAATGTGGCAACTGCGCTTACCTAAGATGCTGACTGCCATTCTGGCAGGTGTGGGACTGTCCGTTAGCGGTGCGTTGATGCAAACCCTCTTCCGCAATCCACTCGCCGGACCTTATATATTAGGCGTGAGTTCTGGCGCGAGTTTGGGCGTGGCAGTTATCACTTTGTTAGGTGCACAATGCACAATGCACAATGCACAATGTGTGGTGGGTAATACACAGTTGGGCATAGCCGGCGCCGCTATAATAGGCAGTTTGATAGTGCTGTTGCTGATGCTGGGTGTGGCGCGCAAGGTGCGTGACAATGTGAGTCTGCTCATTGTAGGCATGATGTTCGGCGCCATTGCCGGCGCGTTAGTGAGTGTGTTGCAGAATATCAGCAACCCTGATGCCCTCAAACTGTTCATCGTTTGGACCCTGGGCAGTTTAGGCAATGTGGGGTGGAGCCGCTTGGCAGTGTTGGCAGTCGTAGTGTGCGTTGGCATACTTATTGCCGTAGGTCTATTGAAACCGCTGAACGGACTGCTGTTGGGTGAGAACTACGCCCGCGGATTGGGTGTCAAAATAGAACGCGTGCGGCTGTGGATAATCATTGCCACCGGACTATTAGCCGGCGGAATAACGGCTTTCTGCGGTCCGATAGCGTTTGTAGGTGTGGCAGTGCCGCATATCGCACGGGGATTATTCCGCACCAGCGACCACCGCGTTATTCTGCCTGCAGCGGCAGTTATAGGCGCCGACCTGGTTCTGCTCTGCGATCTGCTGTGCAGCATCAGTACCTATCCGCTACCTATCAGCACGGTGTCCGCCCTATTCGGCGCACCCGTCATCATCTGGATAATAATTAAAAACAAGATATGAGTTTTATTAGTGTAATCAGCCAACTCTTTGGAAATAAGGCACAAAGAGACATGAAGGAAATCGCGCCTTATGTGGATAGCATCAAAGCCGCCTATACGGAAATAGACGCGCTCAGTAATGACGACCTGCGTGCCCGCAGTCAAGCCCTGATGCAGAAAATTCAGGACCGCGTCAAGGACAAGAAAAACCGTATTGCCGAACTCAAAGCCGGCATAGAGGACTTGGAGATTGACCAGCGCGAGAAAGTGTATAACGAAGTCGATAAACTGGAAAAGGAGATAAAAGACGACTACAAACAGGTGCTGGACGAGATTCTGCCCGAAGTGTTTGCTATCGTTAAATCCACCGCCCGCCGCTTTGCCGAAAACGAGACTGTCGTTGTTTCCGCCAACGACATGGACCGCGATTTGGCAGCCGACGAGCGTTTTGACTTTATCGAGATAGACGGCGACAAAGCCCTGTACCACAACCATTGGACTGCCGGCGGCAACGAAATAAAATGGGATATGGTTCACTATGATGTCCAACTGATTGGCGGTGTTGTACTTCACCAAGGTAAGATAGCCGAGATGGCTACCGGTGAAGGTAAGACCTTGGTGGCGACTCTGCCGGTCTTCCTCAACGCCATGACCCACGAGGGTGTGCATGTGGTAACCGTTAACGATTACCTCGCCAAACGTGACTCTGAGTGGAACGGACCTATCTATATGTTCCACGGCTTGACCGTTGATTGTATTGACAAGCACCGCCCTAATTCGGACGAGCGCCGCAAGGCATACGCGTGCGATATTACATTTGGTACGAACAACGAGTTCGGTTTCGACTACCTGCGCGACAATATGGCTACTTCGCCGATGGACCTTGTGCAACGCGGTCATAACTACGCTATCGTGGATGAGGTGGACTCGGTGCTGATTGACGATGCCCGTACACCGCTTATTATCAGCGGACCTATTCCCAAAGGCGAGGATCAGATGTTTGACGAGTATAAACATCGTGTCGAACTGCTGGTTCGCACCCAACAGACTCTCACCACCAAACTGCTGACCGAAGCCAAAGCCAAGATGGGCAGCGAGGATGAGAAAGTGCGCGAAGAAGGAGAGTTGGCACTCTTCCGCTCCTTCAAAGGTATGCCGAAGAACAAAGCCCTGATTAAATACCTCAGCGAACAGGGCGTTAAAGTGCGCTTGCAGAAAACGGAGGAGTTCTACTTGCAGGAGAACGAAAAGAATATGCACATCGCTACCGATGAACTGTATTTCGTTATCGATGAAAAGAACAAGTCCATTGAACTGACCGATAAAGGTATCGATACCCTGACGGGCAATACGGACGACCCCAATTTCTTCGTTCTGCCGGATGTCGGCAGTGAAATGGCGGAGGTGGAGAATATGAGTCTGACTGCTGAGGAGAAACAGCAGAAAAAGGACGAGATAATGGCTAACTATGCCGTCAAGTCCGAGCGCGTACATACTGTTCATCAGTTGTTGAAGGCCTATACGCTGTTTGAAAAAGATGTGGACTATATCATCGACAACAACGAGGTCAAGATAGTGGACGAGCAGACAGGTCGTATCATGGAAGGCCGTCGCTGGTCGGACGGTCTGCATCAAGCGGTGGAAGCCAAAGAAAACGTCAAAGTGGAAGGTGCAACACAAACCTTTGCCACCATCACCCTGCAGAACTATTTCCGCATGTACAATAAACTGTCCGGTATGACCGGTACGGCTGAGACGGAAGCAGGCGAGTTCTGGAATATCTATAAACTGGATGTGGTCGTTATTCCCACGAACAAACCTATTGCCCGAAACGATATGAACGACCGTATTTACCGCACCAAGCGCGAGAAATACAATGCCGTTATTGACGAGATACAGCAATTGGTGGATGCCGGTCGTCCCGTATTGGTAGGTACCACATCGGTTGAGATATCCGAGTTGCTGAGCAAGATGCTCAACCTGCGCCATATCAAGCATAATGTCCTCAATGCCAAATTGCACCAGCAGGAAGCCATGGTGGTTGCCGAAGCCGGTCAGAAAGGGCAGGTAACCATTGCCACCAATATGGCAGGTCGTGGTACGGATATTAAACTGAGTGACGAAGTTAAAGCCGCCGGCGGTCTGGCTATTCTTGGTACGGAAAGGCATGAGAGCCGCCGTGTAGATAGGCAGTTACGCGGACGTTCCGGTCGTCAGGGAGACCCGGGTTCGAGCGTGTTC
>JAZUGJ010000202.1:0-42465 GCA_045641145.1 Paludibacteraceae bacterium
GTTCTGTTAAAGGCATTTGAGAAATTTGCACCAAAGGCGATTGTCGGTGATGTTGCCGATTTAAAGACCGAAGAGAAATCCAATGTAGTCGGTGCTGTTAATGAATTAAATGATTCTTTAGTGGACAAAGTACCATTCAAATTTGGTATCACAGAAGATGGTCAATATGGTTATATAAAGGATGGTGCTGATACAGTTACCCCTTTTAAGAGTGGTGGCAAGTATGAATTTATACCTTTGACAACTGGAATAACAACAGAAGAAGATATGTATAATGTTATTGGAATTGTGAGTGCTTCAGGTAGCAATCCAACTTTTACAGTTAATGGTGTATCTATACCAATGGAACAAAACGCAAGTGCAACTACAGCAAGAATAATGCAATTCCAAAAGGTTGATTTTGTACCAAAAGGCTCAACAATAAGTTGTAATACAAGAGGCTTTATCATACACGAAGTACCACCTCTTGATAGCGAGAAAGCCTTATATATGGGTTCATACGCATACACAAAAGACGCAATAACAATACCTTTGGAAAAAGGGGAGTATATACTTACAGCAACGGCTTATTCTGCAAATGGTTCAGCATACGCAAGAACCAATTTTCTAAAGCCTACGGCATTTGAGGGTGGTACAGATACTGTAATCGACAGTAAAGATGGAAGTGGTCACGCTATTGATGTTCATAGAATTACAATGGATACAAGTGGCTCAATTTCGTTTAAAACGTCTAACATATCCGTTGTAAAAGTTGGATAATCTAACCCACAAAACACAAAAGTGGATTGTCCACTAAATGTTCCTTAACATCAAATTCAAAAGGGTGCGATAACATCAAACCCTTTAGAAAGGATTTTATTATGAAATACAGAGATAAAAACGGAGTGTTACACGACTTCGACTTAATTAAAGGTATGTCAGCCTACGAGAGTGCTAAAGTAGGTGGATATATTGGCTCGGAAACCGACTTTTACAAGGATTTGGGTGACCTTGCCACAAACGAGAGTGTGGATTCAAAAATCGACACAGTTAATGAAACGATTGATGAACTAAATCAGACTATTGTTAAAGAGAGCAGATATGAATTACTTAATTTACCAATTTCTGACGGCTATGTAAATCCGAATGGCACAAGCGCAAGTGGTTATTTTAACATTTCTGTGCCAATTATTGGTGGAGAGAAGTATAAGCTAAAAACAAAAAACGGTTCAAACATTCGTGCTTATGTAATTAAAAATTCAAGTGGTGTTGTATCAAGAGCATATCCTGCTGACAGTTGGGGTACTTCACATAACTTTGATATTGAAATAGAAATAACCGAAGCCGAGAACAATGGCACAATGTATGTGTGTTCTATTGAAAGTGGTTATTTGGCTGTTCAGAAAGAAGTTGAAATAACAAGCCTTAACACAAACATGATAAAAGATAATTCTATCAGCGTGAACAAAGTAGAAGGCTTGTCTGAAATGAATTTATCGGCAGATATGTTTGTGCCAAAGTATGATGATTTTGACATAACTCTTGTTGATGGGAATTACATTGACAAAACTGGTGCTGTTAAATCACTTGAAAATAGCCATTATACACACATTGAAGCATTGAAAGGCGAAAAATATCGTGCAAGAGTATCGCATGGAACTAATTTAAAGGCTTATGTTTTAATGAAAGACAATGTTGTTAAAGGCTATTATCCACAAACTACTGTCAGTGGTGCTAATCTTGAAATAGTAAACATTGATATAGACGATGATTGCGATTTATATGTCAATTCGTATAAAGAATTAGAAGTTATTAAGTCTGTAGGGAATAAAGTGAAAGAGTGTGATTTGTACGGAAAGAGTGCTGTTGCGTTTGGAGATAGCATTACTGAAGGCGATGGCTCTTGGGCTTGCCTAAATGGAATAGCCAAAAGGTTTAACATGAACGTATATAATAGTGGCTTGGGTGGTCGGACATACTCGACATCAAGCACCCAAACAGGACTATTTGACACGATATACAATATGATTACAAAAACAAATGTTGAATCGTTAAAGCCTTACGATTTTATCATCCTTGAGGGTGGTGTTAATGATGCATATCAGAATAAGCCATTGGGTACTATGTCAGATTTAACGGATTTTTCAACAGAGTTATCTATTGATAATTTTAGTGGTGCTTTTGAAATGGCTATCAGATTTATTGTAGCCAATTGTGACAAGTCAAAAGTTGGATATATAGCAACACATAAAATCAAAGATAACCCAAACATGATTAACTACTTTAATCGTGCTAAAGAGATTTGTGAGAAGTATTCTGTACCATATCTTGATTTGTATAACGAAAGTAATTTATGTGGTTTTATGGACAGCCACAGAAAATACTTTAAGGAAGATGGTTGCACTCACCCAACATTTGAAGGCTATAAGTTGTTTATTAACGATAAAGTTAATTCTTGGATAGCAAGTTTATAAATAAAATCACCATTTAGTTAATAGTGGTAGGGACATTCGTGTCCTTACCAATTTAAGTGAACGTAGTATAGTTTCCGTGTGGGCTATGCTCTTGGGGAGCTTTCGAGGAAGCTTCCCTTTTTGAAAGGAGAAAGATATGACAGACAAAGAGATATATGCATATTTAAAAAAGAATAGTCCGTTTACCGATGCTGGCATTGCTGGTTTGATGGGCAATATGTATGCAGAGAGTGGACTTAGGTCAAATAACTTGCAACAGATATATGAAAAATCCCTTGGAATGACAGACGAGACTTATACAAAGGCTGTTGATGATGGAACATACAAAAATTTTGTACGTGATTCTGCTGGTTACGGATTGGCTCAGTGGACTTGGTGGCAGAGAAAAGAGAATCTTCTCAAACACTGCCGAGCAAAAAATAAGTCAATTGGCGATTGTGAAACTCAGTTGGAATATTTGCTCAAGGAAATTAAGGGATATACTCAGGTATACAATTGCTTAAAGACCACAAACAGCGTAAAAGAGGCATCTGACATTGTTCTTCACCAGTACGAAGCTCCGTCAGACCAAAGTGTAAGCATGGAGCAGAGACGTGCTGGCTATGCACAAGTTTATTATGATAAGTATGCACCCGCGGCGGATATCAAGCCTGAGACTAAGGTGTGGTATCGCGTTCAGGTTGGCGCTTATACCATCAAGGCAAATGCCGAAGCTATGGCAAGGACTGTCAATAAGAAGGGATTTGACGCAATAATCCGTGATGTTGATGGCGTTTTTAAAGTTCAGCTTGGAGCATTTGAAAAAGAAGAAAATGCAAAGGAATTATTTAACAAAGCAATGTCCAAAGGGCTTAAAGTAATTATAACTAAGTGAAAATAAATGCGCATTTTTATTGAATTTTGTATATTATGAATGCTTGCTATGTGCGATGGGATAATATTATTATAAAATTATATTCCGACGAAAGGGGAACGTATATGGCAAGAACAAGAGTAAACTGGAATGAGGTTTTATACCGTAATTTTTGCGAATTGGCTATGCTTGATGAACGAGAACGGGAGATTCTGAGAATGAGAATTATGGGGTATACCGTTAGTGAAATGTCCGAGACTACTGGATGGAGCGCAAGGACAGTGCATAGAATAATTAACACTTTGTATCAAAAGTATAATGAATTGTATCCTAAGTATAGTGATATCCTTCCTGAACCAAAAACATCAAAAGAAGAAGAGTACATGGATACTCATTAATTGAATAAAGAAGAGGTTGGCAGATTTTTGGCAGATTATTGGCAGATACCTCTTCTTTTTTTATGCTATTATTTATATAAGAGGTGAGCTTATGTATATGAATCCAAGTATGGGATATAATCCTTCTCAACGTCCTTACCAACAAGGGTATCAAGAACCTTATCAGCAAGAGACTAACGGTTTAATCAGCGTTATTGGTCTTGATGGCGCAAAAGCGTATAAAATGTCAGCCAATAGTACGGTGGCACTCTTTGATGGTGATGAAGATTTATTTTATATTAAGTCTACAGATGGCGCTGGATTTCCGACCATCAGAACTTTCAAGTTTGAGGAAATAAAAAATGACAAGCCACAACCAAACAATGATTATGTGAGCCGAAAGGAGATGGAAGAGTATGTCAAGCAGTTTATTCAGCAAGCCAACCCAGCCTACAAGGGGAATGGGGCAATTAATGCAATTGGCAAACAATCTGATCCAGGGGAATCCCGAAGCAATATACAATCAAATGTACAAGGAAAATCCTGAGTTTAAACAGTTTATAGACTCGAATAGAGGTTTATCCATTGAACAAATTGCCGCAAAATACGGCTTACCATTAAGATAAAAATAAGTTTGCGCAGACTTATCTTATATATACGGGTAATCAATAATGATTATCCCTAACCTAAAACAGTTATAGGAGGAATAAAAAATGGAAACTAATGGTTATACACTTTCCGACCTTGCTACAGTTACTGGCAACATGAACGGTTTAGGTGGCAATAATTCAATTGTTACTCTTTTGCTTCTTTTTGCTTTGCTTGGTGGCGGTGGTTTTGGTTGGAACAATCGTGGAGACTATGGGCAGTACGCTACTGCCGCTTCCCAGCAAGAGATTCTCTTTGGACAGAGATTCAACAGTATTGATGATAAGTTAGACCGTGGCTTCTCGAATGTCTTTAATGGCATTTCTGATGCGACATTCGCTCTCAATAATGTTGTAAAGGACGGCAACAGTATGGTTGCTGGCACTGTTATCAATGAGAGTCGAGGCATTCAGGATAAGCTTTATGATGTTAAAACAGCCGTTCATGCTGAAGGTGAAGCTACAAGAGCAATGATACAGCAGAATAAGATTGAAGCACTTCAGGCTAAAGTTAATCAGCTTGAAATGGCTAATCAGATGGTTAATGTTGTTCGTTATCCAAATGGTTGGAGTTATGACGCTGGCGCTTCACCATTTTGCAACAATGGTTGCGGAAACTGTTGCAGATAAAGCAAATAACTGAATATTAACGCTTTTAACAAAGCATATCAGGGGGGTGCTGGTATGCACTCCCTTTTTTTAAAGGAGAAATAATATGGGATGCGGAAATAATAGACATAAAACTTGCCATGATAAGTCATGTCAGAGGTTTTACAATAATCTTAGTCAGGCATTAGCGGCTGGTCAGAGCTTACAATTGGCAATTGCTGGGGCAAAAGTGGTGGATAGTGGTGTAAGTATAGAGACTGAACCAATGAACTACACCACCCTTAAGACTGGTTTATATCGTTTTTCGGGAGACGTAATAATTAACGTTGCAACGGGCGGCGATGTTGAATTTCAGATGTATATGGACGGTGTTCCATTGCCTTGCACATACAGAAGAGTTACAGTCCCTTCAGGTTATCGCGAGATTCATACCGAAACAGACCTTGAGCTTGATGGCTGTTGCTGTAGCGTAGAGCATAGTTTCACATTTCGTTTAACATCATTAGATACAGCAGTAGGTACAGTAACACAGTTCTGTTCAGCGATTTTGAAGGAAGCGTAGGTAAGGTAAAATATGAAGTACATCAGCGATATGGTCTATACCATGAAAGAAGAGATAATTAATGCAAAAGAATATGCGGAAAAGGCGATTTACTACAAAAGCCAAGGCAATGTGAATCGTTCAAGGGTTTATACCGAGATGGCAAACGACGAATTAAAGCATTCAAAATACGTCCATGAAATCATCATGGAAGAGGTTACTAAATTAAGTGAAAACCTTAAAGTGCCTGAAAGTATGCGTGAATTTTGGGAAGCGGCGCACAAGGAATACGTCGATGAAGTGGCATGGATAAAACAAATGCTTGCCATGTAGTTTCAAACGTCATTGAATTTTTAGCTTGTTGATTGTATAATAATTACAGAAATTTATTTTTGTTAGTAAATTTCCTTTTCGCTGTAAAGCATAAACTCCCAAGAGAAACCACCTCACCAATCACGGGGTGGTTTTTTTATTTTGGAATCCCAAGAAGATACCCTTAAGGCAATAGAGAGTGTGTTCTAATTTTTGACTACGAAATTGACTACAAAAGAGATAGTAAAGTGTAGTCAAATACAGTAAAGCATACGGAATACAGAAACAAATTCGTATATAGAAAAAGTGGCTGGAGTCCTTGATTTTAAAGGATTCCAACCACTTATTTTTGTCTGAGCCACTCGGGACTCGAACCCGAGACAACTTGATTAAAAGTCAATCTGTATAACACCCTTTCAGCCCTTGTGGTTACTGCGTTTGCAAAAATCTTGACTACAAACTTTGACTACAAAACTTTTTCAAAACACACTCTCTATTGCCTTAAGGGTATCTTCTTGGGATTCCAAAATGTGGGAATAGACTTCGTTAACCATGTTAATATTATCGCCCATCAACTCAGCTATTTTCTTGGTGGTGATTGTCTTATCCTTTAGAGCCGCGTAGCAAAGTCTTGTGCAGTAGTTGTGACGAAATATATGCGCGGTTACATCAGTGCCAAAAACGGGCTGTATAGCTCGCCAAAACGCACGGTAGGAATCAGTTGTCATCGGCTCGCCCGTTCCCATGCAAAAGACCAGCTCCGTTGATGGCATTTGTGCCTGACATTCTGCAATTGCTTTTTTCAGATCCGAAGGAATTGGAACTTCACGAACACCATTTTTGCTTTTTGGCTTTTTTAAGTATGGTTTTTTATTGTAAAATCCGTAGGCTTTATCAATCTTAATTACATCCCCTTGTAGGTCGCTCCACGTTAACGCTATAGCCTCTTCTCGTCTCAAGCCACAGTAGTATAGCACCGACAAAAACAAACGCTGTTTTGGTGTCCATACGTGCGTTTTAAAGGTGTTTATTTCTGCGTCCGTCAAAGGACGTTTTTCTTTTGCTTCATATCGGGGTAATTCAATACGCCCAAAAATTTCATCGGTTGCGCCTTTTGGAAGCAAACTGTCATACTCGGCAGATTTTCCGATTTGTTTTAGAGTCATTGCTATTTGTTGGCAAGTCCTTGGCTTGTCTATGCATTGATTGATTATGCCCTGAACGTTTGGAAGAGTGAAGTATTTGAAATTCTTATTCTTTAAATCAGTTAAATGGAACTCCATTACACGCTCGTACATCTGCTGTGTGCTTTTCTCTTTTGTAGACTTATAATTCTTCACCCAATTCTCACAATACTGATATATGGTCATCTCCGTGCTTTGTGTGACTTCTCCGTTTTGGACTTTTCTCTCGAAATCGTGGATTAATTTCTCAAGCTCTTTGGATGTGTCAGCATAAAGTGTCTTGTAATGCTTTTTTCCTTGTTGGTACGTTCCGTCCCATACTCTTGTAGAGTATCGCCCATCGGCTCGGGGTTTATATTTATTTTTATTTGCCATAGGTTATTCTCCTTCCTTCAATTCTAAAAAATAGGCATAAGTTAATAATTGGTCTATGAATTTATTGTCGTTTTTATGATTGGCGATTATGTATTGTAAATTCATTAGTTTGTTTTCTAAGGTCGTCTCATCTTCAATTAATGATTTTGTTTTTTGATAAAAATCTTCTCGTTTTTGTTCACGTTGTTCTTCTTGTTCGGGAAGTGTATGTATAATACTTTCTCCGTCCAAGGCGACCCAAGTATAATCGTGAGCATATTTTTCGTTACTTAGCCCCATCAACCATTTAGGGCTAACTTTTAAAACGTTTCCGATTAATTGCGCGGCTTTAGGGGATAAAGCGCTTACTTTATTTATGTATTTACTTATAATAGCGCGAGATAATCCCGTTTTCTCGGCAAGTTCGATAGGCTTCATTGTTTTGTCCTCTAAAGCCTCACGCAATCGTTGAGAAACAACATCTGCATTTGTCATATTAAATTTTCTCCTTTCTGCGATTAGCACCAATTTGGTGCTTTTCAACTTTTGTTGAATATTATCATAATTTTTGTTGACTTTCAATTAAAAAACATAAAAATGTTGAAAAAAGTGTTGACAAGTTTTCAACAAAGGTGTATTTTGTTAATGCAGTTTCAACAAAAGATTTTGAAGAAATTGAAGAAATAATTATATAAATACTAAAAATAGCCACAAGAAAGGGGGTGTGATAATGGGAAGAAATTATCCAAAGTTAAGGGGTAAGATTATTGAGAAGTTTGGTAATCAGCGTAATTTCTGCACACTGTGTGAAATGAGCAACACAACGTTAAGTTACAAATTGACTGGCAGAAGAGACTTTAACACAAATGATATTAAGACAATTTCAAAGTTGCTTGAAATCAAAAAAAATGAAATCCCTGATTATTTTTTTGCCGACTATGTTGAATAATAGTTAACAAAAAGTTTATAATCGGTCAAAGTTGTTGACGATGAGCAACAAAACGAGGTAAAAAGAATGACATTTCCGAAAGCATTAATGACAATCAAGGAATTAATTCCTATGGGGTTCAGCGACGACCAATTGCGGAGAATCGCACGAGAGTCGAAAGAGGCTGGTTACGCTGTAGTTATCAGAGAGACTTGCAGTAAGACCGCGCCACTTAAATTTGACACAGAAGAACTGGCAAAGTACATCAAGAGACAAACAAAACTGTGGGAGAATGCTAACGCATAGCCTACAAGGAAAGGAGTAAGCATGGAACTAAAACCGGAGCAAAAGTATACCGTCATCTTTCGGCTTAAATCGTGCGATCACTTGGAAATCGACGGGACATATAGCCGCAATGAAGTTACGTTGGTGTACAAAGGTTGCACGATGGTAATGGCAGATACCTTATACGGAATTCTTGAGCAAGGTATCAGTGAAAAGCAGATTGAGATGGAACTAATTAAGGAACAAAGGAGTAGAGATGAGTGATTTCGATGTGATTAAGTCGATTGAGGCAAGGTATTCTGCCTTGATGGCTAATTATGAGGATGGAGAATTCCCTGATGAGGAAAGCTTCATGGATACGTGGGAGTCCATCGACGGTGAGATTGATGCAAAAGCTGATGCTATAGCCTACGTAATCAGCAAGATGGAAGGTGAGAATAGGCTTCGCGACGAGGAAATCGAGAGATTGATGCGCAAGAACGAAGTTGCGACCAATGCAATCGAGAGAATGAAAAAGATGCTTTGGAATATGATGGAAGTATGCGATAAGCCTAAATTTAAAACACCATACCACAGCTTCAATATAGCTAAAAACGGTGGTTTAAAGCCACTGGTATTCGTTGACGGCAAGGCTAATCTCGATGAGATTGATGACAGATTTGTCAAGGTTAAGGTTGACAGAGACGTAGATAACAAGGCAATCAGAGAAGCGCTGGATAACGGAGAAGTATTAGATTTCGTTTATTACGGCGAAAGAGGAAAGAGGTTGGATATCAGATGAGTGAGCAGATGGGTTTTAAAACAAAGGTGCAGATGATTCAGACTAAACTGAAAGCACCCAAGAATTTATTTAATAAGTTTGGTAATTACAAATACAGAAACGCAGAAGGGATTCTTGAGGCTGTTAAGCCATTATTGGCAGAGTACAAGTGTTATTTGACGATTAAGGATGACATCACCCTTGTAGGCGATAGATATTACGTTAAGGCTACCGCCACATTGGTAGATTGTGAAAGTGATGGAGAAGTTAGTAATAACGCCCTTGCAAGAGAAGAAGCGGAAAAAAAAGGTCAAGATTCCTCACAGACTACTGGTTCTGCATCTTCCTACGCACGTAAGTACGCCTTAAATGGTTTATTCTTGCTTGATGACACAAAAGATGCTGATACAGATGAGGTTCACGAAGAGACTACTCCAAAGGCTGAAAAGCCAAAGAGCAATGCCAACAAGGAAAGCACACAAGAGCCTGATGCTCCCAAAGCAACAGCTAAACAGATTGGCGACATGAAGGCTTATGCTTTAAAGCTTGGTGTAGATATTAACAAGCTTCTTGAGGCTGTTAAGAGGAGTAGACTTGAGGAATTAACTACGGTAGATATCGATTATCTCAATAAGCGATTGGTTTCAACAGAAAAGAGTATGAAGGAGAACAAAAATGAATAAGGTAGAATTAGGCGGACGTTTAACCAAAGACGTTCAGGTTAGTCACGCTGGTGAGACAGTGGTTTCAAAATTTACTATAGCTTGCGATAGACGTTTTAAAAAGGACGGGGAGCAGAGCGCAGACTTTATTAGTTGCGTAGCTTTTGGCAAGGTAGCTGAATTTATTGAAAAGTATTTCAAGAAGGGTTCGGGAATTTATGTCACTGGAAGAATACAGACTGGTAATTATACCAACAAGGATGGACAAAAGGTGTTTACTACAGATGTAGTAATAGAAGAAGCGGAATTTCCTATAAGCGCACCAAAGGGCGAAAGCAATTCGGAGAATAGTTCCAATGAGGGGTACGCCGAAGTAGCAACCAGCGTGGACGAAGAACTGCCATTTAGATAATAGCGGTTTTACTATATTCCACGGTTGTAGAAAGTGTGACTCCAATGACAAAAAGAGAAATTCAAATTGCTCTTGATAATCTATATATATCCGTAGATACACGAGAACACGTCAACAACGAATTTAAGGATAGAGTAAATCAATTATATCAACTTTGTGGCGGAGTAGACAAGAATAGACCCGAAAGAATCAAATTAGATTACGGTGATTATTCCGCCAAGACCGTACTTGCTGATGGCACACTTTTAGACCTTTCTACTGTTGTAGTGATTGAAAGAAAGGAAAGTTTATCTGAGGCTATTGGCAATTTCACAACACATAAAGAACGTTTTGAACGTGAATTTACAAGAGCTAAAAACTCAGGTGCTAACATTCACCTGATTATTGAAAACGGGAGTTATACAAAACTTTACAGCAACAAATATGAAAATCATCCATTTGTAAATGGAAACAGCCTAAGAGCGTCGTTCTTCGCGTTAATGTGCCGCTATCATATTACGGTGCATTTTTGCAAACCTGAACAGACACCAAGGTTAATTTACGACATTATAACCCATGAGTTATGTGAATATTTAGAACCAAAGGATGCAAGCCGCTATGACGAAATCAGAAATCGAAGAAATAAGAAGAAGGAAGCCACTAACTGAAGTGATTGAAGAGAATGGCTTCAGAATTAATTCAAGAGGGTTCATTAAATGCCCGTTCCATGACGGCGATAAAGGCGCAAGCCTTAGAGTCTATGCAAATCAAAATACTTGGTATTGCTTCGGTTGTAATAGTCATGGAGACCAATTCGACTTTGTGCAGAAATTGCACAACGTTGATTTAAAAACAGCTTTTAGAATGCTGGGCGGAGTTGACCGTGAATTAACATGGGCTGAAAAGGAAAAAATCCGCCTACAAAGGAAGAAGCAAGAAAAATATAGAATCGTGCTTAATAACATCAATGCGAAAATAGCCGCCACAGAGGAATTAATGGCTGAATGTGAAAGGGGTATCCGCTTTGATGGCATATTACAAGGCACAATTACCGAGTCAATGGTAGCCTACGCTCGTACATTAACAAAATGTGAGAGGGATTTGGCTTGCCTGAATGAATTCAAGCACGAATGGATGAGAGACTATGAGAGATATATCTAAATTAAGCTTTCAGGGGCTTGTGAGTGACGATACCATCAAGGAAGTATTCCAAGATACTGAGAGTGAAGCACAACTTAATATCAAGCTTGTTCCATATATTAATAGGGCAAGAGAAATTAAATCGCTCGGGAACTTCATGACATTTGTTAACGCGTGTAAAAAAGAGGCGTTAAAAGTGGCTAAAGCCCAAGCGGCAATGATGCATCAAGATAAGCCGCCGATAGTTTTCGTTACCGATGACGATAGTTACAGCTTTCAAGTTAACGGATATGAATATATAGACGGTGCGATGTACAAAGAAGTAACGGGAGCATTTAACAATTTAGTTAAAGTTTGTTCCCGTCCAATGTTCCCAGTAAAGTTGCTTACGAACATCAAAGATAATTCTGTAAAAGTTAAAATGTGTTATCAAGATGATTTTTTACGGTGGCAATATAAAACATTTGGACAAGAAATTATCAGTAATTCCAAAAGTATAGGTCAATTGAGCCAATATGGCGTGGATGTCAATTCTGAAACCTCTAAGGACATTGTAAAGATGTTAACGGAATTTAAAAACAGTAATTTAGAAAGTATTTCGAGAGGTTTTTCTGCAAGCTCTTTCGGCTGGCAGAGATTTGATGGTAAATCAATTTTTTTACCTTATGACAAAGAACTTGAATTTGACAGTTATGAAAGATTTCACGCCTTATCCGAATCATTAACGCCACATGGAGATTATGATAAATGGCTTTTAGCAGTAGCAGACATGAGAGCGTCGGGGCGTAAAGAACCACTAATTTATTTGATAGCCAGCTTTGCTTCAGTATTAGTTAAGCCGTTAGGCTTATTACCATTTATTGTTAATCTCTGGACAGCTACTGGACGTGGAAAAACAGTCGCTTTGATGATGGCTTGTAGCGTGTGGGCTAACCCTGAAGAGGGCGCATACCTTACAGACCCTACATCAACTAAAACAGCCTTAGAACAGCGTTTAGGTGCGTTAAACAGTTTGCCAATGATGATTGATGACCTTTCCAAAATGAGATCAGGCAACGAAGATGATTTTACCAATCTAATTTATTTCCTTTGCGCTGGTAAAGGCAAGGAGCGCTCTAATGTTAATCTTGGGATGGAAACTACTCCAACTTGGAAAAACATTATTATGACCAATATGGAACGTCCATTAGCTACTGAAACAATGAAAGGCGGTGCAATTAATCGAATACTTGACTTTGAATCGGAAGCTGGAATGTACTTTACCAATCCCAAGGGTGAAAACATTGGTAATAAGGTTGTAGACGTAGTTAAAAATAATTACGGCTTTGCTGGACAAAAGTTCGTAGATATCGTCAAAGAGATACCGACAGAAGATTTAAAAGCTAAATTCAGTGCCTACAAGGAAATGATTCGCCAAAAAGCTGAGTCTCTTGATGTCCAAAAAGAAGAGAAACAGATTGAACCTATGGCGGCATTATTGCTCACATCTGAATTACTTAACACAGAAATGTTTCGTGATAATGTGCTTTTAGATATCGATTGGTGTGTTAGCCAGCTTAAGGATGTAGACCAAGTTTCAGAAGATCAGAGAGCTTATGATACTTTGATGGAAGAGATAATGGCTAATCAAAATGTACATTTTTCAAATGATAATTTTCAGGACAGATGGGGATTTATTGATAACGTAGAACGTGTAGTTTATCTTTTTGGAAATGCTTATAAGAAGCTGGCAACAAAAAACAATTTTTCAACATTGTCATTAGCAAAATGGGCAAAAGCAAATGATTTATTAATTTGCGATAGCGAAAAGAATCGCGAAAGATACACCAAAAAGAAAAGTGATCCAGTAACTTCAACGTTATTTAATTTTTACTGTTTTAAGCTTCCACCACAACTTACAGAGGGTGTTTCCCCTGAAAATTCCCCTTTTAACAAGAGAGTTTCCCCAAGCTAAAATAAAATGGGGAAAGTAAGAATAGCGTAACCATAAGGGTTTAAAGGCAATTTTTCCCCAAATCCCCATTTCACCAAAAAAAAATGCATATATATAGGGGTAAAAAAAAGACATATATACCCATCGGAATATATAGCTTTTAAATTCTCCTATAAAGGAACAAAAAAGGTGGGGAATTTGGGGAATTGGGGAATTTAGGTCGCAAAGCCTTGATATTACTGCTTTTCTTCTTTCCCACTTTTCAAAAATCATGGGGAAATTTGGGGAATAATAATTAAAAAAGAGAGGAAAAAATATGAATTTATTAACAATAGTAAACAACAATCAAGGAACAGACCACTTATTGTGCGAGAATGTTTTAGTTGATGCCCAAAATAACCTTCTCAAAATAACAACATGGAACAAAAAAAGAATAAATTTTATCATCTCCAATATTAAGTGTTATTGGGAACAACCGGCAACAGAAGAGGTGATACTTTTCTTTACTGAACGTAAAAAATTTATAACGCAAGTTAGAAACGATGAAATCAATACTGATACTTTGTTCCCAAATTTATTGAATGATTTTCAGGAGTGAATATGAATGAACAAGAAATTGAACTAATCCGAGAACAACTATACGAGATCAATCAAACAATTCATCGGCTACAAACACGAGATATATTCTGCGGCAGACGTATAGAAGAGCTTGATATTGAAAGAGATAAGCTGTTAAGGGAATTAGACAGATTAGAAAGTGAGGTAAACGATGAAAGTTAACCTACAAAAAGGGGACTATCGTTATGATGCCTTGATGGCAGTATGGAATTTCCTTAAGCTTTATGGTGAGCCTGAGGATAATGAAAAATACTGGCATGACGCTATAGAATTTGCCAAATCAAATACTCCTAATGATTTAGCTGAAGAATTGATGCTGGCAACACTTAATTACTTAGACAAGAGGTGTAAAGAATGAAAGACTTTGGAGTTGATTTTTGTATCCGATGTGGTCAACCCTTTGTGAAAAGCAGAATAAATCATATTTATTGTTCAAACGCTTGCGCACAAGCACACAGACGGAGCAAAAAAGCCGCGGAAGAGTTACAAGGTTCTGAAGTACCCTTAGAAACAAAACCCCGAAATTTAAGCGTTATGAATGAATTACGGGCTATGGAGCATAATACAGAATATTGTAACCCTTGGATATGCCCTGAGTATTCGGTTTGTAAATTAAAACGATCCGAATTTGTACATACATCATCCTCAGGCGGCTACTACAGAACGGTAAAAAAATGCAATAAAAATTTAAGGAGACTTTAATGGGAATAGCAATATTTTTTGGCGGATTATTTTTAGGATTTATCATTGCGTGGATAACTATAGGATTGTGTTACGCAAACAAAATGAGAGGCGGAGACGATGAGTGAACCATTTTACCCATGTGATGAACGATGCAAGCGTTGTAGGTACTGCTTATCAACAAGACCCTCTAAGAATTATTTATCATGTGACTATATAGTTGTTACTGGTCAAAGAAGACCTTGCAATGGGGGTAAGGTTTGTACTGTGTACGAACCGAAACCAAAAGTTAAGAGGCAGTGCTTTTACGAAGTAAAATTATAATATTCGAGGTTTAATTTTAACAAATGATGGGGGATAAAAACGAGCATGGAGTTTTTAGGGTTATTTAGATTAAGTAAAAAACAGCCAACAAGGAGAAGCAAACTGGTAAACAGCTTAGACATTAGAGAACAAGTTAAAGCTTTAAAGCGGTATGACCTTGTAGGCATTGGTTCTGATAACGAATTATACCTTGAACGCAACAACGAAGGTACTTATGTAGTGTTGGAAGAAGTCTTGAACTTATTAAATTGATTAAAATGTGAGGTGAAAAAGCATGAAAAAAGAGTTAAAACCTATAGTCGATGAGGAAATTATGTTTGCCACAATCAAAAATTATGGAGTGAATGCTCAAATCACGGTAGCTATCGAAGAATTCTCGGAACTTATACAGTTATTAACCAAGAGGTTAAGAGGGAGCTTGATGGATGAACAGCATTTAATAGAGGAATACAGCGATGTGTTTTACATGATGGAACAGCTTAAGCTTATCTTCGGTATCACTGATGATGATATCAGGAAAGTTGTAGCAGAAAAACAGCAGAGACAGTTAAGGAGAATGGCAAATAATGGCTAATGACACGATTAAGGCAAGCAGTAAATGGTTACCCAAGATGAGACAGCTACACTTTAACAGCCAGCAAACAGCATTGGTTTTAGCAGTTATCCACGAAGCTGATAGCAAGCTTGAGGGTGTATGCACGGAAAAGGCGTATATGCTTTTTATGAGCTTGATGGGTAATGTAATTATAGGCAACGAGTTAATGGATGCCGAGACAATGCGTGATGCATTTCAGGAATGCTTCGAGTTATTCGAGGAGATTAACCTTGAACTTCTTGATTGGGAAGATGTGGTTAAAGAGAATGAGAAATTTGCAGATGTACAGATTAAGTTAGAGCATTTTGGCGATATCGAAGCTACTGGTTCTAAATTTTGTAAGATAGGCGATGTAAAGCCTATCAAGCAAAGGGTAGCCGAAATTATTAAACGTCAAGGTGAAGATATTGATAGTTTAGAAGATGCCGCAAAGTCAATAGATAGTCCTGATACCCTTGTAGGTGTGCGTAGCTATCGCAAGATGTGGGAAATGATTAGGGATGATTTAATCAAAGCTAAAGTAATTGAGGTGGAAAAATGAGAGAAGCGTTAAAACCTATAGTGGAACGTGATAAACGTAGTAATTCGGGGCATGGAGTAATTGTTATTTGCCCTCAATGTGGAGAATGGGAAGGTATGTCAGCAAAAGCTGTTAAGTTTGGTGGCAAGCGTAGACCATTGTATTGTAGGTATTGTAACTGTAGATATGATTGGGGAGTTGAACAGAATGTCAAAGAGGAATGTCAAACTATATAAAATCTACTTCCAAAGGACAGATTTTTACAATGGATTTGGAACTGACGGCACGAGTAAAGAATTTTTAGATTATCAATACGCAGTAAGCTCTAAACAAGCCGTTGCGAGATACGCCTACAAAAACAAAATAAAGTTTTCGAATATTATCGAACTTGCTGGAGACGGGTGTGAAATTAGAGGATTAATTGCAGAAGAGGTGAAAAACAATGAGAGAGATTGATTATCAAGGGAGCATGGAATATTTTCAGTGTCAGCTTACAAAGCATGGAATTAGTAAGGATGAACTTAACATGGATAACTACGCTGGCTTAACAGCAAGAGAGTTACAAGCTATAGTGAATCATGCTATAGCAGTAAAGGAGCATAACAATGATTGAGATTAAGAAGGTTGAATACAACGATGTGCCTTTTGTACCGTGTAACGATTGTAGCCATTGGGATGATTGCCAAGAACAAGCCTACAAGGAAGGGTATCAACAAGGCAGAGCTGATGCGTCAGGACAAGAAATGGGAATAACAAGCGATCAACAATTTATCACATACAAAGGTCGCTTGTATAAATTGTTTCAAGATAAAATTAATACGGAATTTCAAGGTAAAATAAAGGAGAAGAAAGAATGATTAAAGAATCAGATGACACTTTAACTAAGCTGTATCAGAGAGGTTATCAGCGAGGTAGGGCAAATGCGATTGACGAGTTTGTTTCCTTTGCTAATGAAATGCCTACAATTGAGGATAAAGACGGTTATATCAGACCGATGACATTGGAAGAGATGGCAGAACAGTTAAAGGAGAAGAACAATGTATAAAGTTGGAGATAAGTTTGAAATCGAAATAGCAGAAGTGTTTAATGATGATGAATTGCGTGAGGATAGAAAGCTTTATCGCATTATGGGATTTAACTCTCTTGTGTTTGATAGAGTTGGATTGAATAAGCTGAAAAAGGCGAAAGATTCCCAAAGAGCAATAGAAAAGGCTTATGCAGACGGAAAAATGGACGGGTATATGCAAGGTCGGAAAGAAGCAGAAGAAGAACATAAGAACAATGCAGACGAGCCAATTAAGACAGTCAAAGCAAGTGAGTTGGCTGTGGATACTTTAGTGTTGTGTTCAAACGTATCAAACAGAACAGCTTGTATAAGATATTTTGCAGGCTTTTTTAACGGAATACCTTATACTTTCGTTAACGGTGAAACTTCTGTGGATGGTGACAAATCGTTAGTTACTTGGAAACACATAACACTTGAAGATGGCACGATTGTATTGGCAGAATAGGAGAAGAACAATGACTAATTTTGAAGATGGTTACATTAAGGGTGCTTTAGACGAGCGCAAGAGAATATTAAAAGATTTAAGAGACGTTGAGGAACATCACGGCAAGGTTGACATTTTAGACGTGATTAATGTAGTTGAAGGTAAGGTGAAGAGATGACCACTGGAATGTGGATATATACCCTTGTAGGTTGTTTAGGAGCATTAATACTGCTCCTGATAACCTTGGGGGATGACCACCATAAAAAGGAGTAAGCTATGCCAATGTATTGGGAAGATGTTTGGTTTAAGGTGATTATTTTCACAGCAATTATATGTTTATGGGGATGGTACAATAAGGATAATAAAAAGAAATAGGAGTAAATTATGGATATATCATTATATCAAATTACTAAACAAGAAGGGTATGAAGAAGGATACAATCAAGGTAGGGCAGACGCAATAAACGAGTTTTTGAGTAACCTTATGAATTTAGAGCATTCTAAGTATTACACGGAAAACAACGTGATGGATAAGTTGTATTTCGAAGAAGATATTAAGCAGATTGCAAAACAGTTAAAGGAGAAGAAAGAATGAGCAAACAAACATTTATAGTTGGAGTGGATACCGACAAGGCTACATTCGATGATTGGATTAGAGAGCATGACAAAGAGGTTAGAGCAGAGGCTATAAAGCAGATGAATATACTTGGACTTGTAAACTTCAAATCAATTGAAAATCCTATTACAAGAAAAGTAACAATAGAAATTGATTATGACGATAGGCTTAATTCAGAGCAAATATTTGCGATTATGTGGGAACAGCTAAAGGGGCGTGTATGATTAAACTAATTTACGGTATCACTACAGATGTGGATACCAAGGGACTAACCTTTTTCATTGGGTATGTACCCGAATATAATACATTCAAAATAGCTTTGATATTGTTTAACTTAGGCATTATGATAGGTATTAGAAAGGAGCAGAATAATGACAGATTTATTGAAACCTAAAGAATTTTACGAAGCTGAGACGGCTAAAGCCGTAGAAACAGCCGTCAAGAAGAAAAGAACTCGTCCTGAGCAGACACCTCAGACAGACGCTGGAGACAACACCAAATTTTTATTACATGGATTGCAGTTTTTTGACCTTCCTAAAGTTAACATGAACGACGTAGAGGACGTTAAGCAACGAACCATAGAATATTTTAGGGCTTGTGCCGAAAACGATATGAAGGCTGGTATGGTAGCTTATGCTGGAGCGTTGGGATATAGTAGGTCAGAGGTTCACAAGATTATGACGGGACAGACTAAACACCCCGTTGAAGTTAGAGACACGCTAAAAAAAGCCAAGAGTTTAATTGAACAGCAGTATGAAAGCTATATGTCGAACAATAAAATCAACGCCGTTGCTGGGATATTTTTGATGAAAAATAATTTTGAAGATTACACCGAAAAGCAAGAAGTCGAAATTAAAGCCGTACCCCTTCTCGGAGAGGAGCAAAACCCTGAAAAAATCGCTGAGAGGTACATGGAAGCACTGCCACCAGTGGATTAATTCGAGATTTATTCGGAATTTGTTGCTTGAATTTGACTATTCTTAATAAATTTTGTACTATTAAGTCGCTGGTTTTTCATACAATTTTTACCTCACTTTTTATAGAATCTCGTCCTATTGATGACTCAAGGGCGAGGTTTTTTTATGCTTTATTTGGGAAAAATTGAAGATTTTTGGGAAATATGCCTACAAGGAAATGCTGATTTTATCCTTGTTGGCTGGGTTTTTATTCTCGTTCCGTCGGATCATTTTTGCCTATTTTTGAAAAGTCGAAAAATATGAATTTACTATAGTAAAATTTCGCGGGACACCTGATAATTTTTTCACAATCCCCCAAAATCATTTCGCGAAAAAGTGGCGGTTCGGGGTTGCGTATTTGAGCCGTGATTTTCTCTAATAATACCACGGTTTTTGATTGGTTAATATGTCGTTGTGTCATCGCTCACAGCAAACGCAATAGGGGCATTTTGAGCACTTTAATAATAGGGTAGTATGCTTATATACCTAAATTTAAAACGCGCTAAAAACGGCGTTTACGTGCGTTATAATTTAAGGGCGATTTTAAGCAATAAAAAAAGCCCCGTTTTAGGGCTTTAATTACTTAATCACATATCATTACATCGCATTTGTCACGCACGGCGCACTTATTACAACCCGTTTCCATCAAATTATATTTGTCTGCAATTGCATCAAAATCAATATCACTAACATTAACATAATGTGTTATTTCTGCGATACCATTAAAAGCACAAATCTCACGCTCGTTTACTGCTAAAAAAATATTATTATCGTTAGTGCTAATAAAAGGCTTACAATATCCCATATTTTCGTTATTTTTCATTTTTTCGTAAAGTTTCATTTTTAATTTACCCCCATTAATATTTTGTTTATATCGTCTTCACTGGTTAATAATACGTTGACTTTGTATACTTTCATTAAGTCAGGCGTGTATATTAGCGCCTCGCCGTATTTTGGCAGATTTTCACAACCAGCGACACCGACGATTTGACGGCTTGCGATTGCATCGCGACAGCGTAGCCCAACACAGCAATCAATATTCTGCTGTATGGCGGCAAAAATAGTGCGTTTAGACGGGTCTTGCGTGGCATATATCAGGTGAATAGAGGTCGCTCGTGCGAGTCTTAAAAGCTTTACTAAGTTTTGTCTACACTGCGGCACGGTGTCCAATAAGTCCGCCGCCTCGTCAATAATTAAAAATAGTGTGTTTCCGTCCCATTTTGTAATGTTGCGGCGTTCCATTTCTTTATATCTATTTTCCATCGTAAACACAAAGTCATTTATCAACTTTTCAGCCTCTTCAGGCGTGACGGCATAACGGCGGCAATTTGGCGCTTTTTTCCAACGTGATAAACTTATTCTTTTTAAATCAATAACGGCAAATGCGACATTTTCAACGGGAAAACGGCACAAATTAAATATAAACGTCTCTAACAGTGTACTTTTTCCCGAACCAGTAGCGCCAGCTATTAGCGCGTGATTTGAGTTAAAAATATAGCTTGTTAGGGGGTCAGTTTGAAAACTAACATATCCCATAAAATCACCTCATTTTTATTTTTTTGTATCGTAACATAACAATTTTTAAAAATAAATCAATTTTTTTTAAAAAATAAAGGGCTTTAAACCCTTTATAAAACTATTTTAAATATTCTTCATAATATTTTTCTAAAATCCGCATTTCTTTTACATCTTGCGCGGTCTCATCAAAATATTTTTCCTCGCCGTAGCATTCTATTAATAACTCATAGCGCCAGCTTATAGCGTCGTCGAGAATCTCAGAAAATGAAACGTCACAAATTTCTGTTGTGCCGTCGTTAGAGTAGCACTCGTCAAACTTAACAATAACGCCGTTATAGAGTCCGAGATTATACCCAAAACCCTCATATTGATTTATTACAATGTCGGCGACCTTTTCGGGTAAATAATCCGCTAAATTTATCGGTTTGATATCATCGCTCGAAACGACCGCGTCCCAGTGTCCTAAATTACCATACATAAAACGCCCCCTTATTAATGCTTTTTAAACAATACATATTTGCAATGTGCGCAAGCGTGGCAATTAACGCCGCACTTGATACTATCATCGCGACCACATGGACAAATAAATGCGTCAGCTTGTAAAGTGTCGCTAATTTCTTGTTTAAGTTCCTGAATGTAGTTATCATCGCCAAAATTAATCTTATCCAGCGGCAACGATTCAACTATATTAAAATTATCAAGCTCATTAAGACGTTTTAAAGCCTCGTTAAACTCGGGGCTATAGTTAAAAACCTTTGTATATGTCCAAAACATAACGCCGCTATGCTTTTTAGCTATCTCATACCATGCGTTTATATATTCCACGCTGTAAAAGTCGCCTGATTGATGTACTCTTACATAAGCTTTTTTAGATGTCTCTATTTGCTGAGAGATTAACTCTATAAACAACTTGCTATCTTTGGAAATTTCCAAATTTCTATCCCATGCGGCTTTAACGGTTGGGTAGAGTCTATAAGCCTTGTTAGCATAACAATTTTTCGCACAATCTTTGCAATTCAAACAAGTTTTAATTGGTGGAATAGAGAAAAGTAAAACACTTTTATCAATCTTTGCGTTGCCGCACGTCATCAACTTAATATTATTCATTTTTTAGCCCCTTAAAAGACGGGGCTTGCCATCAAGACAAAACCATGTTATGATAGCAAACACCCGTAAATTTTATATTTATGTGGTTTCCTTATAGGTGGTTCGTTTCCGTCGCCAAACTTAAACGAATCACCTTTTTAATTTCTTTTTAACAGCCAGTTAACGCAATCGGTCTTTGTTGAAAAGTCTTCACACCAGCAATTTAAATCGCTGTTATCAATTCCCGAATAAGTTCCGTCGCCGTTTTCGATTAAATAAAGTCCTTTGTTACCTCTGAAACCGTCTTGCCAGCTCGTAACGATAGCAAACGCCATTATCTCGTTTATTTCTTTAATCATTATTTGCGCCCCCTATTGATAACAAATCTTTTTTTAGATATCCAAAACAATCTGTAATAAACTCGCAACGTTCTTTTATAGCTTTTACGCTGTGGAATGATTTTGTATTAATGAGGTTTTCAAACTGCTTTACACGTTCGATTTGTAAAGAAATGTTTCGGGATATCTCGCCGAATTTAAGATAATCAATCGCGGTCTCAACTGTCGCCGCGTTTAGCTTAAACATTGTTTTTAATTCATCCAACGTTGCGTAGAACTGTTTAATATCGTTGGTTGCGTCGTAACGGTCAGCCTCATCTTGACGGCGTGACGTTCTAACCGTTTTCGCAAGTTCGCGTAATTCCTCGCGTTTAATGTCGACTCTATAGCCTGATTTATCAAACTGGGCGGTAGTACATTTTGGAATTTCCCAATTAACAAAATATTTATATCCGTTTTGAATCATATACCATCTATCAATCACTTGTACACGCTCAGCAAAATCAATCGGTTTAACGTGCTTATAGTTCATAATATTTCCAGTGTAAGTACGATGATATTTATTAAACTCAACTTTGTTACCCTCATCTTGTGCAATTAAATAAGTTTGGATTGCACCCGCGCGGCACTCTTCAAAATCCTTTTTTGTATAGCACTCGTGTACATCGCCCGAGATGGAATAATCAATATCTAATCGACCGCCGCAAATTTCCGCAAATCGTAAATCATTAATGTATCTTTTATTTGTTTTGATGAGTACCGCAAAATTATCCGTTCCAATTGCCTTTATCGCGCTGTTAATGGTAAATCTGCCATCAAGACGAACTATTTTAAAGTCCTTTTCAAAATCAAATCTCATGACGTTATGCAGTGTTACGAATGCGTGCGGCGCAAGCTGTAAGAGTTCCTTTGTTAAATTATTGTGTTTCATAATGTTACCCCCTTAGGTATAAAATTTTATTTTGCCTTGTCGGCTTTACTGTCGTTTACTATCTTAAACTAAATTTTATTGTAAGTCAATAGTAAAGTTAGGATGTATCTATAATTTTTTTTGTTTTGGTTGGTTGGTTGGTATGGATAGGTAGAGAAAAAATAAAATATTAGATATATATTATTTATACAGATAATCACAAAAAATATTCCTCTTATAATAACCTTGACCGTTTAATGTTGATTAACCGACACGGTATTAACGTATAACCACAGTGAAAGCCCAGTATTTACAAGGTTTTAGGGGGTAGTACCCCGAGGGGTATAGGGAAAAAGCCCGGAATAGAGGGTATCTCTCCTACCACCCCCAAAAAGAAAAAAGACCCAAATTCGAAGCCCCCCAAGGGGCGAGCCAACAAGGTAACGGTAGAATCAAGCGAGGTTTTCCTTGTAGGCTGGGTTTTACTGGGGCGATGCACACACGGACGGTTAGTCATGCGAAACTGAGGCAAAAAATCGGCGCGAAAAAACAAAAAGGGTAAAAGTATACATATACTATTGACAGTATACATACAATTATGGTAGTATAGGTATACTTCAATAAATCACATGGGGGTTGAATCGAAAAATGGAATGGAAGCGAGCAATTGGGTACGTGCGAGTAAGTACCAAGGGGCAGATTGAGGATGATAAATATGGCGTGGACGTGCAGAAGGCGGCTATAACGGCTTATGGCAAGGAACATGGCTATTATATTGATAAATGGGTAGAAGAGGTCGGATGTGGCGCGGAAGAGCGTCCGATGATGGACGAAATCGTATGGGGCGAACCCCTTGATGGCGATTATAAAGCAATTATAGCGTTCAAGTCTGACCGAGTCGCAAGAGAAACAAAGCTTTATTTCACTTATCTCTATATGTTGGAGAAGAAGGGGCTGAAATTGATAAGTACCCTTGAGGAATTTGACGAAGGTTCTGATTTTGCGAATATCTACCGTGCGCTCCTTCAGTTTGTAGCGGAGCAAGAGAGAAAGAATATTAAGGCAAGAACATCTGCGGCGCGAAAGCAGAAGGCTAATATTGGCGGCTATGCTGGCGGAAAAGCTCCATATGGATATAGGGTTGAGCATGGCACGCTTATAATTAACGAGGACGAAGCCAAGGGCGTGAGAGAGATATTTAGGCGATTAGACCAAGGGGATAGTTGCCAGCAAGTTACAGATGCATTAAATATGCTTCGTTTGCCTACAAGGAATGGTGGCACATGGAGTCGTTCCAGCGTAATAGGCATTAAGAATAATCGAAAAACTTATGAGGGAATGTATCGTTACTCTGATGGCGATTGGGTTAAGGGCTTACATCAGCCTATCTTGGATAGAAGAATCGAGGAATGAAATGGCAGAGAAGACATTACAAAAGATTGTTTTTGAAGAAATCAAGAAGCAAAGCGGCACGAAATTGAACGAAATAGCCGAAAAGCTTGATATTACACGCCCGTCGATGAGCGATAGAATGAAACATAATATTACTTTAAAGAATTTTTGGGAGATGTTGCAAGTGTGCGGCTATAGTATTAATATATACAAAACGCCTGAAAATGAAGAGAATTCAATAAACGTAGGTAAAATGGACTGCCGAAATTGTACGTATAAGATATTGGTGGATGAAATGGATTCCAAGTTTAAATACTTTAAGGAGCAGATAGACAAGGAAGACAATTAAACTGAATATATTAGAGAGATAACAGCAAGATGGAGCTGACGAGTAAGACTCGTTGGCTCTTTTTTTGTTTTTAAGGGGAAAAACATGGATAAAAAAGATGTAATGAAAAAGATAAAGGATGCCATCAAGGCAAGACCAAATGAGTTTCAGTCATATCAGGATTATTTTGACATGATTCGAGCGTTGGCACATGAAGATTATGAAGATAATAAACGTCCGACGTTCCAGTACAATCTTTGGCTGAGAAAAGAGATTTTGACACAGCTTAAAAAGGGATTGCCAGCGGAAACAACGATAAAAATGTACGATTTGCTTAAAAAGACGTACTTTTATATGGCGCAAGACGACTTTGAGAGCTTTATGTACGCGTTGGAGTGGAATAGAAAACCTGAGGAGAGATTTTACCAGCCGAGAGCTAAGACAATGCATCAATTGACAGTGGCTATTCAGGAGTTGATAGATGATGAATTGGACGAATTGTTCTTGTCAATGCCGCCGAGAGTAGGTAAGAGTACGTTTTTAATGTTCCTGATGTGCTTTTTGATTGGCAAGGATCCTGAAAAGAGTAATTTGTATTCAGCCTTTTCAGATATTATTACAACTGCGTTTTATAATGGTATTCTTGAGGTTATTACTGACCCAGTGACATATTGTTGGCAAGAGATATTTCCAAACGCAAAGATAGTTTCCACCAATGCAAAAGACGAAACGTTAAACATAGACCGAAAGAAAAGATACCCTTCCTTGACGGCAAGGTCTTTGTACGGAACTTTGAATGGTGCGTGTGATTGTAACGGCTTTTTAATTAGCGATGATCTTATTGGCGGTATTGAAGAAGCACTTAACAAAGATAGATTGGTTTCAGCATGGTCAAAAGTGGATAATAACCTTATTCCGAGAGCAAAAGAGTGCGCAAAACTTCTTTGGTGTGGTACAAGATGGTCTGTAGGTGACCCAGCTGGACTCAGAATGACCGCATTAGAGAGTGATAGTAGATTTGCTTCACGTAGGTATAAAATTATTAGCTTGCCAGCACTTAATGAGAAGGGCGAGAGTAACTTTGATTACCCCTACGGTGTAGGCTTTAGTACAGAATATTATTTAATGCGTCAGGCATCATTTGATAAGAACAACGATATCGCAAGCTGGAACGCCCAGTATATGCAAATGCCCGTTGAAAGAAGCGGCGTGTTGTTTGAACCGTCAGATATGCGTTATTTCAATGGTGAATTGCCACCTGAAGAAGAAATTGTTCGTAAATTTATTGCGGTTGACCCAGCTTTTGGCGGCGGAGACTTTACAGCCGCACCGATTTGCTATGAAGACATAAACGGCAACGTATTTGTTGTAGACGTGATGTACTCTAATGCTGATAAGAGGGTTACACAGCCTGAATTGGTTAATAAGATTAAGAAATGGGGTATTAAATCGGCACAGTTTGAATGTACGCGAATGACAAGCGCCTACAAGGAGAAAGTCGAGGAGATGCTTCGTGCTGATGGCTATAAGTGTAATGTCATATATAAGCCAGCACCTACTCAGGGTAACGGAGTCAAAAAAGAAGTAAGAATTTATTATAGTGCGCCTGATATTAGAGAAAATTTTGTATTTTTGGAAACCAAATATCGTGACAAAATGTACAATGCGTTTATGCAGAATGTGTTCCAGTTTGCCATCAACGGAAATAATAAGCACGATGATGCTCCCGATTCACTTGCAATGGCAGTAGATATGCTTAATAGCGGCGTAGCAAATGTGAAAATTCTGAAAAGGGTAATATAATTGCAAAATGTCATTCGAAAATCAGTATTAGGTGTTAAATTAGATATGAGAAAGTAGGAAGGAGTACCACTTTGGACGATTTATTTGGTAGAAAAAAGATTTTTATTCCGACAGAGAACATCAACCGTGACAATATTATATCGTTGACAAATAGCGCCCTTTCTATACATTTTAGGAATCTCATGCAAGAAGAGTACCTTTATTGGTATAAGAGAGGTATGCAACCTATTCTTCACAAGAAGAAAGAGGTTAGACCTGAGATTAATAACAAGATTGTTGTTAATAAGGCATCAGAAATAGTTGCTTTTAAGAACGGATATTTTCTTACTCAGCCGACATTTTACGTGTCAAGACGTGAAAATGAAGCGATTACTGAGCAGATAGCGGAGCTAAATGATTATTTGTACCTCTCGGGCAAGCATGATGTGGATAATGAGCTGGTTGACTGGTTTCACACAGTAGGGTTAGGAGTGCTTTTTGTAGAATCTAACGACGAAGAAGATGTTCCAGTCAAAACATACGCCATCGACCCGAGGCGTGGCTTTGTGGGTTATAGCTTAAATGCTGGAAACAAGCCCCTTGTAGGCTTCCATATGGTTACCCATGATAATCCTGATAAAACAGTTAAATTAATTGTTGATGCCTACACAAAGGATAAGATTTATCGCATGAGTGGCGGCTATGTTGAGGGGGTTCTCCCTGAAAACAAAACACCTACTGGCACTGTTTTTAAGATTGACAGTATCGAGGATAATGTACTTGGTGAAATTCCAATCATTGAATATACATACGACTCAAGTAGAATGAGCGCATTTGAGAAGGTATTGCCTTTATTGGATGCTTTAAACAAAGCTCAAAGTAATCGACTCGATTCGGAAGAGCAGTTTGTTAATAACCTTTTGGTATTCTACAACTGTCAGTTGGGTGAAGATGAGGATGGAAATCCAATTACACCGAAGCAGATACGTGAACAAGGTGCTATCTACCTTAAGAGTGTCGGTCAAGATAAAGCTGATGTAAAAGATATTACAGCAGTTCTTGATGAATCTCAGACTCAGGTGTTTGTAAACGATATTCTTAAGCAGATTTGTGATATTGCTGGTATTCCATTTAGTTCAGGCGCTAATACATCTGATAGTTCAAACAATGGTGCAGTTTATCTTAGAAATGGATGGGGTACAGCGGACACTGCGGCAAGAAATTGTGAAGATTTGTTCAAGAAGTCCAACAAATATTTTGACAAAATCTTTTTGAAGATTCTTCAGGCTAAAGGCAAGGTAGAAGGAATTAAACCTTACGATATAGATATTCAGTTTACGAGAAATGAGATGGACAACATCATTACTAAAACGCAAGGCGCACTTAACCTTAAACAGCTTGGATTATCACCTGAGTTGGTACTTGCTAAGTCGGGTGTATCATCTGATCCAGTCGGAGATGTAGCAAAGTCAAAGGAATATATCGACAGAGCATACGCGGAGCAGATTAAAATGCCAGTCGCGGAGAATAATGGAGTCAAAAATGGAGAAAATTAAATTATCGGAAGAGGCAATTGAGGCTATAGAAGTCGGATTGTCAACGGGATACGATGTAGAGGTTAGAGTTAATCGCTACGGCGTATCGGTAGCTACAAATAGTAAAAAGGTTACTTATAAAGAAAACTCACCAACAGATGGAGTTGGGAGATAAAGCCAAGATGGGGGCTATAAAGCGGAGTGAATCTGCTTTGTAGCCTCTTTTTATATCACTATGAGAAATAAAAAACAGTACATCCAAGATTTTGATGAATTGAATACGTTGGTAAATGAAGCGGATTTATCAGAGGTTGAAGAGACTATAGAGACTTCACTTGTTCTTGCCGCCAAAAGGGGAATCGAAGACACGGAAGATGACTTAGATTTCCTTCTTGACACGGGAATGATTGGTGATTTTTTAGCCAAAACTATTAGCAAGGTGATTGATGGGAAGACTTGGAATGAACGAGTCAGGGAATGCATCCTTGATGGCGATGCCAGGGGCATCAATAAAATTGCTGAGACAGAGTACCACAGAGTTTACAACGAAGCTTCAATGATGGTCGCTAAAGCGTATCAGAAGGTCACAGAGCGCCCCGTAACAAAAACATGGATAACTGTCAATGATGACAAGGTAAGAGGCACACATGAGTTATTAGGTGGGCTTACGAAGGCGTTAGACGAACCGTTTTACACGTATGACGGTGATAGCGCCTTATATCCAAGTAACTTTAAGAAGGCAAGCAATAACATAAATTGCCGTTGCTATCTTAAATATAGATAAGTCAGAGAAGACGGTAATCGCACAAGAAAGCAGACAAGCTTACAAACAGACAAGGAGACAATTATGGAAGAAGAGAAGAAAGTACCAACAGAAGAGACAGAAGCCAAGGGTGGAGCAGAAAACAAGGAAGATGCTCCTGATGAACGCGACAGACAGCTTGAGAAGTACAAGAGATTACTTGATAAGGCAAGTAGTGAGGCGGCTGATTATAAGCGCCAGCTTCGCGCTAAACAGAGTGAAGACGAAATTGCCGAAAATGAGCGCGTTGAAAAGCAGAAAGCTATGGAAGCAGAGCTTGCGGAACTCAAAAAGGACAAGCTCGTAAACGGTTATAAAGTCCAGTTTATGAAACTTGGTTTTGACGAAGACACAGCAACTACTCAGGCAAAAGCATTAGCTGATGGTGATATGGGTACTATGTTCTCAAATTTATCAACATTAACTGATTCGATTTCAAAATCAGCCGTAGCAAAGGCTATGGATGCTCAGAAGGGCTTATCTGTAGGGGGAACAGCTACAAGTGCTGATGTTGAAAAGGCAAGCAATCAGGCACTGAGACGAGCTATGGGCTTGCCAGTATAAATAATTAATAATAAAGGAGAAACAAAACATGGCAGTAAACACTATTGCATTAGCCGAAAAGTATTTACCTTTTTTGGATGAAGTTTATAAGGATGCATCAATGACAGCGATTCTTGATACACCTAAGGAATGGGTGAAGTTTGACGGCGCAAACAAGATTCAGCTTTATAAGATGGAAATGGAAGGTCTTGGTGACTATTCAAGAGCAAATGGCTATCCAAAGGGCGCTATTACATCCGAGTGGGAGACAAAGACACTCACCCAAGATAGAGGCAAAAGCTTCAACGTGGACGAAATGGACAATGAAGAGTCACTTGGTCTTGCGTTTGGTAGAGCAGTATCAATGTTTATGAGAGAACACGTAGTCCCAGAGATTGACGCTTACAGATTTGCTAAGTATGCGAATGCGGCTGGTAAGAAGGCTACTGGCGTTATTACAGACGCTTTTGAGGAACTTGATGCGGCTGAAGAGTGGATGAACAACCGCGAAGTAACAAGAGAAGGCAGAATTATTTTCGCATCAGAAAAGTTTTATAGACAGATTAAGAAGTCTGTAGTAAGACATCTTGTTAACGAGGGTAATGTAAGCCGTGAGGTGCTTACTCTTGATGGCAAGCCAGTTATCAGAGTTTCTGAGGGACGTTTTAATGACGCGGTTCAGATTGGTGATAACGGCTTTACTCCAAATGGTCAGCTTATCGATTTCATGATTGTACATCCTTCAGCAGTTGCTCAGGTAGCAAAGCATGAAAAGCTTCGTATTTTCTCTCCTGAAGTAAATCAGGAAGCTGATGCTTGGAAGTTTGATTACAGAATTTATCATGATTGCTTCAATCTTGATAATAAGGTGAATGGTATTTACGTACATACACCAGCCTAAAAGGAGATTATGAGTATGGTGCAAATCGGAACACCAAAGAACATAGAGTCCTC
Organism: Paludibacteraceae bacterium; assembly: GCA_045641145.1. Lineage (GTDB taxonomy): Bacteria > Bacteroidota > Bacteroidia > Bacteroidales > Paludibacteraceae > Colicola. Next base: position 30,417 of record JAZUGJ010000202.1, read on the forward strand.
TAAAAAAACTACTACAGCAAAGGTAGAGGAAGTCGTTAAGGCTTCTTCTACCGAGGCAGTGGTGGAAAATGTTGAGGAAACTAAGTCTACAAAGAGAAGAAAGTAGGAGTTCTGTTATGACAGATAATGAGAAAATTGTAAATTTAAAGCTACTTGCCAGCGGCACGGATTTACCCGATGAAGCATTTGCTCTGTATCTGTCAATGGCAGAAAGTAAAATATTGAGCAGACTTTATCCTTTTAAAGACACTACTGCGTTGAAGGCTGATGGTTCAAAAAAGTATTTGATGCCTACAAGGTATGAGAATTTGCAGATTGAATTAGCCAGCCGCTATATTTTCAGGCGTGGTGTCGAAGGGCAGATTTCAAGTACAGAGAGTGGAATTGTAAGAGAGTTTCACACTGCTAATGACGAAGATTTGCTTAAGGAAGTAGTTCAAATAGTGGGGGTGGTGTGATATGAGAATGTGCGAAAGAAATATCAAGCATTTTCGTTATGCCACATATAAAAACAGAACGGAAATAGTAGACCCGTATGGCAATGTTACTGGTTATTCTCAGATTGAGTATAACGAGCCAATTGAAACCAAGGGTAGAATATCGGCAACAAGGGGAAGGGCTGATGTTGATTTGTTTGGTGTTAATTTGATTTATAGCCGAACAATCACCGTTACGGACATGAATTGTCCTATCGATGAGAATACCGTTTTGTGGGTAGAAGAAAAAGATGTAACCAAGCCGCATGATTATGTGGTCGTATCTGTCGCAAGGGACATTAACTATATTGTTTATGCGATAAAGAGGGTAAATGCAAGTTGAAAGGCTATTCTAAGTCACACAAAATGAATATCAATTTGAACAATAGCGAGGAGATATCCAAGGCAATTGGAAAGTTAAGTCAAACGAGCAACGTTGTAAAAGCTACAAAAGAGTTTATGCAAACGCTTATTGACGATGGCGTTGAATACGCAAGAGATATTGTTCCAGTTGATACGGGTGATTTAAGGGATGGAATAAGCGGAGAAGTTGTAGCAAGCGGCACAAAAATAACTGGCAAGGTTATTGCTCGGTCAGATCACGCGGCTTATGTCGAGTATGGTACGGGTGTCGTAGGAGAAGGTACATACCCAGCGGATACTAATGGTTACGAGTACAACGTGCCGTCAATGTGGAAAGATGTGACGGGTGGTTGGTATTATGGTGAAGATTACAGAATCTACACACATGGTCATGTAGCTAATCCGTTCATGTTTAGAACGGCAAATGAAATGCGGAGACGTTCCGTAGAGATTGCAAAGGATGTGTTTGATGATAACTCGAAATGATGTGTTTAATCGAATAGCTACAGAACTAAGGAATGAGTATGGAAACGAAAACATTTACGTTGTAGGCGAGCGTGTATACGCTCCAAAGCAGTTTCCTTGCGTGTGGGTTGTAGAAATCGAGTCAGTGCCTGAAGAGAGATATACTGCGCTTGATTTATCTGATGAACAGAGAAGAAGCACGTTTGAGATTCAGGTATTTTCGAATAAACAAGATTGGGCAAGTATAGAAGCCGAAGAAATTGGTGCAAAAGTAGGTGCTTTGTTAAGAAAAATGGGTTATTTATGCAGAACTTTTGAGCCGATTGATAATGGAATGGATGCCAATATAAAGAGACATATAGGCAGATATACAAGAATAATTGGTGGGGGAGATACCTTACCACAATAATAAAGGAGAAACAATATGTCAGAGATTTCAACATATTTAGCAAAGTTAAGCTTTGGTACAGCAAGTCCTGATACAGAAGTAAGAATTAAGTCTTTCCCTTCAATTCTTGCACCAAGAACAGCCTTAGAGGTTACCGATATGGCTGATGATGCAAAGCGTTATATTCAGGGCATTAGAGACACAGTAGAAAATTTTGAGTTTACTGCAAACTGGGATAAAGCTACTTTTGCAAAGCTTAATGCGGCAAAGGGCGTACAGAAGTGTAAGCTTGAGTTTTCAGATGGAGCAAATTTCACATGGGACGGTTTTGTATCCGCATCTAACAGTGAAGGTGGAGTAAATGAGGTTGTAGAGATGACAATTTCTATTACGCCATCAACAGTACCAATTTTTTCAGAGACTTAAAAGATTAGGAGAATAAAGGAATATGAGAAACGAAGTAGTGATTTGTGACAAGAAGTATAAACCAATTGAAATTACATTTGGTGTTGGAGTGAAGCTTGAGGAGTTAGGCGTAGACCTTTATTCCGATTTTAAGCCTTTAAAGGGATTGGCTGGTTATATTGCCGTGATGGCTGATTGTTCTATGGGTGAGGCTATTGGACTCATCGAAAAGCATATGGCTGATGGCGGAGAACTTGAAGAGGTTTCAGCTTGTTTTTATGAAGCAATTAAAGAATCAGGTTTTTTTCGTCAGACGGCAAAGAAGACAAAAAAGAATTAAATGAAACTTACTCTTCTTATCATGAAATGATAGAGGAGACATATCTCCCACAATGTTTAGCTATGGGAATAAGGGTGGATGACTTTTGGAGTTTAAATATTCGAAAGCTCCACCCTTTTTTAAAAGCAGAAGAATTGAAGTTCAAGGAGAAGAATCGAGAGTTTCATTTAATGGGAATATATGTGTTCGATGCCGTAAGTATAGCAATTAGTAATTTATTTAGAAAAAACGGAAGTAATTATACAAGTTTTCCTGATAAGCCTTATGAATTTTTGTCTGATGAGGAAATGCAGAGGCGCAAGAGACAAACTGAACTTGAAAAAGCAAAGGCACAATTTATGGCTTTTGCAGAGGCTACTAAAAAGAGGTTAGAGAAAGATGGCAAATACGGAAATTGATGAGTTACAAATATCGGTTACGGCGGATACCAAAGAAGCCGTAAAAGCATACAAAAGCCTCGTCACTGCGTTAAATAAATTGAAGAAAATGAGTAATGATAATTTTGGCTTTGCCAACTTATCAGAACAAGTTAGAAATTTTTCGGAAAGCACAAGAGGCGCTATAAATGATGTTCAGAGGCTTGCTGATGCTCTCGAAAAAATAAAAAGCAATTCAAAGGCTTTGGCAAACGTAAAAGCAGTTAAGAATGTAGTAGCTGAAGTGAGTGCTAATGGTGGTATAGAAAATATTGAAAAAGGCGGAGAAATTGGAAGTCCTTCGTCTAATCGAGACCTTGAAGAAACAAATGGTAAATTAGGCGAGATTGGTAGCACTTTAACTGAAATTGAAGGCAAAGTTAAAAAGGCAGATAAAAACTGGTCACATTTTGTTGTGTCGATTGGAAATATTGTTAAGTATAGGGCTGTAAGGTCGGCAATAAGCCAAATTGGCAAGGCGGCAAAAGAAGGTTCTGATAATTTATATATCTTTTTAAGCGCAAGTAATTCTGTTAGTGCTAAACAGATGAAGGCTAACCTTGATACTATTTCAAGCTCGTTTTTACACTTGAAAAATACACTTGGTGTAACTGTTTTATCAAGTATAAGCGCCTTAGAACCAGCAATTACATTTGCTACCGCTGGTATTATTCAGATTGTAAATGGCGTTAATGCTCTTATTGCGGTGCTTAATAAAGAACAGAAATACTTAAAGGCGACTGAAGAGAGCATAAAAAAGTGGAGTCAGGCGGCGCATAGTGCGGTTCAAGGCTTTGATGAATTAAATGTGTTAAACGGGAATGGAGAAAGTAACCCGTTTGATATGTTTGAAGAGGCAGATGTTAAAGATGGATTAAAAGATTTGACGGATTCAGCTACTGCAATAGGGCTGGTTTATGCTGGATATAAATTGCTGAGTCCCGTTGTTGGCAAAATCACTTCGTTATTCAAGAAGAAAAACAAAACTCTTGAGGAACAGACTGCTGATGAAAAAGCAGATAGTAAAGCAGTAGAAACATTGGCTGAAGGGGTAGTCAATGGCATTCTTGCGACTTCTGCATTTGCCGCAGTTCTTGGATTATTGCATAAATCCGCCGATGATAAGCCGTATGAGACACTTACTGATACTATAGGAGAGCTTTCAGCGGAATTAAGCGGAGTGAAGACAGATTCGATAGAAGATATGTCTACTGCGGTTAGTGCTTTTAGTGATAAGAGCATAGAAGAGATAACAGAAGTAGGAACTACTTTTGAGGGGCTGATTGCCAATTTTAAAGACGGACGTACCTCTATTCAGGAAGAAGGTCAGAAGATAACTGATGCTGTTGGCAAAACAACAAACAGTTTTAGAGATTTATGTGATTATGTAAGAACCAACAAGGATGAAATAGCCGCTTGGGAAAAGGGTGTTAAACCAAACATTCAGAATGTTCAGAATGCGACAGCAACGATGGTAAACACATCTAATACTAAGTTGGATTCACTTATCGGTAAGCTTAAAGAGGCGACTCAGGCGTATGAGACTTTTTCAAGCGCAAGGGAAGAAGCAGAAAATCCGAAGGTTAATACACCGACTTATGATTTTAGCGGTTTAAAACAGCTCGTAGAGCCAAGTAAATATAGTTCTGCCAATGTGTTTGCTTATAATAAAAAAGAAGAATCCTCTTCACCACTTAATTCTTTCTCTTTGAGTGGAATGGTGGACTACTATAAAAATATGTTAGAGCCAATTGTCGCTGATTTTTATCAGAGAAAGATTGAGCAAGAAGATAAACTTGTAAGAATATTGCCTGAAACAATTGAAAACGCTATGCGCGGAATGATTAAGCTTATGCCGTTTGCTACTGGTGGCTTGGGTATGCCAGTAATGGGCTTCGCAAAAGGTGGGTTTGTCAATTCGGCTCAAGTCTTCACGGCGAGAGAGGATGGCGTTCCTGAGATGGTTGGCAGAATAGGAAATAGAACAGCCGTAGCCAACAACGACCAAATCACAATTGCTATTGCAAATGCGGTTTATGACGCTATCTCAAGCGCTAATTTTGGTGGAGATACAAATGTTAACGTTACCCTTGAAGGCGACGCGAAGCGTTTGTTTAAGGTGGTTCAAAACGAAGCAAGAATTTATAACAAAACCACTGGTAATATGGCGTGGTAAGGAGAGAATATGTACGCTGGATATTTAATAGAAATAGGTAATTATCGTATAAGACCTCAGGATATTAAACTTGATAGCTATAGTGTAACGTGGAATAGTCAGGATTTTACGGCTTATAGAGATTCAGACGGTGAATTGCATAGAAACGCTTTAAGGCGTAGACCCCCTAAGGTCGAATTTAGTACCCGTAATATGATGACTAATGAAGAATTTTCCGAGTTCATGCTAAGTATTAGGAGTCAATATTCCGCTTCTGATAACGGTTTTGTGGAAAAAAGAATGCACGCCACTATATATATCCCTGAAATAGATGATTATATTACAGATGATGTTTATATGGCTGATGTTAAGCCGTCAATATACAGAATAGATGGTAATGTAATCTATTATAACTCCACAAGAATTGCATTTATTGGCTATGGAAAAGAAGGTAGCTATGTATGATTGATTATATTAATAAACCCCTTTTCAAAAGAGATAGTGTTGATAAACAGCTTATTATCTCTTTTGATGGGGGAACAATAACAAATAAAGAAATTTATGAGAACGATTTTCATTTAAGTGAGTCGCTTTGTACTGAAGACAGATTAGTTTTTGGATCATGTATAGCCAGTGAAATCAGGTTTACAGTCGGAGACATTTTTGGCAGTTTAAAAGGTAAGTGGCTAACCGTTGACATGGTTTTAAATGGTGATAAAGCGCATCCTTTTAGGGTTGGAAAGTATAAAGTTGATTCAGATAAGCCTGATATTGATAGAAATTTTAGAAATGTCATAGCTTACGATGTTTTGAGTGATATTATTAATGCAGATGTTACTACTTGGTATAAAAGTTTATCATTCCCAATGAGTTTAAAAAGTTTCCGAGATAGATTTTTTACATATTTTGGGGTGTTGCAAGAACCTATAACTCTTGCCAACGATAATATGGTAATAGAAAAGACCATAGATACCAATAGAATGTCAGGAAAAGATGTAATTACAGCTATATGTGAGCTTAATGGCTGTTTTGGACATATTACACGAGACGGCAATTTTCGGTACGTTGTCCTTGAAAAAATCTCTTCAGACGGTCTTTATCCGTCTAATGATTTATATCCAAGTGACAATTTGTATCCTATCGCCGTCAACAGTGAGGTGCTGGATTCTTCCATCAGAATTAATTGTGGTTATGAGGATTATGTAGTCCGAGGAATCACCCGTGTACAGATTAGAGACAATGAAAATGATATTGGCGCTGTATATGGTTCTGAGGGAAATGACCTTGTTATTGAAGACAACTTTTTGGTATATGGGAAAGATGCCAGCACTTTAAATGGCGTAGCGGCTAACATCTTTAGTGTAGTTAAAAATGCAAGTTACCGACCTTTTGATGGTGAATTTGTTGGAAATCTGTGTATAGAGGTTGGCGATGCAATAATAACTACTGGTAAATACGAAATTGTTAGGTCTTATGTGCTTAATCGTGACCTTGATGGCGTACAAGCTCTTACAGACCATTATGTTTCAAATGGTGAAGAGATACGTCAGGAAGAAGTTAATGGTACAAATTACGAGATTATCAAGCTTAAAGGCAAGACAAATGAGCTGATAAGAACAGCAGACTACACAATAAGTAGACTAACAGACGTTGAAAAAGGTGTAAGTGAAGTTACACAGACAGCAACAAGCTTGTCGAGTAGGATTAGTAGCGTTGCTGGTGATGTTAGTTCAGTTGAGCAGACGGCTAATAGTCTTAACGTACAAATAAATGGTAGTGGTGGTTTAAGTTCAAGGGTATCACAAACAGAAAGTGAAATATCGGCTCAAGCGTCGGAAGTGAGCGTAATTGCGAATAACTTAAGCCTTAAAGCCGATAGAACCGAAATACAAGGCTTTGTTACATTTTCAGACTTATCAGGTGGCAACACAACTATTGATGGGGCTTGCATTAAGACGGGTACTATTGATGCAGATAGAATAAATGTTAAGGCTATTAATATTTCAACAGCACAAGTCACAAGTGGTACGTTTGATAGCGCAAGGATACCGAATTTATCAGCAAGTAAGATAACAACGGGAACGCTTTCAGCAGACAGAATAGATGTCAAAGGCATAGTTGATAAGTTTAACAGTATGGATTTAGCTTGTGATGAATTAACAGCTAATAGCCGTATATCTACAAGTCAGTTGTATGCAAGTTATATAGAAGGTAAGCAACCACATTGGGAAGAGTATGGCTCGTTAAAAAACTCTGATTACGTACTTTGTGGATATTAAAGGGGGATATATGGACGATTTGATGGTAAGAACATTAAGAGAAGATATTGTGAAACTTATCAATGGCGTACCTTTATCTCTTGAAATAAAAAGGTTAGTAGTTAAAGAAATTTACAACGAGATAGCAGATAAAGCTGATGAAGCTATCGGGATGCAATTAAAAACTATGAGGGAAACAACAAATGAACAAAGCGTACAACAGAATAGTTTGGAGAAACGCACCGAGTGTTGATTCTCCACTAAACGAAGGTAACTTAAATAAAATAGATATTGGCTTGAACGAAGTAGATAACCGAGTAATTGAGTTAGACACTACAAAGCTTGATATAGCTACGGCTAACAAAATGGTAAAGTCAATTACATTTGCCGAGAGTACGGGTATTTTCACGATTACCTATCTTGATGGCACTACTTCCACTATTGATACCAAGCTTGAAAAGATTGCAACAAACTTTAGATACGATGCCGACAAGGAAAAGCTGATTCTTACGCTCATTGACGGAACTACGCAAGAGGTTGACCTTGCAAGCCTGATTAATAATTATGATTTTACCAATACGGGAGACGTTAATTTTACAGTAACAAACGGTAAGGTTTCGGCTGAAATCAAGAACGGAAGCGTAACCGAAGATAAGTTACAGCCTAATTATTTAGCTGATATTAAGGTCGAGGTTGCCAAAGCTAATAATGCTGGTGCCGATGCAGACAAAGCCAAGTCTTATGCCGTTGGTGGTACGGGTACTCGTGAGGGTGAAGATACCGACAATGCGAAGTATTATTGCGAAAAGGCTAAAGAGATAGTCGGTTTCGATACCTACACTAAAGTAGAGATTGATGGTTTCCTTGATGGCAAGTCAAACACGGGACATACGCACACCAAGAGTGATATTGACGATTTTCCAAGTGCAATGCCACCGACAGCACATGAGCATACCGTAAGTGATATTAGCAATTTTCCAAGTGCTATGCCACCAACGGCTCACACTCATACAAAGTCAGAAATTGGTGATTTTCCAACGGAAATGAAACCAACAGCGCATACACACGCTTTGGGAGATAGTGGTATTGTAGTTAGTAGTTCTGCTACACCAACGGGTGATTACAATATGTGGTGTTATTACACATAAGGTGGTGTTTGTATGGCTGGTGAAAAAATCATTATAAAAGCAGATGGCACAAATAGACAAGTAAAAAAGATACCCGTAAAGGTGAATGGCGCACAACGTGAAGTTGCCAAAGCGTATGTAAAGATTAATGGTGCTAATAGAATTACATATACAAATCACGAACACGTAGGTGACCAATTTCATTATGGTGGTTGTTATCAAGGAACGCAGCATATTTATAGTAGAAGTTACGGACACGGAACTATTTGGGGAAGTCCGTATTTGTATAGCAAAGATGCAACACACGGTCCTGAAAAGACTACTTATCAAGGTAAAGAATGTTACTATACACAGTATGAAATGCTTTGGGCAATAGATTGTCCTTATTGTGGATATACCGGAAATGGCAAATCAATAACTGGTGGAAGCATTATAGAAGATGCGGCTACTGGAGAAGTGTTATTCGATAATACTGAAAATGACAAACCCGACACGATATTTAGTAGTTGTGATAATCCTGATGTTGAAGATATCACCTATTATTGGGATAGAAATTGTGGTTATGATTAAGGAGAGAGTATATGAAAATTGTTTTAGCTGACAAGACGGAATTAGACGTTATTGTAGTTAACGGTAATAAGCGCAATGTTCAGGGGAGCAATAGAGAGAATTTGGATATTGTATTGCCTGAAACATATACATTAGATGCTGTAGACAAGTTATTTACAGAACAAAATTGTGAAACATTAAAGTTAATAGATGGCAACAAGGAATACATCTATAACGGATATACTATAAGAAGTGGATTGTTTAAAGATGTAGTGCTGGTAAAAGAAAGCGACTTGGAGACAGAAGCTGTATATGAGAACAGAATTACTGTATCAATAGCACAGCGTACCTACACGGAAACACAGCTTGCTAATCTTGTTAAATCACAGAGAGATCAGGACGAAGTGATAGCCGAGTTGATGTTCGGAGAGGAGTAATAATGAGTAAAGCAAAGTTTAATTTAATGGTGCGAGTTATCAATAATCGCATGGCAGACGGTGAGAGTTTTAACGATATTGTAGCTGATTATCCAAAGCTTACAGCGTCAGAAGTGGAAGAGTTAAGAGAAGCTTGTATTAAGTAATTATAATTAAATGGAGAAGTGGGAATGGATATTAAACAGGAACAAGAAGTGTTGATTAAGATTGCTGAACATACGGAGCAGATTAAGGTAGCTAACCATCGAATTTCTGATTTGGAAGCCACCACCAAGCGTATTGAAAAGCTTACAATGTCCGTAGAGAAGTTGGCTATGTCATGTGAAGCAATGACGAGAGAGCAGAGCGATTATAGAGCAAAGCAGAACGAGTTAGCAAAGCGATTACTTGAAGTTGAGCAGTTGCCGACAAGGAAAAAGGCTGGTAAGTGGGATAAGTATATGGGGCAGATTGCAACTATTATCATTGGCGCACTAATCAGTTTCTTACTTTTTAGCTTATTAGGGTTGAGTACATGAAAAAGAAGATGGAGTATTCCAAGAAAATATTGCTTGTGTTGATGGCAATACAGATTGTAATTATTGTGTATAGTATGGCTCTAATGTGGCATACCGAATCGGCAGACGGGCTGATGTATTTAATTCCGTCAGTATCTGCCGAGTTATCGGTGGCTGTAGGGTTTTATTATAACAAGGCAAAGCGTGAGAACGAGTTGAAGATCCGTGAAGCCTACAAGGAAAAGAATTTAAAGTATGAGGAGAACAACAATGGAGTGGATGATTGACAATTGGTATTTAATGCTTGCCTTGTTGGTGGCTATTATTATGGTCATTGTGACGGCTGTAAAGTGGTTTGGACTACCGACAGATAAGCAGATTGCTAACATTAAGGAATGGCTGAAATTGGCTGTTGTGGATGCTGAAAAGGAAATGGGTAGCGGCACCGGTCAGTTAAAGCTTCGAATGGTTTATGATATGGCTATTCAGGCGTTCCCTTGGGTAGCAAAGGTAGTTAAGTTTGAGACTTTCTCCGAGTGGGTTGATGAAGCACTTGTGTGGATGGAGCTTCAGCTTAACAACAATAGAAACGTTTACAATATGGTAAAGGGGGATAAGTAAGTATGGTAAAGGTAAGTACACCAAGTGCAAGATACACGTCAATGGGTGAAACCTATATGTGTGAAGCATCAGAGTTTAATCGTACAGTCGAAGATGGTGTCAACGATGGCGATGTCCTTATGACAGTAAGTGGCGATGCCGTAAGTGGTTATTATGTGGCATTTAATGGTCGTTGGATTGATTTATAGGGGGTGCTGAATGGATGGAATATTAGCAATTGGCAAGAGTGGTAAGGAGATAAAGGCTCTTGCAAGTGGTTTGGTATCTGCCGAATTATCTGCCGACAAAACCGAAATGGTCTACACATATAAAAATGGCACAGTTATACGAGTGCCAGTTGTTCAGCCAGAGCTTGACGAAGAAGTTGTTAAAGAGAGTGTTGGCGAGTATTTGGAAGAGCATAAGGAAGAGTTTAAGGGTGAGGACGGCAAGACAGTACAAGTGTTAGAAGATGGTGAAGAGATTAATCCCGAAGCCGTGCTGATTTTTGACCCAAACGAAATGCTTGGCGATGATGGTTACAGCAAGACACAAGCCGATGTGAAGTTTGCAAAGGCTGTTGAGGTTGGCGATGTGTCAAAGCTTGTGGTGACATCTTGGAAAGATTTAGTGGAAGCCGTCAACACAGTATGGTCAAGTGGAATGGGTGGTTACAAGTTTGAAGTCGATGAAAGCAAGAAACAGCTTACCATCATAACACGTGGTGGTTCGAACATTCCAATTGATATATCACAGATTATCCTTAACACAAACATTACAGAGTTTAAGGATATGCTTGTTACATCTATCCTTGATGGTCAGAGTTTAGTTTGGAACGCCTCAAAGAAGAAATGGGTTAATAAGTCCATTGATTCAAGTGGTGTTCTTACAGAAGCTAAACAGTACACAGACGATGAAATCAAGAAGTTTAATAACAAGGGTAGCTTGGCTGTTGACGAAAAGCCGACCTATTATGGTGGAGTAATTACCTACAAGCAAGGTGGTGTTACAAAGACTACCGAAAACGCAGGCACTTGGTTTTATTACTTTGATGAGCAGAGTAAAGCCGTACAGACTATCTTTATCGAGGGTACAGAGTTTACTATTGCAATGGCGGGTGACATTAACCTTGACGATTATGTTGCACAGACAGAAAAGGCTGATGTGTATGACGAGAGCTTTACGGATAAAACCAAAATCCCAACTACACGATACATTGAAGAGTTAAAGGGTGCTATTGATGATGAAATAGCTGATAAGATTAACACTTCCGATATTGTTGATGGCTTAACATCTGACGCTACTGATAAGCCTTTAAGCGCAAAGCAAGGCAAGGAACTCGATTCAAGCAAGGTGGCTAAAGCCGATGTTGTTGATACTTTTGAAGAAGACCCAAGCGACTTAACAAAGATACCAAACCTTAATTGGATTAGTGGTATGAGAAATGTTCTGTTAAAGGCATTTGAGAAATTTGCACCAAAGGCGATTGTCGGTGATGTTGCCGATTTAAAGACCGAAGAGAAATCCAATGTAGTCGGTGCTGTTAATGAATTAAATGATTCTTTAGTGGACA